>JAEEVT010000011.1 GCA_016291005.1 Prevotella sp. | reverse complement strand
AGCGAGGCTCCCGTCTGGTGCCACGTCGAGGGCATGATGGTGTTCTCGCCCTCAGGACGATAGACGGTGAAGAAGTTCAACGGCTCGTGGTGGGCATTGTTCAGTCCGACAGGTACGACGATGTGGCCTGCGCGGATGTTGGCAGCAGGCGAGAACGACTTCTGAATCCAGAACTGCTCCAGCTCTACCTCACCACCCTTCTCGGTCTCCTGTTCCCATTCGCCGCCTTCCTCGTCTTCCTTCTCATAGGCAATGCCGTTGCCGCCATGCTCAAACTCTATCTCAGTGCCAACAGTCCAACCCTTGCCAAAGTCGTAGCCTAAGAAGACAACGGCATGGGGAATGTCAAAACGGCCGTGACTCGGGTCATTCTTATGTTCTTCAGGTTGGCTGTAACGGCTGACGTGGTCGCTGAAGAAGTTACGCGAAAAGACAGCCTCGCCGTAGCCACCAACCTTCAGTCGTGACGACGCACAAGTCTTTTTCTCTGCCTTTGGCGCATCACAAGCCTTCTCTGTCTTCGGCGCATGTCTTGTAGCTCCAGTAGTTGCATCCACTTCTGTCACCTGTGCCTTTGCGCCAAGGTTTGATAAAGCCATAAATACCGTCAATGCGGTAGCAAATTTTCTATTCTTCATCTTTCATTCTTCATTTCAAATCGCCTGCAAAGGTAAGGCGATTTCAACAAAACGACAATACCTAATAATGATGAAATCGTTTTTTACTCTTGCACGATTCATAATAAATGAGTACTTTTGCAGCGTCTAATAATTAATAAGGTATAGGGCAATATGAAGAATGTGAAGATGTATGAGGCGGGCGACAAGATGATAACGCTCATCAAGGACAACTACAGCGTGTTGCAGGCATTAGGCTCGTTTGGCATTAACCTCGGTTTTGGCGACAAGACGGTCAGCGAGACGTGCCAGATGAACGGGGTGGACACCTACACCTTCCTGGCGGTAGTCAATTTTACGATTAACGACTTCACCAATTATGAGGATGACGAGCAGATCAGTGTTCCCACGCTGTTGCACTATCTGAAGGCCAGTCACACGTACTACCTCGACTTCCAGCTGCCCTTCATCCGCCGTGAGTTGCAGGAGAGCATCAGCGAGGACGATGCCCTAGGCGGACTCATCATGAAATTGTACGAAGGCTATGCACAGGAGATACGACGACACATGAAGTACGAGGAGAAGACACTCTTCCCATACGTCGAGTCGTTGCTCGAAGGCCACCCCATGAACGACTACAATGTCGAGACGTTCTCGAAAAACCATGAGCAGACCGACAAGATACTGCGTGAGTTGAAACTCATGATCATCAAGTACCTGCCTACCGACGCCCACCATAACAACCAATTGACGGCCACTCTCTACGACATCTATAACAACGAGGAATGGCTGCATCAGCATGCCGAAGTGGAAGACCGTATCTTCACGCCGGCCATCAAGCGTTTGGAACGGGTTACCAAGCAAGAGGATGTGTCGAAGAACATCTCATCGATGGTTTTCAAAGGTGGACAAGACAATAACGCCGCGCTCAGCGACCGTGAACGCGACGTTATCATTGGTGTAGTACAGGGCTTGCAGAACAAAGAGATTGCCGACCGTCTGTGTATTTCGGTGAATACCGTCATCACACATCGTCGCAACATCGCCCGCAAGCTACAGATTCACTCCCCAGCCGGCCTTACCATCTTCGCCATCGTCAACGGACTCGTCGACATTTCGAGCGTGAAACTGTAGAATCATTTCCTGTCAAAGCATGTAGCGCTTGAAGAAATCCACGCATTGGCGGAAGAGATGGTTGCGCGTGTTGCCTCCGTTAATGCTGTGGTTGCGATTGGTATAAACCAACTGACGGAAGTCCTTGTCGGCCTGAACCAGTGCCTCGGTATATTCTGCCGTATTGCGGAAGTGTACATTGTCGTCGGCCGAACCATGGCAGAGCAAGAGGGCGCCATGCAACTTCTCAGCCCTGCTAATGGGACAGTCGAAATAACCTAACGGATTCTCCTTCGGTGTACGCATATAGCGCTCAGTATAGATACTATCGTAATACTTCCACGACGTAGGCGGAGCAATGGCAATACCTGCGCAGAATACTCCCCTACCCTCGGACATAGCCATCAGCGTGTTGAAGCCTCCAAAGCTCCAGCCCCAGATGGCAATGCGGTCCTTGTCAACATACGACTGCTGGCCTAACCACAGAGCAGTCTCCACCTGGTCAGCGGCCTCTAACTTGCCTATCTGTTGGTAAGTACACTTCTCAAACTGGACACCACGCCCTCCCGTGCCACGATTATCGACGCAGACACATAGGAAGCCCTGCTGACAGAGATACTGCTCGAAGATGGCTCCCTGACCGCACATGCCGATGTTCCAACGGTCAGCTACCTGCTGGTTGCCAGGACCGCCATATTGGTACATCACCACAGGATACTTCTTCGAAGGATTGAAATCAGCTGGTTTGATTAGCCAGCCGTTCAGCTTGACACCCTCCGAAGTGGTCAGCGTAAACAGCTCGCGGCGACCCAGGCTGTAGGCCGACAACTTTTGACGCAGCTGCTGATTGTCCTCCAAAGTGGTCAGCGTCTTACCTTTGTTGTCGCATAAAGTATAGACGGGTGGCGTATTCAGATTGCTCCAGGTGCGGATAAAGTATTTGTAGTTCTTACTAAACACGGCACTACTCCAGCCGGCCTGCTCGGACAAGCACTCGCGCTTGCCATTCTGGTGCATCACCCAGACACGCTGGTCGGTGGCGCCGTTCTCGTGAGAGGCATAGTAGGTGTCGCCCGTTGCCTCGTCGTAACCATAGACAGCGCTGATCTCATAGTCGCCCGTCTCAATCTGGCGCAACTGCTGACCGTTCATATTATAGAGGTAGAGATGCATCCATCCTGTACGGTCGCTGGGCACGAGGATATGGCGTCCCGTGAACTGGACACCGTGCACCACTTCCTCGCGAACATATTTATCGACCTTCTCCTCGATAATCTGCTTGCACACCGTCGACAAAGGGTCGCATAAGAAGATGCGTAGACAGTCCTGATGGCGGTTCAGGGTGAAGACTGCCACCCCACGAGACGTTTCCCCGCTACCCGAAGCCTGAGAAGCTCCTGCGGACTGTCCATCAGAATTGATCATCACAAGGCGCGGCACGTAGCCGTCGGCATCCAACGGCACCTGCAACTGACGCTTCTGGCGACTGGCAATGTCGAAGCTCCACACCGCCACGCGGGAATTGTCCTCACCGGCGATAGGATATTTATAGGTGTAGAAGCCCGGATAGCCAGCATATTCCGTCTTCTCAGGATTCAAACCTTTATACATCGGCATCGAGAACTGCTTCACCGCTGTCTCGTCGTAACGCACCCACACTAACTGCTTGCTGTCGGCAGTAAACACCATGGCACGTGACAGGCTAAACTCCTCTTCGTTCACCCAGTCGGGTATGCCGTTGATGATTTCATTGCGCTTGCCGTCGGTGGTAATCTGAACTTCAGCATTGTCATATAATAGCTTGACGATGAAGATGTTATTATCTCTGACAAAAGCTATCTGAAGACCGTCAGGCGAGAAGAGCGGCGTCTGCTGCGGACCATTCTCCGACAGCGGCACAAGACGGTTGTTCCGCACAGTATAAATATAATATGTGGCGGTGAACGAGTGGCGGTAGATGGCCTCCGTATTCGTCTGAATGAGCAGACGACTGCCGTCAGGACTGACAATGTAGCCATCCACGCGGTCTATCTGAGGTCCCTTTGCCGAAGCGACGTCGAACAGCACGCCAACCTCCTTGCCCGTCTTAAACGAACATTGCACTATACGCTTGCCGTCACTACTCAGCTGGGCATACGTCTCACCATCGGCCAACGGTGTCACGGCAGCCATCGACTCACCGCGGAACTCCCCGCTGGTAATCGTCTTCAACTCCAGATTCTGCGCAGCCACACTACTTGAAACTAAAAATGACATAAATAACAAAAAACTCCGCACCATATTCTTAATGCTTAATAGCCAAAGGCTTTTTATTTCACAACAAAATCAAATTTCTGCAAATCTTTATCCTGCGACGAGGTACCGTAGAATATCTCGTAACGGCCAGACTTGACTGCCAACTCGTCAATGCTCTCGTCATAGTATTCGAAAGCCTCGCTGTCAAGGTCTATCACAGCCGTCTTGGTCTCGCCCGGCTTCAGCGTCAGCTTCTGGAATCCCTTCAAAGCCTTGATAGGAGCACCGGCATCGTCAAGACGCTTCACATAAACCTGTACAGTCTCGGTACCCTCACGCTGACCAGTATTAGTCACCGGAACAACAACGACGCAATTGGGTTTGCCGGCTTTAGCGGCTTTTTTATTGATGACAGTCTTGGCCTTACCCACACTGAACGTGGTATAGCTCAGTCCGTAGCCGAAGGCATACTGCGGCACACCCGTGAAGTAACGATATGTGCGGTTCTTCATCGAGTAGTCCAGGAAGTCGGGCAAGTCGTCATTCGAGCGATAGAAGGTGACAGGCAGTTTTCCGCCAGGATTATAGTCGCCAAAGAGTACCTCAGCCAATGCCTTGGCACCGCCCTGACCAGGATACCAAGCCTGCAACAAGGCATCGTACTGACCCTCGACGCTGCCGAAGGCGATAGCAGAACCAGAGCAGTTGACGAAGATGACGGGTCGTCCCGTGGCATGCATGGCCTTGACCAGCATCTGCTGAACCTTCGGTAACTCTATGTCTGCTTTGTCACCACCTTCGCCCTCCATACGGGCCGAAATGCCGCCGATGATGATGATGGCATCAGCCTGCTTCACCTCGTTGGCAAGGTCTGTGAAGTCGACGAGTTTGCGCTCGCAGATGTCGCCACGCAGCATGGCAAACTGGCCATTGCCGTGTTTATACTCGATGCAGACATCGTAGGTCTTGCCCTGCTCTACAGGGAACGACTTATACTCTACACGGCGTCCGAAACCAAAGCCACGGCGACCGCCAGGCTTGCCTTCTTCGACCACCTCGCCATTCACCTTCAGCACGTAGCCATTGTCGGTGGTCAGCGTATACTTCATCTCGCCGGTAAAGGTCGAAACGTACTGACCACTAATGCGGACAGACAGCGAGTCGCGACTGACACCCTGAGCAAAGCCCCAAGCACCAAAGGTCGAGAAGTTCAGGTCATTATAGTAGTCTGTCCTGGCAGGTTCGCCAGCCAGTTCACGATTATTGAAAAACTCTACCTTCACGCCCTTGCCTTCGTTGAAGTCCTGCAGGTGATGGATGGTCTGGAATTCGTCGTTCAGTTCACAGGCCTTATCGTAGAAGATCTTAGTATCGGGCAGGGCAGCCTTGATGCCACTCAGCAGCGAGTGCTTGTGCTCATCGGTGGGCGTGCCGCCGTAGTTACCGTTCAGCAGTTCCACGTCGTCAGCATTCGGACCTATGACGGCAAGGGTTTTGATACTCTTGGAAAGTGGGAGAACCGCTTTCGACTCTGAGCCCTGCTGGATGGCTTTGTTCTCTAACAGCACCATCGACTCACGGGCGGCCTGAGTAGCCAGGGCATCATGCTCCTCGGAACTGATATTTGAGGCAGGAATATTGGCCCATGGCAGCATCTCAGCGGGGTCGAACATACCCAGTTCGAAACGGCCCATCAGCGTATAGCGCAGGTGCTTGTCGAGGTCGCTCTCCTTGATCAGTCCTTTCTTCAGACCTTCAGCCAGCGACATAAACACCTTGCCACACTCCAGGTCGGTACCGTTCAAGACTGCATCAACAGAGGCTGATAACGGATCCTTGTGTGTCTCGTGCTGACCTTTATTATAGAAGTTGTTGATGGCATCGCAGTCGGTGAGTACAATAGCATCGTAGCCCCACTTGTTACGTAGTATGTCGATGAGCAGACGGTCGCTGGTACAACAAGGCTTGCCCTCAAAGCGCTGATAAGCACACATCACCTCGCGAACATTCGCTTTCTTCACCAGTGCTTTGAAAGCTGGCAGATAGGTCTCCCAGAGGTCACGATTCGTAGGTTCTACATTCATCGAGTGGCGCAGGGGTTCCGGTCCGCTGTGAACGGCATAGTGCTTGGCGCAGGCATGCGTCTTGAAGTAGCGGTCGTTATTACCCTGCATACCCAATACGGTCTGCACACCTAATACGGCATTCATATAAGGGTCCTCGCCACAAGTTTCCTGACCACGGCCCCATCTTGGGTCGCGGAAGATGTTGACGTTAGGACACCAGAACGTCAGCTCTGGATTGCCTGGATAGTAGGTCACGCCCTGCGGGACGTTAAACAGCTTAGGGTCATTGTGGTTGGTACGATTCCAGTTGGCACGCGCCTCGTCGCTGACCTGCGAGAAGACGTCGTACACCAGCTGGGCATTGAAGGCTGCAGCCATACCAATGGGTTGGGGATAGACGGTATAGCCTCCCTGGCGCACACCATGACAAGCCTCGCTCCACCAGTTGTAACTGGGGATGCCCAACCTGTCGACTGATTGTGATTTGTTCATCATCAGTCCCACCTTCTCGTCGGGCGTAAGCAGCGACAACAGGTTTTCCACGCGCTCCTTGTTCGAGAGTGACGGGTTCTGGAACGGATACTTCACTTGCGCAGAGGCCATGACAGACACCAGCGCAATAAGGCCGAAAAGAATTCTCTTCATAATCGTTATCGTTTTTAGTTGATTTAGTTTCCTTTTACTAATCGTACTTCATAAATCTCACCAATCTGCTTACGAGGCTTCGCCACGAATTTGACGCGCACCTGCTGCTTACCATTCAGCAGTTCGCTAGGAATTGGATAGGTTTCGTACTTAAACTCTGAGATGCGGTACTTGCCGGTGTTGTTGACCTCCTTCACCAGCACGTCGTCAACAAGGATATCGAACTCGTGGGTCTTCCACTCGCCAACACCCCAATACTTCAGGCGCAGGCTGAGGTCTGTCTGGCCGCCGGTCTGCATCAGATAGCTGAAAGAACCGCCGTCGCGAGCATCGCGGAAGAAGGTATCGTTGGTGTTACCAACGTTCGAGCGGTCGCTCTCCATCTTGTGGTCGGTCTCAGGCTGCTGCTCGCCGGGCTGTACCTTATCGACAGTACGTGCCTCCAATGCCTGGCGCTCCTGTTCCTGCTTGGCAAGATCATCGAGATAGCCCTTATAGCCTTGCTCAGAAAGGGCGAGCCAATAAATCATGTAGCGGCTGTCGTGAATCTCGAAGAAAGGTTGTAGTACATTGGCCAATGACGGTTGACGATTGACCATTTTTGTTTCCAACATGAAGTGTAGGGGCTTGCCATCAATAGGTTTCAGCTGGTTAGTAATATCCTCGATATGATCGTTGATGAGGATGGGAGCCTCGTTGATGGGCAGTTTCTTGCCGCTGGCATATTGTCCGAAGCGGCTGTCGTCAGCCACGAGATGAGCCAGGTCTTCCGTTCCTGTCTTCATGCCGAGCAGGATAGGTCCGTGCATCAGGGCTACATACTGCGGCACATTGGGCAGATACTTCACGCTGTTATGCATGGGGAAAGAAATCTCCACCACGTCGCCTTTCTTCCACTGGCGGTCGATGCAGACGTAGCTGGACGGGCCGGTGACGATGCTAACGGGTTGGCCATTGACCTTTACAGAGAAAGTGCCAAGCGTCACCCAACCTGGATAGCGCACCAACAAGGGAAACTCGCTCTTACCATTAGTGATGGTAATCTTACTAGTCTCGCCGTAGGGGAAGGCTGTTTCCTGACGCAGGGTGAGTCCCTTCTCGCGCCAGTTCAGCTCGGAACTTACAAAAAGGTTCACGTAGAGGGCGTTGTCCACATGGGTATAGATAAACTGGCCGTACTTGCCATGATTCTCCATACCCGTGCCGACGCAGCACCACATGGCTTCATTGGGTGCCGAGTAGTTGCGGTAGTGGCGCGGACGAGCGGGGGTAAAATAGACATATCCGCCGTGCTCAGGATGTTGCGAAGAGAGAATATGATTGAATGTCGCCAACTCGTAGTAGTCGGCATAGCGGGCTTCGGGATTGCGGCGATGCAAGTCTTCGGTAAGTTTCAGCATGTTGTTGGTGTTGCAAGTCTCAGGACCGTCAATGTCGTTGATGAAGTCCGTGCAGGCCTCCTTGCTGGGGAAGTGCTCACGACGCGAGTTGCCGCCGAAGGCCAGTGAGCGTTGCCCCGTCACAATGTCCCAGAAGAAGTCGGCAGCATCGTGGTAATGCTCAAGACTTGTCAAGCCGCAAACCTTTTCTCCCCTATCTGTCAGCAGGCATCCTTTCATCGGATAAAGGTTCGACAGTTCGCTGATACGCTCGAATCCCACCACTTTCGGCACTTGCGTATTGGCATGCATATTGTCGAGATTATCTACACGTTGCGACATCGGCGTAAGCAATCTACGGTGTGAGAACCGCATGGCCACGAAGAGATACTTCGGTTCCTTGGTGATGGCGTAGGCATCAGCCAGCACCTCGTTCATGCCGCCGTGCTCGTTGCCCAGCATCCGCTCCATCTGTTCGTCGCTCAGTCCTGCCGTCAGGTCGATAGCCCAGTCACAGAAACCTAAGAAGAGCGCCTTGGCCTGCTCGTTGCCACAATAGAGCCAGGCGTCGCGAAGTCCGGCATACATCTTATGCAGATTATAGAACGGTGCCCACGAGCCGAAATAGACACCGAAGTCGCCTTTCTTGAACGTCGACCAGATGCGTTCGCTGTTCGGCATGCCACCGACGTAACCCTTACCCCAATCGGGATGGTTTTTCGCATTGGCATCGGCACAAAGCTGAAGTTCACTGATCATATACTCCATACGCTGGCGACACTCGTCATTGCCCGTCGCTGCATTGATGGCCATCGCTGTCAGATAGTGGCCACCCACATGTCCGTCCAGGCCGTCCCAGTTCGGATAGGCTTTTGCCTTCGGCTCCAGTCCGGCCTCTTTGCGGTAAGGTGCTAAAAGCCGGTTGCAATCATACTGCAAAAGCGTCTTGACGTTCAGGTCGCTAGCTTTCTTCAATGGACCGTCGAGCAGAGTAATGTCGCCGATAGGAAACTCGTCGGCATACAGTTTGTCTTGTGCTTCTGATATCGCACAGAAGACAAAAAGCACGGAAAGGATAACAATTCTCTTAATCATTTTGCATCACAATATTTATAGGTAGAAGTCTTTAGTCAGCTGCTTATAATTATCATCACCGATAGTCATGGTCTCGAAAGGACGCTCGCAGGGGTGCTTGCGGAAGGCGAGCAGATAGCGGCGGGCTGGACGGCCGGCAACGGTACGAACGGCACAGACACGAGAGGGGAAGAAACCTCGGAAAGTAGCCTCGTCCTCCATGCGCTGGCGGTAGTCGAAAGGTACGACAATGCTCAGTTCACCGTCATCGCGGAGCAGGCGCCATGCGGCCTCCATCAGTTCGGCGTATGTCAGAGTGTCAGCATGTCGCGCCATGTTGCGTTGCTTGTCTGGAGCTGCCAGCGAGTCTATAAAGAAAGGAGGATTGCAGACGATGACATCATAACAAGAATCATGATCTTGTACGCGCTCACGCCTTACCGTTACCTGATTAAAGAAAGGGGATGCAGCAACGTTTTCCTCAGCCTGCTGAACGGCACCTTCATCAATGTCGATGGCCATAATACTAGCGTTGGGGTAACGCTGGGCCATCATCAAAGCTACAACGCCTGTTCCTGTTCCTACGTCAAGCACATCCACTTTCCGCTCGGTGTCACCTGTGCCGCTTTCGAAACTCGGAACCTTGGCCCATGCTCCCAGGAGTACACCATCAGTACCAACCTTCATGGCGCAGAGTTCTTGTCGAACGGTGAAATACTTAAATCTGAACATAGGCTTGTAGTAGAGCAAAAACAATGGTCAACACCAGCACAGCGATGGGGATGTCGCACATGACTGGGGTATAGGTTGCTGGCACAAAAGTTGGCGTCAGACGGAGCACACGGCGGTAGAGATAATAGACCGACGTGCCGACAATGGCTCCCCAAGAGAGTCCGACGAGGATGTCGCCGGGGTAGTGGACGCCCAGGTAGAGCCGCGTATAACAGTTGATGAGCGACCAGCAGACCATAAAGACGGTAAACAGCCGCTGTCGCATGAGCAGCGAGAAGAATATGGCAATCGAGAAAGTGTTCGATGCGTGGGCCGAGAAGAAACCGTAGTTACCGCCACGGTAGCCGTTAACTGTATCGACCAGCATACCTATCTGCGGATCGTGTCCAGGACGCCAACGGGCTACAGTGGGTTTGACAATGGTGTCGTCTATCGTACCTGCCAGAAGTACGCATAGTCCTGTCGCAGCAAGGATCAGGAAGACATCACGAACAGTCTGGTTGCTTTTCACGACAACGTAGAAAAGCGACAGATAGAGCGGAATCCACGTCTTGGCATTGGTGAGCGTGGTGATGAGGCTGTCCAAAAACAACGACTCACTGCCGTTGAACCACAGCAACAACTGCTTGTCAAACTGAATCAACTCCTCCATCACCTCAAGCCCCTAAACTGTCAACACTAAACTCTATACTCTAAGCACTAAACTCTAAACTTTAAATCACTTCTATCTCTTTCGTTTCCAACCAGCCTTCTTTGCCATCGGCCACGCGAACCTCACGCCAGCCACGCATGGAGGAATCAGTGATAGTGACACGGGTTCCTTCGTGCAAGATAAAGAGGTCGGTACCATTCTTCGACGGCGTGCTCTTGACATTCACTGCCGACTTAATGACAATGGCTCCCGTACGATGGGTCAGGGCGTAGCGCTGATGGAAGGCAAAGATATTGCTGACGATAAACACCAGCAATAGCAGGATACCGCCAAAGAACCCAATCTTGCGCAGGGCTATGCGGTCGGCAAAGAGGTAGAGCAAGGCCAGGATGATGGCGATGACCAGCGAAACGAGGGCCATTCGCGCCCAGCCATCAACACTCATCAGGTTGACCAGCGCGTGATACCATGTGACGAAGAACATCTCTGACTCAGGCGTAATCTTATCGATGGTCTTCGAACGGGCCATCTGCAAGTTGAAACGGATGTCTCTGTCACCCGGCGAGAGCAACAGGGCACGCTCATAGTTCAGTACGGCCTTCGTCATCTGGTCCATGCGGTAGTAGCAGTTACCCAGATTGTAATAGAGTTCAGCGCTTACACCTTGTTTCAGCAGTGCCTCATAGTCACGGGCTGCCTGCTGGTAACGTTCCTGAACGAAGGCACTGTCGGCCAAAGCCTTCTGCGGTACAGCCGCAGAAGAAATGAGAAAGGAGAAATGAGAAACGAGAAATGCCGTCAGCAATCTCATGACCCATTGTCTCCTCAATTCTCTCATATTTGTATAGCGCATAACATTTCTAAATAACTTCATTTTCATTGCTCGTTCCTCACTTCTTTCATTTCTCATTTAGCCGAGGGCCTTTTCTTCATTGTGGTGGCTATCTGAGTGATGGCACCCATAGCCGCATCATATACCTTATTCATATTACCTGTAACATCGCCTGGGGCATAACGGGCATATTCGCACTCGTCAAGGGCACCCAAGAACTGATCGATGACGGACTGGTGGACACTATGGGCCGAGAGTTTCTGGCTGATGTTTTCGCGAGACAATTGCTCGACAGGCATGTTCAGCTTGTCACCGACATAGCCCCAAAGTGCCCGTAACACCTCGTCATAGAAGTCGTTCTGCTTACCCGCAGCCATCAACTTGGCAGCTTTCTTCAAGCGCTTCGTAGCCACCTTGTTAGCTTTGCCAGCACGCTGACCCACAATGTCGGCATTGTCGATAGCCCGCTGACGGAAAATGACGAACAGCGAGATAAAGGCCAAGACGAGGACGGCCAGCGACACCCAATACTCGGTGGAGGCGAAGAAGTATTCGCCCACAGCACGCTGACGGCTTTCGCCCATTTTGATATAGCGGATGTCGCTGTTCAGCTGCTTGATATCCTCCTGACCGCTATAAGCCGAAGAACTGCTACCGCTGCCCTTGGCGACATGTAGCGTGAAGGGCTGGGTCTTGACGGTCTTGTATTTATTGCTCTGAGTGTCGAAATAGACATAGCTGATGGCAGGAATCTCGAAAGTTCCCTGATGACGCGGCACAGCCAGGAAGTCATAGATGATGCTTCCCTCCAGGCCGCGTGTCGTCAGCTTGGTCTTGTCCGTTACCTTGGCGTCATAATGGTCGAAGTCGCTGGGGAATTCAACGACGGGCTGTTTGAGCAACTTCATGTTACCCATGCCGCTCACCGTGACACGCAGCTTGACTGGGTCGTTAGCCTTCACTTCCGTCTTGTCGAGCTGGGCAGAAATCTGGAAGGAACCGACTCCGCCAGAGAATCCTGCCGGATGTTCGGGCAACGGGTCCACTTGGATGGTAATGCCAGGAGCGGTAATCTGCTTCTTCACCTCGACATAGCCCGAGCCGCCGTTAAAGAAAGCTTCGAAGGGGTCAACGTTTCGATTCTGCTGGGCGACGATGCCTTCGTAAGTGATACTGGGCACTTCCAACTTACCCGTCACCTGCGGGAACATGACGTATTGTTGCCAAGTGACAGTCTTATAAGGTTTGCCGTTCAGCATTTCCAGATGGAACTGCTTCTCCTGCGACAGCGGTACCTCGCGGGTATAGAAGCTCTTCAAGTCGGCCATCTTACCATTCAACTGGGTCAAGGCCACCAGTGTATATACCTTATAGGTCAAGAGGATAGGTTCTTGCTCACGGACATGCTGCTTGGAAGCAGAAACCTTGATGAAGAGGTCGCTGCCGGAAATGGTGCTACCAGCAGGACGCACCTCCGTACGGCCAGACTGTCGTCGGCCCTGACCTCCCCCACCCGACTGGGCATTGCTGGCATTGCCAACAACCTGGATGTGAATCTCGTTGGAGTTGATGTTCTTGCCACCTACCGTCACATGGGCTGCAGGAATGGTGAAGATACCATTCTTATTGGCTGAAAGAATATAGGTATAGGTGATGGACGACGAACTGGACATGTGGCCATTGACCAATTGGTAGCTGGACTGCGTGGAAGTGCTGGGACCCATGAGCACATCGAAGGCGTCGGGGATGTTACCGGCACGGAAACCCCTCGCTTCGTCGGTATTGACGGTATAGCTCAATCGGAACTGTTCTCCAACAGCAACCTGGTCTGGCGCCCGACCTGTAAGGGTCTGGGCGACGATTGTCGCAATGTAAAAATTTAATAATGAAATAATAAAAATCAGTCGTTTCTTCATTTTTGCATTTTTACATTTTATCAATTTTACAATTTCTCATATTTACATTATCTCATCACCAGTTCTTCTCCAAAGTGCGCTTCTGAGACCTCTGCATGGCTTTCTGCATACGCTCTTGAGTTTGTTTCTCTTCCTGCATGGCAGCATTCAGCAACTGTTCGGCATTGTCCTTGCTCATCTGCTGCTTAGGAGGCTGCTGCTGGTCTTTCTTCTCCTGCTTCTCCTGCTCTTGCTTCTGCTCTTGCTCCTTCTTCTCCTGCTCCTGCTTCTGCTGGTTCTGCTTATCGTCCTGCTGCTGTTGTTTCTGCTGACGCTTGCACAGTTCCAGGTTATAACGGGTCTGGTCGTCGGTAGGATTGTTGCGAAGCGACTCCTTATAAGCCTCGATGGCCTCGTTGAACATCTGGTGTTTCTGACAAATGACGCCTATATTATGGAAAGCCTGGGCGCGTCGCAAAGGATTCGTCTCCAGTTTAGCCGAAGCTTCCAACTGGTTGATAGACAACGAGTCTTTACGTTGCTCCATGAGAGCATTGCCCAAGTTATAAGTAGCCTGCGGGTTACGCTGGTTTTTCTCTACAGCCTTACGATACAGCACTTCAGCCTCAGCCATATTGCCTGCCCTGAACTGCTTATTACCCTGCCGTATCAACTGACGGTCGGATTGAGCCGCCAGGGTTAAAGGTAAAAAGGTAATAAGGTAAAAAGGTAAAACCCATTTCACCCACCTTTTAGCCTTTATATTTATCATCTTTTCCATTATTTACTTTTTTACCTTTTTACTTTTTTATCTTTTTACCTTTTAAACAAACTAATGCGCTTCAGCATCGGGTTCTTGATTTCAAGAATACACAGTTCGATGATGAGCAACAGGAGGACGATAATGCCTACTGCCTGGAACTGCTCGTCAAAGTCACTATACAGTGTAGCGACGATTTCCTTCTTGGCCAGTTTGTCCAGTTCATTGTCCAACTGCTCCTGGGCACGGCTATTGTTCTCGACATGGATATAGGCACCACCGCCGGCAGTAGCAATCTGACGGCACATGTCCTCATTCAAGGCCGACATAACGGTTTGGCCGGACTGGTCGCGCATATAGTCGCCGTTAGACGTGGGGATGGGAGCACCTTGGGGCGAGCCGACACCGAGAACGTAGGTGTTCATGCCGCTGTTGCGGGCGTCCTTGGCAGCTTCCAACGCCCCACCCTCGTGGTCTTCACCGTCGGTAATGACGATGATAGCCTTGCCGACGCCTTGTTGCTGGGTGAAGCTGTGGGAGGCCATATTGATGGCTGCGGCAATGTCTGTTCCCTGCGTGGTAATCATTGAAGGAGTGATGCTCGACAGGAACATCTTGGCACTGACGTAGTCACTAGTGATGGGCAGCTGCACAAAAGCGTCGCCGGCAAAGATGATGAGACCTATCTTGTCGTCGGTGAAATGGTCGACCAGGTTCTCTATCATCATCTTCGAACGATCAAGACGACTGGGAGCCACATCTTCGGCAAGCATCGAATTACTGATGTCGAGGGCAATGATGGTTTCTATTCCCGTACGCTTCTCATGACTGATCTTCGTTCCCATCTGGGGACGTGCCAGCATGACTACCAACAAGGTCCATGCTGCCAGCAGCAGCCAGAACTTCACCGCCGGACGGAAACGGGACACATCGGGGGCCAACAGTTTCATCAGCTCTGGGTCGCCAAACTTGCGAAGGCGCTTTTTCTGCTGACGTACCATCATGAAACGGATGACAAAAAGCACGGGGACTATTGCCAACAGATACAGATATATGGGGTCTTCAAATCTAAACACTTGACTAATATTATATTATTGCGATAGCAAATTATTCACTTTTACCTTACTATTACGGGAGTTTGCGGAACACGGTGATGCGCAGCAGAATCTCCAACAGCAGAATCAACACGGCAGCCAGGGCGAAGGGCTGGTAGGCCTCGTAACGTTTACTGAACTTCTTAACATTCAGCTTCGATTTCTCCAGCTTGTCAATTTCCTTGTAGATGTTCTGCAACTCACGGTTGTTTGTAGCACGATAGAAATCACCCTCTGTGGCAGCGGCAATGCTACTCAACGTCTTGCTATCTATCTCGACAGGGACAGAGACATACTGCACACCACCAGCCACCTGCATAGGATAAGGAGCAGTACCGTTGGTACCCACACCAATGGTGTAGACACGAATGCCCAGACTCTTGGCAATCTCGGCAGCTGTCATCGGCGACAAGTCGCCACGGTTGTTAGAACCGTCGGTCAACAGGATGACCACACGACTCTTGGCTTTCGAGTCTTTCAGACGACTCACGGCATTGGCCAGTCCCATACCGATGGCAGTACCGTCCTCTATCAGTCCACGGGCGGCGATATCAGTCCGCACACCTTGCAACAGGTTGAGCAACGATGCATGGTCGGTGGTCATGGGACACTGCGTAAAAGCCTCGCCGGCAAAGATGGTCAGACCGATATTATCGTTGGGACGACCTATGATGAACTCTGCTGCCACCTGTTTGGCTGCCTCTATGCGGTTAGGGCGCAGGTCTTCTGCAAGCATCGATGTCGATACGTCCATAGCTAACATGATATCAATACCTTCCACAGATTGGTTCTTCCAAGAATTCTGCGTTTGCGGACGTGCCAGGATAAGCACTACGAGCACGAAGACTGCTATACGCAGTAGTGGCAGCAATGGCATGAAAAGCACCTTCCACGAGCGTGGCGCATAGCGATATACATTGGTGTCGCTCATGCGCAGCGTGGGTTCACTCTTCTTCCTGTACATCAGATACCATATTAAATAAGGTATCAGTAAGAGGAGCAGAAACAGATATTCTTTATTGGCAAATTCCACAGTTCAAATCTCAATTATCAATAATCCATTTTAAATTTCCTTTCTCCCTCAAGTCAGCAACTGCCATACGCTGTACACCACGTAGCAGAACATCACCACAACGACAAGTGCTACTGACCAAATCAGAATCTTCAGCACGCGGCGCTCCTTCTGAGAACGCTGGTCGGCCTCGGAGAGTTGTGGTTTCTGCACTTCCTCGACGGGCTGGTTCTCCAGCTTGGTCTGGTTAATGAAGTCGATGGCATTCACCAAGTTGGCATCATTCTCATTGATCATGGTCGAATACTTGGCGAACTTCACCAGGTCGGCCGTCGTAAAGAGCTGGCGTAACTCGTCCAGACTCTGCTGGTCGCCAGTAGACATCAGTCGCTCAATAATCTCAGAACTGGTCATCTCCATGGCCGAGAAGCCATAGCGTTCCTCGATATACTTACGCAACGTATCTGTCAGCTTGGTGTAGTATTCCTTCTGGTTCTCCGAACTCACCATCTTGTCGGCCTTGATCTGCTCTATCTCCTTCATAGCTTTCTGGTGTGGCAACAGTCGCTTCACTATCTTGATATGGGTAATGATAGGTTTGTTGTCGCGAAAGCGCAGATAAAGGTAGTAACCGGCAGCCAACAGAATCAGCATCCATACGCTGAGCCAGAAGGGTCGGCTCCACTCCGACCAAAGGAAAGGATTGTCCTGGACGTCCTTCGGCGGGAAGAATTTGTTCAGCTGCGTGGTGTCCACCTCAACCTCGACCACTTTCAGGGCCAGTTCGTTGCTGGTCAGTTCCTTGCCATTGACCTTCACCTTGAAAGGAGGCAATGGATAGAGATTTCCATCGAACGAAGTCAGCGTCAACTGTATGCTATTGGGAGACAACGTCTTGGTGCTCAGCACTTCTACCCCCGGCACCAGCATCTGACGAGGTTGGAAGGTAGGCCACTCCACCTTTGACGACTCATCGGCATTGACACTCAATGTGACCTGAGCCTGCTCGCCTATCATCATCTCTATCGGACTGATCTCAGCCTTCACACCCTGTGCCTTCACTTGTGGGGTGAACAGCAAGAGGCAAAAGGCAAGAGAGAATATATAGTATAATTTCTTCATTAGCTCCTTTGTTTAAACAACATCAGAAGTGCCTTCACATAGTCGTCGTTGGTAGCGATTGAGACCAGGTCGACATTACTCTTGTTCATGGTCTCCTTCAACTGCTCCTGACGCTGGCGCCAGTAACGCTCATGAGCCTGACGCAACTTACGGCTCGAGGTGTCGATATACTGTTCAAAGCCCGTCTCAGCATCCACCACACGCATCAGCCCCACGTCAGGCAACTCCTTGGCACGAAGGTCATAGACCTGCAATGCCACTACATCGTGTTTGCGGTTGGCTATCTGTAAGGGTTGCAGGAAGTCCTGACGCACGTAGAAGTCGCTGAGTACAAAGGCTGTACAACGGCGCTTGGCAACACTGGTCAGGAACTCCAGGGCCTGTTTAACGTCGGTACGCTTCGACTCGGGGTGGAAGTCCAGCATCTCGCGGATGATATACAAGATGTGCTTGCGACCCTTCTTGGGAGGGATATACTTCTCAATGCGGTCAGAGAAGAACACCACGCCGATCTGATCGTTGTTCTGGATGGCCGAGAATGCAATGGTAGCCGCAATCTCCGTCACCATGTCGCGCTTCATCTGGCGCTGTGTGCCGAAGTCCAACGAACCACTGACGTCGATGAGCAGCATCACGGTGAGTTCGCGCTCCTCCTCAAACACCTTGACGTAAGGACGGTGGAAGCGGGCCGTGACGTTCCAGTCGATATCACGGACATCGTCGCCATACTGATACTCGCGCACCTCGCTAAAGGCCATACCCCTACCCTTGAAGGCGGAATGGTACTGCCCGGCGAAGACGTTCGAGCTCAGACCGCGGGCCTTGATCTCTATCTTCCGTACTTTCTTTAATATCTCAGAAGTCTCCATCAATTATGCATTATGAATTATGCATTATGCATTAATTAGGGCACTTCCACCTTATTAATGATCTTCGATACGATTTCCTCGCTGGTGATGTTCGAGGCCTCGGCTTCGTATGTCAGGCCGATGCGATGGCGCAGCACGTCATGAGCCACGGCACGCACATCCTCTGGAACCACATAGCCGCGACGCTTGATGAAGGCATAGGCACGGCTGGCCTTGGCCAGATTGATGCTGGCACGTGGTGAACCGCCGAAGCTGATCATGTCCTTCATTTCCTTCAAGCCATAGCGATCTGGGAAACGGGTAGCAAAGACGATGTCGGCAATGTACTGCTCAATCTTCTCATCCAGATAAACCTCGCGCACCACGGAACGGGCTTTCAGAATCTCGTCAGCCGTTGTCACGGGAGTCACCTTGGGCAGGCTCTCACCGATGTTCTCACGGATAATCTTCTTCTCCTCGTCAATGGTCGGGTAACCGATGACGACCTTCAGCATGAATCGGTCCACCTGGGCCTCAGGTAACGGATAGGTACCCTCCTGCTCGATGGGGTTCTGTGTGGCCATCACCAAGAATGGGTTCGGCAGGTTAAAGGTCTCGCTGCCGATGGTCACCTGCTTCTCCTGCATGGCTTCCAGCAAGGCACTCTGAACCTTGGCCGGAGCACGGTTGATTTCGTCTGCCAGCACGAAGTTGGCGAATACCGGACCGCGCTTCACCTGGAACTTCTCGTCCTTCTGCGAATAAATCATGGTACCCGTCACGTCGGCAGGCAGCAGGTCGGGAGTAAACTGTATACGACTGTACGTAGCATCAATCAGCTGAGCCAGCGTCTTGATAGCCAGCGTCTTTGCAAGACCGGGAACACCCTCTAACAGGATGTTGCCATCAGAGAGAAGACCAATCAGCAGGGAGTCTACCAAATGCTTCTGTCCTACTATCACTCGATCCATGCCAGCCACAAGGTTGGTCACGAATCCACTCTGTTGTTCTATCCGCACATTCAACTCGCGGATGTCAATAGCTTCTGCCATAATTATTTACTTACTTTTTTCGATGTTTCTTTACGAACTGCAAAAGTACGCATTTTCCCCCTCATTACGCACGTTAGCATGCCTAAATAATATTAAAAAAGTTTCCTAAAACTTATATTTAGGAAACTTTCAGAATCAAGAGGCCTTAACTCTTGTTGGTTTTGCGTTTCTTCTTCAGTTGAAGCTTAGGAATCTTGATGACTTGTCCCGCCTTGACAATCGGGTTTTTAGGCAGGTTGTTATACACTTCCACATAACATTCCATATCCGGACCGAGATGGGCACGGCAGATGCTATAGAAAGTCTGACCAGCCAGCACCGTCACCTCGTGGTCAAGACCTACAATCCGGTAGGCGCCCAGACGGACACGGGCATCCTTTTCTGCGTATTTGTCAACAACAGGCTCGGCTACTGCCGGCTCCTTTTTCTCCTCCTTATTGCTGGGAGGAGCACTTTCCGTGTCAGCGGCCTTCGGAGCATCAGTTACTTCAGTTGCATCAATAGCTTCAGTAGCACCAACTGTCTCTGTCACCTCAGTAGCCACAGTATCGATGGGGGCGACGGTCACTGTGTCATGAATGACTATTGTGTTCGGCACGACCGGCTGGACTTGTTTCTGGGAACCGAAGTAATAACCTCCATAGGCAGACGCAGCCATCAGCGCAAGCACCAGCAAACCGCCGAGGAGCCACCGCAACCACGAGCTCTGGGAATCTTCTTCAAAAGCAGGCTCGTCCTCAACATCGTCATCAACTGGTTCGTCTTCAACTTCGTCAGAAATCGTCTCGTCCTCAACAACATCGTCTGAAACCGTCTCGTCCTCAACAGCATCCTCTAAAGTCGGCTCTTCCTCAGAGTCGTCAGCAGCAGGTTCGTCATCAACAACTTCCATAAGAGGCTGGACGGACGGATCCTGAGGTTCTTCCTCTACAGGTTCAGAAACTGTAGGTTCCTCCTCGATAGTAGTAGAAACAGTAGTTTCCTCTTCGATAGGAGTGGAAATTTCTTCCGTGTCCTCATCGATGACATTCTGTTCCTCTGCCTTCAGGTCTTCAAAGTCTACGCCATCGTTCAGCACCACGGTCTCGAACTGCGAGAAGGGTTTGTTGACAAGGTCCTTCATGATGGCATCGGGGATAAAGGTTATTTTGGAATGTCCGTCGATGACGACACGCTGGCCTGTCCTGACACTGACACTCTCACGAGCCTCCACACCGACAATCTTAAACGTACCCAAACCCTTGACCTTGACAATCTTATCTATCTCAAGACGTTCTTGTATAAGCGCGAACATCTCTGCCACGAAACGGTTGGCCTCGGTCTTGTCGAGACCGTTGCGTGCTACGAGAACTGCTGCAATATCCTGTATAGTCTGTCTTTCCATGACTATTGTCCTCCTTTCAGTTTATCCTTCCATTGCTGGTTGGGTTTGAAGTTCAGCACCAACTTCGGTGGAACAAGCATTCTCTGACCCGTAGATGGGTTGATAATGATACGCTCCATCTTCTTCTTGGCTTCGAAGCTACCGAAATTGGGCACCAGCACGGCATTGTCTTCCTGAAAGGCATCGCCCATGGCATTGACAATACCGTTGACCAGCAACTGAGTATTCTTGGTCGAATAGCCCATCCGCTCAGCCAGTTCTGCTATAAATTCCTTATTATTCATATTTCGTTGTGGCGTATAAGTCAAACTCTTCTGCATCAGTCACACGGACATCATAGAATTCGCCGATGGTCAATGCCTCGTCAACCGGAATAAGTACCTCCGGATCCACCTCCGGCGAACAGAACTCCGTACGTCCGATGAACCAGTCGCCCTCCTGACGGTCTATGACAACCTTCACGGTCTGGCCGACCTTGGCACCTTCTATCTCGGCACTGATATTCTGTTGCACACGCATCAGCTTATCTAAACGAGCCTGCTTGACATCATCAGGAACGTCGTCTTCATAATGTTCAGCACTATAGGTACCGTCCTCCTCGGAATAGGCAAAGGCTCCCATGCGCTCGAAGCGTGCCCACTTGGTAAAGTCGATGAGTTCGCGGAAGTCTTCGTCGGTCTCACCGGGGAACCCCACCATCAGCGTGGTACGGATATGGATGCCCGGCACTTCACGGCGCAGGCGACGTATCAGTTCGTAGGTTTCTTCCTTCGTGACGTGGCGCTGCATGCGGCTCAGCATCTTGTCGGAGATATGCTGCAGGGCGATGTCCAGGTACTTGCAGACATTCTTCTTCTCGCGCATCACGCGTAACAGGTCCCACGGGAAATGCGTCGGATAGGCATAGTGCAGACGAATCCATTCCACGCCCTCGATGTCTGCCATCTGTTCTATCAGTTCCGCTATATGCTGCTTGCCGTCCAGATCGACACCGTAATAGGTCAGCTCCTGTGCAATGACCTGAAACTCCTTCGTTCCCTGACTCACTAACCAGCTCACCTCGTCCAGAATCTCCTGCATGGGGCGGCTCTTATGCCGGCCTGTTATCAATGGAATGGCGCAATAGGCACAATGTCTGTCACAGCCTTCTGAGATTTTGATATAGGCATAATGGCGGGGGGTGGTTAAGACCCTCTCCCAACCTCTCCCTATAGGGCAAGGAGAAGACGGCTTGGAGTAATCACTCCCCTCCATACAGGGAGGGGTCTGGGGGTGGGTCTTCAAGTCCTCCAGCAACTGCCGGTAGTTGAACTTCCCATACCAGCCGTCGACCTCAGGGATTTCAGCCTCAAGGTCAGCCAGATAGCGCTCCGAGAGACAGCCCATGACGAAGAGCTTCTCTATTCGCCCTTCGGTCTTGGCCTGTGCAAATTCGAGGATGGTATTGATGCTCTCCTCTTTGGCATCGGCAATGAAGCCGCAGGTATTGATGACAACGATTTCACCCTGGGGGTCGTCGCTATCGTGCGTACACTGATAGCCATTAGCCTCCATCAGCCCCATAAGCATCTCGCTGTCAACGAGATTCTTCGAGCAACCGAGCGAAATAAAATCAATCGTCTTCAAAACCTAAAGCCTTTACTTCAAGAAGTACAGACATGCAGCAAAAGCACCACACGCCAGTCCTATAATCAAACCTTCAATAAATACTTTCTTCTTCATACACATTTAATTCTTAAACAGCGAGTCCACGAACTCACGCTTGTTAAACAGCTGCAGGTCTTTCATACCCTCGCCCAGACCGATATACTTCACGGGCACCTTCAGCTGGTCTGAGATGCCGATGACCACGCCGCCCTTGGCGGTACCGTCGAGTTTGGTGATGGCCAGACTCGTTATCTGCGTCACGGCAGCAAACTGCTTGGCCTGTTCGAAGGCGTTCTGGCCCGTACTTCCATCAAGAACCAGCAATACCTCGTCAGGGGCTTCGGGCAATACCTTCTTCATCACGTCCTTGATCTTCTTCAACTCATTCATCAGGCCAACCTTGTTGTGCAGACGTCCTGCGGTATCTATCAGCACCACGTCGGCACCATTGGCCTTGGCACTCTGCAAGGTATCGAAAGCCACCGAAGCGGGGTCACTTCCCATCTGCTGTTTGACGACGGGCACGCCGACGCGCTCGCCCCAGATACAGAGCTGTTCGACAGCAGCGGCACGGAAGGTGTCGGCAGCGCCGAGGTAAACCTTCTTGCCTGCCTGTTTGAACTGCCATGCCAGCTTGCCGATGGTCGTAGTCTTGCCCACTCCATTGACGCCAACCACCAGGATGACGTAAGGCTTATGGTCGCCGGGCAGGTCCCAGTTGTCATTGTCGTTTGTGTTGTTCTCGGCCAACAGCGAGGCAATCTCATCGCGTAGGATGGCGTTCAGCTCCGATGTCGATACATACTTGTCGCGGGCCACACGCTCCTCGATGCGCTCTATGATCTTCAGCGTGGTCTCAACACCCACGTCCGAGGTGATGAGCACCTCTTCCAGGTTGTCCAACACGTCGTCATCCACCTTCGACTTACCTGCCACAGCACGGGCCAGTTTGTCGAACACGCTGGTCTTGGTCTTCTCCAAACCCTTGTCCAGCGTCTCTTTCTTTTCCCTATTAAAAAAACCAAATATACCCATATCTCTCTAATATTGCGCGCAAAGTTAATAAAAAACCTGCAAAAAGCCAAAAAAAGAGGTCGCAAATTACAATGCGACCTCTCTTTTTATCTGAATTCTCTAAATCTGTAATTCTTGATAAAATACGAGAATGATGGATTAGTTCTTGAAGAAGTCCTTGACGGCCTCGTTGGGAACCATCTGCTCGTCGAAGATGTAAGCACCAGTCTTGGGGCTCTTCACCATCTTAATTACCTTTGTGTAAGCGCGACCATCCTTTGAGCCTTCGTGGAGGGTAGCAACGGTTTTCTTTGCCATGACTTAATTTTTAATCTTTAATGTTTAATTAAGCGAAGCTTACTTAATCTCCTTGTGCACAGTCATGCGCTTCAGGATGGGATTATACTTCTTCAGTTCCATTCTCTCGGGAGTGTTCTTACGGTTCTTCACCGTTACGTAACGGCTTGTTCCGGGGAGTCCACTCTCCTTCATCTCGGTGCATTCCAGAATGACCTGCACGCGGTTACCCTTAGCTTTCTTGTTTGCCATATTGATTAGTCTCCTATCACTTTAATGTCCTTCCAGTCAACATAACCCTTGGCTACAGCCTGCTTCAGGGCAGCGTCCAGACCTACCTTATTAATCATACGCAGACCAGCAGCGCTGATCTTCAACTGAATCCAGCAAGCCTCCTCGACATAGTAGAACTTCTTGCTGAACAGGTTCACATCAAAGACGCGCTTTGTGCGGTGCTTTGAGTGCGACACGTTATTTCCACGCTGTGCCGTCTTTCCCGTAATCTGACAAATTTTAGACATCTCTATCTACTTTTTACTTGTTCCTAAATAGTAATTTACTCCAAACAGGGTGCAAAGGTACTACTTTTTATTGAAAATTGGAAATTGAGAATTGATAATTAGTCAACTCTTAAAGTTTTTTAACCTTCGGACGTTGTTTCGGTCTCAGATTTCAGGAATTCAAGGAACATTTGCATGGCTTTATTGGTTGCAATGGCCAGATTGATGTCGCGTCCGTGGTCCTCTTCAACCTTCATCGTGACCTGCTTCTCCGGCGAGCCGCAAGCCAGCCAGATAGTACCCACGGGAATGTCTTTTGTGCCTCCCGTAGGACCGGCAATACCGGTAGCGGCGATGGCATAGTCGGTGTTCAGCGTCCTACAAGCTCCCTGGACCATCAGCCGCGCCACATCCTCGCAGACCGCCGTCTGTTCGGCCAGCACCTCTGCGCTGACGCCTAACAGTGCCTCCTTCACCTCATCGACATACGAGATGATGCCTCCCTTGAAATATTTCGAGGCTCCAGGCACGGCGATGATAGCCTCGGCAACGCGTCCGCCCGTACAGCTCTCGGCAGTACTTACGGTCTTTTCCATCTCCCAAAGCAGCTGGCTTACTTCCCTGCTGATAATCTTACTTTCAAAATCCAACATAGAAAAATATAAAATTAAATAAACGTTCCTTCATCAGATTCCCGTTTTGCATCGGTTTTCAGATTTTATTTTTTTATTATTTTATTCTTTTATTCTTAACCGAACGTCACCTTCGAGAACGCTGGGGCGTCAATCGGACAGAACACCTTATCCAAATACTTATAGTAGCCCACGATGCCTATCATGGCGGCGTTGTCGGTGGTGTAGCTGAACTTCGGGATATACACCGTCCAGCCGTAGCGCTTGGCATAGTCGTGGAAGGCGTTGCGCAGGCCGGTATTGGCACTCACGCCGCCGGCCACGCCGACGTGCTTGATGCCGGTCTGCTTGACGGCCAGCTTCAACTTCTTCATCAGGATATCGACAACGGTCCATTCCAACGACGCGGCGAGGTCTTCCTTGTGATGCTCGACGAAGTCCGGATCGTCCTCCACCCACTTCCGCAGGTTATAGAGGAACGACGTCTTGAGTCCCGAGAAGCTATAGTCCAAGCCCGGGATGTGGGGTTCCGAGAACTGGAAAGCCTTCGGGTTGCCCTGACGTGCCAGCCGGTCGATAATGGGTCCGCCTGGATAGCCCAGTCCCATCACCTTCGAGCACTTGTCAATAGCCTCGCCCGCAGCATCGTCGATGGTCTGTCCTAACACTTCCATGTCGTTGTAGGCGTTCACCTTGACTATCTGCGAGTTGCCACCCGATACCAACAGGCAAAGGAACGGCAGCGGCGGGAAGACCTCCCCCTCTTCGCTTCGAATGAAGTGTGCCATGACGTGGCCCTGCAGGTGGTTGACGTCAATCAGGGGAATGCCTAACGAACGGGCAAACCCTTTGGCGAAGTTCACGCCAACCAGCAACGATCCCATCAGTCCAGGACCTCGCGTGAAGGCTACGGCACTCAACTGTTCCTTCGTAATGCCGGCCCGCTTGATGGCCTCGTGCACCACGGGCACCACGTTCTGCTGGTGGGCGCGGCTGGCCAACTCCGGCACCACGCCGCCATACGACTCATGCACCGCCTGTGAGGCGGTAACGTTCGACAACAGTACGCCGTCCTTCAGCACTGCCGCCGAAGTATCGTCGCACGAACTCTCTATACCTATTATATATATAGGACTGTTCATCTTGCTATTTTTCGTACAATTCACCTGCAAAGGTACGAATAAGTGAGGAAAGAACAAAACAAAAAGCTTGTTTTTTGTTTTTTCTTTCGAGCGTAAGTAGCTTCGACGTCAGTCAAAGGTTCTCCGACCTAAAGGTCTGAGTGTGGCTTCGCATTCTTTGACCAAGGTCAAAGTGTGGCTTCGCAATCGAAAAAAAACCGAAAGCGCAAAACTTTCGACTTTTTCTTTAAATTATAGCTGTGCCACCTTTCCGATGACCTTGCGCATGTTGGAAGCTGCAAGGCCGAGCTGACGTGTGAGACGTGGGGAATGGCAGGGGACTACCATTCCTCCTCGTCGCTCATGTCCCAGAGGCCACGGGAGCGGTTGTCATCGGGTTCTACGTCAGGCTCCTCGCTTATCTTTACGTCTTCGCTTTCACTGCCACCACTGAGGAGAGATAAGGTATGCGTCGTCCGTTGTGCCATACCCCATTTGCAGCATGTGGTTTATATCACCTGGATAACCATAGATAGGATCATCCATGCCGCCATAGATAAGATTTGTCCCAGTCCATCCGCTCCTGTCCTCATTTTCGTTGAAGCTCGTGAAATAGGGGGTTACCATGTCTTCAGCCGTGCGATACCTCACGTTGTAGCTGTCCTGAATGCCAGTCCAGTTCAAGGTTGCCGTATGGGCTGTAACCTCGGTAGCTGCCAGGTCGAAAGGAGGTGCGGTTGCTGCCAGCGTGGTGAAGGTTGCAGAGCTGCTCCACGCGGTAGGCTCGCTGTTGTAGAGGCCCTGCACTTGCCATTCGTACTTGATGCCCGGCGTGAGACCGTCGATAGCCAGCGGGCTGGTGATATCGTTCTCCAGCACCCAATCTCCGGCAGAAAGATCGTTAAAGATTCCGAAGTCGTCGATGAAGGGATGATGAACTGGCTCCTAGAGTAGTCATCCGTCCAAAACCCATATACTGGAACTAACTCGTTTTGGTCGTCATTGATGACACTTCCCGCCCAAGCCGGCTGTGCGGTCAGGGTGAGCACAGTTGTCAGGAGCAGCATCATCGCCGTCCGGACATGCAAAAGTTTAGTAAAATACTGCTTCATAAATTGTTTAAGATCTTAATGTTTATTGTTTACGGGGTGCAATGGTACGAAGAAAAACGCAAACGAGTGTATCTTTTCCAACTAAAGTTTGTTAAAGTGTCTAAGTTTACTTACAGTTCGGGGCTAAGGTCGTATGTCGTGGGGGATCTATGATCCTCGCCCCTTATATCCATCGTCCCCCCTTAAAGGGGGACTGATATAAGGGGGGCGGAGTACCATTAGAAGGGGGCTTTTCCAGGTGTTTTCCGCAAGCTCCTCGACTACATCGGGCAGTACTTATTCTAAGCTGTCACAGATTTCTTCTGCCATCTTATTCAGCGCCACACAGTCCGCCCGGCTGATGTGCCTTTTGCCAGCATCATAAGGCCAAGGACTTAATATCAGGACACGCCCGGCAGCACAAGCGTCAAAAAGGCTGTCGATAGGCTTGTAGTAGTCGCGAAAGCCATTGTCCGTCAGACAGATAAACGGTCTTTCTTCACGCAATAGTACTTGCATCACCTGCTTCTCGTCAGTCGATATAAACGGCGACACCATGATAGTCCCCTGGCGAGCCGCCAGCACACAGGAGTTCTTGTAATTCCTCAGAGGTTCGGCATCGCCCTGCTCAGCCGCTTTCACCATTACGTTTCGCACATGCACCGTTGAAAACCTCTCGGCCATCAGAAGCGTCGTATTCCCCACACCGTCATAGCTGCGCCCGCCAATCTCAATGCCACGCTGCACGCGGAAGAAGCCGGGCCTCAGCCGCTTCGTAGCCAGCCGTTGCGGGTTCATGTCAATATAGCGGATGGTGTTGGGCAGTTGCGTATTACGTCCCATCGGCCGGATAAAGGGCATCTCAGTGAAGATCGGCTCCAACCGATAGTAAGCCTCCTCGCCCAGCTCTTCCCGCAGTCCTGCCGCCAAAGCCTCCAGCCCCGCCGTCGCCTCCCGCAGCCCCTGGCTGGCGGTTTCTTCTTGGTAATTCCGTGCTCCCCTTTCTTTTTGGTAGTTCCTCCGAATGCCATTCGGAGCAATCGAAGAAGGGGCAACCAAAGAAGGAGCAACCAAAGAAGGAGCAACCAAAGAAGGGGCAATCGAAGCAGCCGCTGAGCAAGCCCGCCCTATTTTCTTCGTGGCCTGCCAGAACCCCCTCACCACGCCCCTGATGCCAGTAGGCATGGTGCGTCTGACGTACACCACCGCATGCAGATGGTCAGGCATCAGGCAAAAGTGCAGCACCTGCACCTCCGGGTGGTAACTCTGAATGCTGAGCAGGCAGTCCACCAGCGCATTCCCCAGCGCCGTGCGCCACACCTTGCTTTTTCCCGGGTCGTTGTCGGGCACTTCGAGACAGCCCAACAGCGGCCTGCGGTCAGGTATTGTCAGCGTGACGTGATACAGCCCAGCGCCCTTCCACGTCGTGCCAGGCTCTTGCCATTTCCATTTCTCCTGTTCTACCATCAGGCTCTCATTTACATCTATCTAAACTAACGCCAGAACACCATCATTATTGCTACTATAAGTGACAGAAGGGACAGATGGGACAGATGAAAGTGTATTTTTCTAAAAAGTTACGCGTACCGCGTACGCGCGGTACGCGAGGCATTCTTGAAAACATCTGTATCATCTGTCCCATCTGTCCCATTCAAACAGAACCCTCAGACGCTTCTGAAATCACAAGTGCAAAGATACAAAAAAAAGAAGCAAAATGCAAGCTTTTTACCAACTATTTTTACCCCCGTCGAAAAAAACATGAAAACATCCTTCAGAAATCACCAAGAAAACCTTCAGAAATCACCGCGATTTCTTGCGGAAATCACGGCAACTTCTTGAGGAAATCACGGCAACTTCTGAAGGAAATCACGGTGATTTCTGGAACTTTTTGCCGTGATTTCCGAAGGTTTTCTAGGTGATTTCTGAAGGTTTTCTAGGTGATTTCTGAGGGTTTTCTTGGTGATTTCTGAGGGTTTTCTACGCGATAATGGAGGGTAAAGTGCGGCGATGCGGCGATTGCGGCGATTGATTTCTAAGAGTAATAAAAAAAATAAAAAGGCATATATAAATAGCTATATACCTTTTTTTAATAACTCTATGAAACCGTTCGCCGCAATCGCCGCATCGCCGCATTTTAGAATACTTCCGGATGACGCATTTGCTCTAATTCTGGCTGTGTATGTTCACGGACATAATAGCCGCACCTTTTATTGTGGCCCATGCGTGTCTTTTCGAACCCGAGCTTTGTCATGATGGCTCCGAGGCGGCGGGGGTCGGGGTTTTTCTTCAGGTTGCCGTAGGTGACGACCTTGGCTGAGATCTCGGCGAGGGTGAGGAAGGTGGAGCCGACGTCTTCCATCTTGACGGGCGAGAAGTAGGTGGGTATGATTTCCTCTTCGCTCTGGGGTACCATGAAGGTCTCGACGTGGGTTTCCAGGGACTGGATGTCGGCGAGGTCGAACCAGTAGTTGTAGCCGTCCTGCAGGAGGTGGAGTGCCTGGGCGAACATGCCGTCGTAGGGCATCTGGTGGAGGTAGGGCGAGTCGATGGTGGCGACGTGGAAGGGCAGCCAGCGACGGTTGCCGGTCTGGTCGGTGAGGAACTCTTCCTTGTTGCCTGAGGCGGCGTAGCTGGCGACGCGGAGGCGCTTTTCCTTGTGGCGGCCGAAGGGTGCGCGGACGTCGACGCTGGTGGTGGTGATCATCTGTTTCAGCTTGTTGAGCTGACGGTCGGTGAGCTTGTCGAGCTCGTCGATGTTGATGAGTCCGTACTCGGCGGCGCGCAGCTGTTCGTCCTTGTCCAGGCGTTCGATGTCGACGTTGTCGGTGGTGTAGGCGGCAAGCTGTGGCGGCAGCAGGCGGTTGATCCAGGTGGACTTGTAGATGCCCTGCCGGCCTATGAGTACGATGACCTGGTGGTTGACTATCTGGGGATCGGTCCAGCCTGCTACCATGGCGACGAACCACTTGCGGAAGCAGAGGTGCCAGAGCTGGTCTTCCTGTTCGGTGGCCATGTGGACCATGGCGGCGGCCTGGTCGATGTAGTCGGGCATGTCGGGGGTCCAGGGTGCGAGGCTGAGGACGTAGTCGCGCAGGGGGTTGACCTCGGGTACGACGCTGGAGTTGAGGACGGTGTGGAAGAGCTTCTCGGTGAGGTTCTCGCCCGACTCGGCACAGCAGGCCATGTAGAGGTCGTTCTCGTCGCGGTCCTTGAGTTCGTGCCACTGGCCGTCGGCCTGGCGCTGGCGCGTCTTCTGGGTCAGCGTGTCGTACTGCAGCTCGCGGTTCTTCAGGAACTGGGCAATGATCTCGGTCTTCAGCGCCGTGCCCTGGGGCAGCCACAGCCCGAACTCGTCGGCGGCCATCTTGTAGCAGCTGTGCAGCACGTCGGAGGGCTTGCCGTCCATGCGGCCCAGGTACTCGGTGTCCAGCGCCTGGGCTGCCTGTTCTTCATCGACGCCCATGCGGTTGAGGATGAAGGCGACGCGCATCACGAAGTTGTGGCGGTTGCCGGGGGCGAAGCTCATGTCGCTCTCCTCCACCATGCGGGCGGCACGCTCCAGGTGGTCGCCCAGGGGCACGCTGACGGGGTTGCCCTGCTTGTCGACGGGTCGTTTGGCAGGCTTCTGCTTCAGCAGCCGGCCGTCGTCGTCGATGCCCAGTTCCTGGCGCGACAGTCGGACGGGGCGGGCGTCGGGACGATAGACCACCAGGGGGTCGTGGCTCAGGCCAGTCATGCGGTTCACGTTCTTGCACTCCTTGTCCATCTTGTGGCCACAGCGCACGCTGAACAGGTTGGCGATGTGGCGATAGACGCGAGTGTAGAGTTCCTCGCCCTGCTTCGCGTCGTGCTCCATGTCAATCTCGACACCCTCGGGCAGCGCGAAGGGCACCACCACGTGGTAGCCCAGGCCCGAGATGCTCTCGTAGCACAGCCGTCCGTGGTAGGAGGTGCGCAGGAAGGTCTTCACCCGCTCCAGCTCGTCGGCGGGAAGTCGCTCCTTCGGACCCTTCGCGTCGAAGTCGATCAATACCTGATAGAGACACTCGCGGCAACAGTCCTTGCCCTTGCCACCCACCATGCGGAAGCTGACGGCCACCTGGGGCGTCTGCTCCTTCACGTCCTTGGCGGCCTTCGCCTTACCCTGCGCCAGCAGGTGGCGATAGACCATCGTACTCTTCTTCAGTTCCTCATCGCTGCGGATGAGTTCGGCCAGCTGCTCAAACGTCACGTCTTGGGCGTCGAGGCTGTTGAAAGTCTTGAATAGTTCCATATCGTTTCTCTGGTTTAACTTGTAACTTCTGGTGCAAAGTTACGAAGAAAAAACCAGCCCACCTCGGCTGTAGTGCCTACCGGTAGGCACTACCGTCTGGAACCGTAAAAAACCCGTTATTTGGCTGTAGTGCCTACCGTACTGCCTACCCACTGCCTACCGTAGTGCCTACTGGATGCCTACCGTCAGGACGGCTTTACTCGATGTCGGCGAAGAGGTCGTCCAGGTCTTTCATGATTCTTGGCGTCTTGTCCTGAGTCTGGGCACGATTATAGGCGGCTTTCAGGTTATTGATGCTCCAAAGCTGTTCGAAAGGCTTCCACTCCATGTTGCCCATGATGCGTTCTATGTCACGGCTCTGCTTCACGTTCATCGTGTAGGCCAGCAAAGCCAGGTCGGTGTGCGACAGACCGACAGGCTGGTAGCTACTGTCTATCCAGCCCTTCGCCTGAAGACGCTCCCACATCGCCATAGCCTTCGGCTTACTGAGCTTCCCGGGAAGCACCACCTCCTGAGGCTCCGGCTCGTCGCCGCCAGCCTTCACTCCGTCATCGCCAGCCTTCACTCCTTTGCCGACAGCCTTCAGTCCGTCACCGTTGTCGTCCGAAGAAGCCTTCGTAGCCTCTTGGGTTCCCTTGAAGGCCGACAGCGCCGCCAGCATCTGCTGCTGCAGCAACTGCTGGCTCTGCTCAGCCTTAGACTGTAGCTCAGCCTTCTCAGCCTGGCTGATGCGTGCCAGCACGGCCAGATAGTCAGGCTGGCAGTCAGGATAGATCTTCAAGAGTTCACCAGCCAGCGTGTCCACATGCATCCGCGCAACAGCCGGACCGCCATTGGGCAGGTAGGTGTCCACAGCATCCTCCATCACCCTTCGGGCGACGGAATATCCCTCGGCGGGACTGACATTGGGCTGCTGATGCTGACTGGTCATTGCGGACGAAATAAATGGATTGTTGGTTTTTTGCGGGAATCTCCGTGAGGCGGGACGACTGGAGCTGGTAGTCCCTGAGGCGGGACGACTGGAGCTGACTACCCCTGAAACTGTTGTTGCTGCCAGTCGCCGAAGAGATTCCCCCACCGTTGACGCCAAGGCGCTGTAGCACGACATTGCTGGCAGACCTGCCCAGGGCAGTCCTGTCCGCGTCGCGTCGGCTAAATACTCTGCGTGGTGTCAACATATTCCTTCCTTTCTTCTTATGATATTGTATAAATAGGTTTTCAGTCTTACTACGTTTGCAATCGGCAAAGATACAACCCTTTCCCTATATTCAGAAATAATATTCAGGAAAAATACATTGTTGGCGCAAACAATTGATTTAGATTAACCCACCCCCTTCTCCGACTTATTTATATGTATCTTTGCAGCGTTTTTGTAGAATCTTTAAATTTATTTATCCCGAATTGGCGTAAAATATGGAAGGATCTTTAAGGGATTGATCGCGCACGAAAAAACGGAAGTCGCTCTAACTCCAAATTCCCTTCCCCTTTCAAAATAAGAGATCAATGACCTGTCCCCTTGATCGACTCTTTTCCTGTTTTTCTCCGCAGCATCCTACCAGAAGCAGAAAGGTGAATAGGATTAATATAAAATGCTTCATGTCTCTTGATATTTGCTGCGAATTTACAAAAAAATCCCCATATCCGGATGAATACAGAGATTTTTTTGATAAATTAGGAGATTTATCTCCCCCCCTTACAATCCTTTTACCCAAGTCTCTAATTCCTTTTTGCTTGTCCTGTTCAGGAGTTTGCCTTCCTTCCAGTTTACATCTGGGTAGGCAGCTTTCAGGTCTTCGCAGGCCTT
>JAEEVT010000147.1 GCA_016291005.1 Prevotella sp. | reverse complement strand
TGTCGGACTGAATGCTATCCTTACCTCTTTATTATATAAGAAGCACCCCGCCGAGCTGAAGATAGTCCTTGTCGACCCGAAGAAGGTGGAGTTCAGCATCTACTCAACCATCGAGAAGCACTTCCTGGCGAAGGTTCCCGACGACGATGCCGACCCCATCATCACCGACGTCACGAAGGTGGTACGCACCCTGAACTCGCTTTGCAAGGAGATGGACACCCGCTACGACCTGCTGAAGATTGCCGGAGCGCGTAACCTCAAGGAGTATAACAAGAAGTTCATCAACCGCGAGTTGAACCCAGAGAACGGTCATAAGTTCATGCCTTATATCGTCGTCGTCATAGACGAGTTCGGCGACCTCATCATGACGGCAGGCAAGGAGGTTGAGCTGCCCATCGCACGTATTGCCCAGCTGGCTCGTGCCGTCGGCATACACATGATTATCGCCACCCAGCGTCCTACGACAAACATCATTACGGGTACCATCAAGGCCAACTTCCCAAGCCGTATCGCCTTCAAGGTAAGTGCCATGATTGACTCGCGCACCATTCTGGATCGTCCTGGCGCCCAACAGTTAGTTGGTCGTGGCGACATGCTCTACTTAGGTGGCGGTGAACCTATCCGCGTACAATGTGCCTTTGTCGATACGCCTGAGGTGGAGCACGTCAATCAGTTTATCGCCCAGCAGCAGGGCTATGGCTCCGCCTTCGAACTGCCAGAGCCCGATACCGACGACGGCGAGGGTGGCGAAAGTCGCGACGTCGATATGCAGCACCTGGATCCGATGTTTGAGGACGCCGCACGTCTGATAGTCCGCGAACAAAGTGGAAGCACCAGTCTCATCCAGCGCAAGTTTGCCATTGGCTACAACCGCGCAGGCCGCCTGATGGATCAGCTGGAGAAAGCCGGCATCGTGGGGCAAGCCCACGGCTCGAAACCTCGCGAAGTGTTAATCATGGACGAAATGAGTCTCGAAAATCTTTTATCACAATGGAGAAATTAAGGATAACAATCATCATGCTGCTCTTGGCAGCAACATGCTATGGCCAGACGGCCAAGGAAGTATTGGACAAGACGGCTGCTGCCGTTTCCAACAAGTCAGGTATTACCTGCGCGTTCACCCTCAAGGGAGGTCAGATGAACGACAGTGGTACCATCAGCATCAAGGGTCGTAAGTTTACAGCTACTACGCCCGACGCCATCATCTGGTTCGACGGCAAGACGCAATGGACCTACATGAAGAAGAACGACGAGGTGAACGTCGCCAATCCCTCAGAAGCCGAGATTCAGGCCATCAACCCCTACAACTTCATCTACTCCTACAAGAACGGCTATAACTATACGATGGAGAAGAAAGGTGGCAACTACGAGATTCACCTCACAGCTACCGCGAAGAAAGGACTGCGCGAGATGTATGTTACCGTGAACCCCAAGACTTATATCCCGTCGCAGATTCGCATCCACCACAAGAAAGGCTGGAACACCATCGAGATTCGCGACTTCAAGAAGGCCAAGCTTTCCGATGGAATCTTCACTTTTAATGCCAAAGACTTCCCCAAGGCCGAAGTCATTGACCTGCGGTAGTTGTGAGGTAAGATGTAAGAAGTAAGAAGTAAGAGGTAAGACGTAAGATCATGAACAAGTTACGACTTTTTTTCCTGCTGCGGAAGAACACCAAACTGAGCGAGAAACGCAATCCGATGTTCGAGGCAAACCAGTACGGCAAGCTCTTCGGATATATCATGGTAGGCATCTTAGCCATCGAGTTTTTAGCCCTCGGCACGTTCCTCGGATGGGTGGGCGCCAAAGAGGATGAACCCCAGCTGGTGCTCTACACCATGCCTTTCATACTGATTGTTGACTTCGGTATGCGGTTCATGACGCAGCAGACGCCGATGATGCTTGTGAAACCCTACTTGCTGACGCCCATCAGCAAGTTTGCCGCCATCGACTGTTTCCTCATCCAACAGGTGCTCGATCTGGGAAATCTCGTCTGGATGACGTTCTTCCTCCCCTACGTCTTCATCGTCTGGTGCGGCGGAATGACCACATGGGCAGCCTTGGGCATGCTGGTTCTACTTCACCTCATGATAGTGGTCAATAGCCAGTGGTACCTGCTGGTGCGCACGCTCATCAACCAGAGCATGTGGTGGTGGTTCCTCCCCGGCGTCTTCTACGCATCGCTGATACTGCCACTTTTCCTCCTACCCGACAGCATTAGCGACAAAGTCTTCGATTTCATCGAGGAAAACATCCTTCAGCCCTACGCATTCTCGTGGTGGACGTTCCTCATCTTCGCAGGACTGTTTATCATCCTGTTTCTGATCAACAGACATCTGCAGATGCACCTCATCTATGATGAAATCGGCAAAAAAGAGAGCACCAAGCTGAAACACGTCTCAGAGTTCAAGGCACTTGAGCGTTTCGGACAAATAGGCGAATACCTGAAACTGGAAGTGAAGAGCACCCTGCGCAACAAGGCCATTCGCGCCCGTTTCATCCAGGGCGTCTGCTTCATCACCTTCTTCTCGCTGATGATAGCCTTCACCAGCGTCTACGACTCCAGCTTCCAGCGTAACTTCTGGTGCTTCTACGCCTTCGTCTTCTTCGGATGCGTCAACCTAACCAAGGTGATGTGTCCCGAGGGCAACTACATCGACCTGCTGATGGTCCACGAGGAGAATATCCTCACCCTGCTCCGCGCAAAGTACTACTACTATTGCGGCATTCTGGTGCTACCCTTCGCCATCACCCTGATTCCTGTGTTTACAGGCAAGTTCTCCATCGTCATGGTGCTCGCCTACCTCTTCACCACCACAGGACCCATCTATTTCCTCCTCTTCCAGATGGCCGTTTACAACAGTCAGACCCTGCCCCTGAACGACAAGATCACAGGCAAGAACCAGATGGAGAACAAGTGGCAGATGATAGTATCCTTCTCATCCCTGCTTCTCCCCATCGTCGTCGTCATGCTGCTGCGGGCCATCTTCGACGAGACCATCGCCTACTGGATAGTCACCGTCATCGGACTGGCCTTTACGCTCACCGAGAGCTACTGGCTCCGTAACATCTACAACCGCATGATGGTACGCCGCTACCAGAACTTGGAAGGGTTCCACGCAACGAGGTAAAAGTAAAAAGGTAAAAAGGTAAAAAGTTAAAAAGCGACCAAGGTCGATGACAAAGTTCAAAGATCAAAGATCAAAGTTCAAAGTTCAAGGTGAAGACGGTTCTGTTACAGGTTGGAAAGACGGTAAACAAGCACTTCGTGGCCGGCATTAACGACTACGTGGAGCGCATAGGCCACTATATGCCCTTCGAAGTCGTGACCATCCCCGAACTGAAAAACGCGAAGAACCTCAGCGAAGACCAACAGAAGCAGGCCGAAGGCGAACTCATCCTCAAACAGCTGCAACCCTCTGACACCGTTGTACTTCTCGACGAACACGGGCGAGAGTTCCGCAGCATCGAGTTTGCACGCTGGCTGGAACAGAAACATCAGACCGCTCGACGCCTTGTCTTCGTCATTGGAGGCCCATACGGTTTCTCCCCCGCTGTCTATCAGCGCGCCAACGAGCAGCTCTCACTCTCGCGAATGACCTTCTCTCACCAGATGATTCGCCTCACATTCACAGAACAAATCTACCGCGCCTGCACCATCATCAAGGGCGAACCCTACCACCACGAATAGCCTCATAAAGGTCATCTATACACACCTCATTATTTGCAAGCCTGTTCTTCTGATTTGCGAATCTTCATCACTTTACATATAAAATAATGAATATTAAAGCTTTAAGTCGGTGACCACAATTTGTTTGTAATCACCTTTTTGTGATGTTTTTGAAAGTATTTAGGTAAATTACTTGCAAATCTGACAAAAAAGTTGTAACTTTGCGTTGTCAAGGACATGCGAAACTGCTCTTTGACAACGCAACAATACATCAGTAACTAAAACCCTGTCATGATATGAGAATAACCATTGTCAATAGTGAAAAGAATGAAAAGAGGTACACGCGCATGGAGCTTGATGGGTTCGTCGCACAGCTAAAGGATGGCACCTTCTTCCAGCAGAACCCTCACAACATCAAGAAAGAGGTTTGCTTTGCAGCTGAATGGGTGAAACAGAACAACGAGACGAAGGTCAAGAGTGTCAACATGCTCGTGCTGCTTTCGCTGGAAAACCTGCGCGACCTCACCACCGTAGGGGAGTATCGCCGCTTGGCTGTCCAACTGCCATACACGCTGCTCTGCTTCATCGGCCACGACGGCCACTCACTCCATATCGTCTGTCCGTTCACCGTCACCAACCCTGGCTCAGACACCGCAAGAAACAACGCTTTCCTCAAATACCATCACATCTACTCCTCACAGCTCGGCACGCCGCTGTCTGAACAGGAGCCTACCTTGGAGAGCGCCTGTAAGGTCAGCTACGACCCCGAACCCTACTATAACCCAGCAGCCATCGCCCTCTCCGTGAGTGCAGAACCTGAGGACACACCAGAGTATCGGAGCATACAGGAAGACATCAGCGACTACAACTATCCGGAAGAGATTCCAGGCCTCAGCGTGCGCGAGAGCCGCATGCGCCGCTTCCACGATTGTCTCGACGCTGCCATAGAGGCTCACCACGATATGGAGGACGACGAACTGTTTGCCACCGCCGTACTCGAACAGTTGGCTGACGGCTGTCGGCAGATGGGACTGCCGCAGGCCTGGTGTGCCCGCGTGGCATCATTCATTCCGCTCCTTGGAGGCGTTGTCAACCGCGAGACCATAGAAAGCATCTTCAAGACGGCCTACCTCCGCAACACGCTGAAGACCATACCAACGAAGTTCACCCGCCCCTCTGCCTTGCTGGCCTACAAGACCGAGGCATACATGAAGGAACACTATACGCTGCGCCTGAACGTCATGACTGGCACGCCGGAATACCGGCCAAACGCTACAGGCCACGGATTCCTGCCCCTCGACCAGGCCGCCCGCAACACGATGGCCATCAAGGCCCTCAAGGCCGGCGTCGACTCGTGGGACAAGGACCTCGCCCGCTACATCGACTCTAACCTCATCCCCAAGTATTATCCTATGGAAGACTATATCAGGCACCTGCCCAAGTGGGACGGCCAGCATGACTACGTGGGCGAGATGGCCCGCCGCGTCAAGACCGTCAATGCCTACTGGGAGGAGGACTTCCACAAATGGATGCTCTCCATGGTGGCACAGTGGATTGGCAAGGACCGCCAGCACGGCAACGCCATCGTCCCCCTGCTCATCGGACCACAAGGTTCAGGCAAGACCACCTTCTGCAGACGCCTGCTGCCAGGATGGCTACAGACCTATTACAACGACCGCATCTCGATGAAGAACGACAACGACATCTTCCTCGCCATGTCTGGCTACGCGCTCATCAACATCGACGAGTTCGACGCCATGAAGAAGTCGCAGCAGCCACTACTGAAGTACCTTCTCTCGAAACATGACGTGAAGTTCCGCCCGCCCTACGGCAAGACGATGGAGGAACGCCGCCGCTTCGCCTCATTCATCGCCACCACCAACAACCTCCGCCCGCTCGTCGACCCCACAGGCTCGCGCCGCTTCGTCTGCGTCTATGCCGACGACATCGACAACACTGGCATCATCCACCACGACAGGCTCTACGCCCAGCTCTATGCCGAGTTGCAAGAGGGACGCCGCTACTGGTTCGACGACGACGAGACCGCCCGCCTCATCAGTCAGAACCAAGACTACCAGCAGGTCTATGACTACGGCAGGATGATAGAACTCAACTATCTGTCCCCCGAAGATACGCCCGACGATGCCAAGTTCATCCTCGTGAAAGACATCATGAAGCGCTTCGAGAAGGAATTTCCTACCTTTACGATTAAGAAAAATACCGACAAAGAACTCGGTCACAAGCTCACTGACATGGGTTACACCTATAAGAAGTTGAACAAAGGAGCATCCTATCGCATGAAAGAGATATAGATGGCAAAAGTAAAACAAGTTGTTTTACCTCCGAAAAGACCATGTATTCAACAAGAAATCCAGGTAATTTCCAAGGTAAAACAACTTGTTTTACTTGAGTGATGATAAGTGATGGTAAATAAATCACCATCACAGCTATAACCTACTGGCTAACAAAAGAATATAAATAATATGATGTTAAACTTATAATTTTGAATTAAAAATATGGCAGTACATATCAAACTTGTCAGGAACAACATCAAGAGCAGTAGTTCCTATGGAAAATATTTTGCAAAGTCCGTGAGTCAGGGCGAGATAACCCTTGACGAAATCGGTGAGGAGGTATGCAGGAACAGCACCTTTACCGAAGGCACTGTCAAGGGCGTCGTCACCGAGTTGCAGGAAATCCTGAAGCGCAGGCTCTCCGACGGTCAGACCGTCATCCTGCCAGGCATCGGCCGTTTCAGCCTCCGCGTAGAGAGCATCGGCGTCGACGATCCAAAGGCCTTCAACATCCGCCGTCACATCACCCGCATCGTCTGCGGCTTCCTACCCGCCGGTCGCCGCGGCGAGGGCCGCCACATCCTCTACGACTTTTGTGAAGGCGTCAAGACCGTCTGGCAAAAAGGCTTCAAGCCGTAAACATGTCAAGTAAAGTCAGGTCGATTACCTTCATCCAACAATCGCTTCCTTTATACACTCCACGATATACCGCACATTCTCATCCGTCACATACGGACCCGCAGGCAAGCAGAAGCCAACCTTGAACAGCTCTTCCTCGATGCCATTGGTATATATAGGAGCATCGGCATACACAGGCTGCTTGTGCATAGGTTTCCACGTGGGGCGAGCCTCAATCTTCTTGCCCAACAT
>JAEEVT010000146.1 GCA_016291005.1 Prevotella sp. | reverse complement strand
TTGTCAACGCCCGCAAGCTTGCCAATAAGATTGAGGACGAGCACGAGAAGGCCATCGCCTACCACGACAAGGTGGAGCCGAAACTCGACACCATCCGCTATGAGATCGACAAGCTGGAGCTCATCGTCGATGACTCACTCTGGCCTCTGCCAAAGTATCGTGAGCTGCTGTTCATCCGATAGTCACGCGCGCAGGAGAGTCATTTTCTGCCAAATTGCCTACACTAAAGGTTAATCTATTGATTATCAATGGATAATTTAGTGTAGGCAACTTTGTATAGTGTAGGCAAAAACCAAAGAAACCTAAGAAAAGTGACAGAATGGCCTAAGAAAAGTGACAGAAATCCATAGGGCTAGTTATTGTCCCAAGGGCTGGGACAAACAGAAATCCATAGGAAAAGTAGTTGTCCCAGGGGGTGGGACAAACAGAAATCCTTAGGAAAAGCTGAGGAAATCATAAGGAAAAACTGTTGCTCCACCCCCTGGAGCAAGCGGAAAAGTACTGGATAATCAGAGCATAAACACAAGTATTCTGGTGTTAAAATTGCACTTAGTGTAGGCAACTGCCTACACTAAATATATTGCCTACACCTTTGCAATCCCTGTAAACAAAGGAGTTCTGACATGGTGTAGGCAATTTGGCAGATAATCACCTTATTGCGCGTATGATAAAAATATGAACGCAAAGCCACAGAGTTCTGCGTGTGACACGGATGGCCATGAAAAGTGAAGAGCACTCTTCCATTTCCTAAAATTTATGGAGTTCCGAAGGAGAATTTTCGCTTTCGGAACATTTTTTTCTGCAGGATGGTGTGTTAATTGAAGAGTTTTTTGTACCTTTGCAACCAATAAACAATAACATTATGAACAAAACGAAACGATTACTTATTTCAATGCTCACCCTGCTCTGCTGTTGTACAGGTATGTGGGCAGAATCATCGTCTGATGTACTCAACGGGGTGTTCACCATTAATAATTCTGGGACAAGAGTCCAATTCTCGAAAGGCAATCTGCAATATGTGAATAGTACATACCAGTTTGCCGAGCACCAGTATGACTATTTCGGCAATAACCAGGACTGGTTTTCATATAACAATTATAGTGCACCAAGTGACGGCATATCGTGGTACGTTATGTCACAAGCAGAGTGGGAGTACCTTTTCGTATCACGTACCGTCACCAATACGCTCTCCGAAGGAGCCCGCTATAGTAAGGCTACTATTGGCGGCACTTATAAAGGCGTCATCGTTTTCCCTGACAACTATACGCATCCTGACGGAACGGACTTTACGGGTAATTGCGAGAATGCCACAGAAGCTTATTCTTCTACTGTAAGCCTTGAAGGCTGGGCATTGATGGAAGCTGCCGGTTGCGTATTCCTTCCTGCCGCTGGATATAGCACCAATTCTGGCCAAATTAATAAAGCTGCAATTTATCAGAGCACTACTCGTGCGGATGGTAGTTATAACTATACCCCAGGTTTTTATAGTGATAGAATGGCAATGGGTGACACGAGTTACACTTCTACTGGGGTGTCCGTCCGCTTTGTCAAGAAGTACTTAACTTATCACCTCATCGGCTCCGCACAGGAATTGAAGGACTTTGCAACCCTTGTCAATAGCGGCACAACTTCTGCAAATGCCAAACTGACGACAGACATTGACCTTGCAGGTGATGATGCCAACCAATGGACTCCTATTGGAACAGATGCCAACAGATACAGCGGAACTTTCGATGGACAGGGATTCACCATCAAGAATCTCTATTACAATCAACAGGTTGAAGGTGTTGGATTATTTGGCTTTGCAAATACTGATGCATATATCAAGAATGTGCGTGTGGAAGGAATGATTGACAACTATACGGGAAACAGTGGAGCACAGACCGGTGCTGGTGGCATCATTGGTATAAGCGACGGAGCTACAGTCCTGAACTGCTCTTTCTCGGGGTCTGTCATCTCTTACTCTAATGTCGGAGGCATTGTCGGTTATGGTACAGCCACTATCGTGAATTGCTATAACGAGGGTACAGTAACGTTTCATTCAACATCGAATCAGGCTGGCGGAGGTGTTCACGGATATGGTGGTTCACCACAGTTGAAGAACTGTTATACTGTCGGAAGCGTTATCAATAATGGCTCTTCAACGTATGCAATTGGGTCGCTTTCATATAGTGGTACGGTTTCTAACTGCTATTCCCGTTCGGGATGTGTTCAGAATGGTGGTGGAGCCAGTTGGAGCAATGCTGGCAAATACGGCACGGTAATGAGCTTGGACGACATGAAGACTGCGACATTCGTTACGACGCTGAACACGAATGTCACATCGCTGCGGGCTACCTATCCCGATATCTGCGAATGGGTACAAGACCCCGTCACCAATCTGCCGATGCTGATAATTTTTGCGTCTCTTAAGCAAGACGAGGACGGTTACTACCTCCTTGGTTCTGTACAAGACTGGAAGGATTTTGCCACATTGGTAAATACGACCCCAACTTTAAATGCACGAATGACAGCAGATATCGACCTTGGCAATGACCAGACGAGAATAGGTTCTACATCGGACAGTAATACCGCCCTACATTACAAAGGAATATTCGATGGACAAGGACATAAGTTAACCATCGCTTTCGTTGAAACTGGAGGTAGTAATTTATGCGCACCGTTTAACAAACTCGATGGTGCAACTGTCAAAAACCTTCATATCAAGGGTACTATCCATACAGCAGGAATTCATGGTGCTGGCGTTGCCTCTGATGCAAGAGGAACGACAACCATTGAGAATGTATGGAGTGAGGTAAATGTGACATCTACTCACTCTGGTTGGGATGAATGCTCAGGTATAGTTGGTTGCATGAAAGCTGGCAGCCTGACTATTTCTGATTGTCTGTTTTCCGGTTCCGTAACAGCAAGTAGTATATATAACGGTGGGTTCATTGGTTATAAAGATAACGGAAGTGCATCAATTGTGAACAGCCTTTCCACGGGAACATTTAATTACAGCGGCAGTAGTCTGGACTTTGCAAGAGGTGCTTCTGTTTCCAACAGTTATTACACACAATTCGTTGGGTCTACAACGGGAATGACTCTTGCTACAGCCGAGCAAATTGCTAACGGCACAATCTCCATCAACTTGCAGAATGGTCGCGAAGAGGAAATCTGGGTGCAGGACGTACTGACAAACCAGCCGCAACTTGCAATCTTTGCAAATAAATACACTGTTCCATCTTCTGGTATAGGAACATTCAGCGCGAAGGCAAAGTTTGCAGTTCCTGAAGGTCTGACGGCATACTATTGTAAGACGTATGACAGCGCGAACGGAACTATCAGCGTGGTTGCAATCGACGGCGCTGTGCCCGCCAATACGGGCGTGGTGCTGAGGGGTACACCTGGCGAGACCTACACGCTGACGGGAACGAACAGCGATGCAGCAACGATAACGGGAAATGCACTGGTAGCCGTGACGGAAGAGACGCATATTGATCAGACAAGTGGTGACTACGTGAACTTCGGACTTTCAGGCGGAGTGTTTAAGAAAGTGAATGCTGCTGGAGGTACGGTTAAGGCTAATCGCGCTTACCTGCAGATTCCTGCCGCCAGCTTGACCGCTACAGCTAATAGCATTGCGATGATGTGGGACGATGAGGTGACAGCCATTGAGGAAATTCCTATGGAGGCGGATGATAAGACATCTGTTTCATGCGTTTGGTACGACATCACCGGTCGCCGCCTTGCTGACAAGCCTATGGCAAGAGGACTCTACATCGTGAATGGCAAGAAAGTATTGATTAAATAGTATAAGGAGGATACACTTATGATGAAGAGACAATATGTGAGACCCCAGATGCTGACGGTACGGCTAAGGCCTTCGTCGCTGATTTGCAATTCGCTGTTTGACAGTGTGACAGTCAAGCCGAACGAGGTGATGACCGAAAACGAAGATTTTGAATAGACATCACCTCGTGCCAGATACCAAGTGCACAGCGGAACCGACCCTGCTGTGCACATTTGACGTAACGGAGGGACAGTACAGTCACCTAAGTTAAGAGCCAGAGTCTCATCAGTTGGTCGGCGATGTAGTAGTTGCCAGAATCAAATGAAACCAACCCGAATTCTTGTAGTTTCTTTATTGAGCTCTGGACGCTGCTGGCCGACTTGAGACTATGTCGACGGATGAAGACTCCAGACGTAATCTGCCGAGCCTTGTGTTCTTTAGCGATGGCATATAGCAATTCTTTCTGAGGTAAAGTCAGGCGAGACATGATTTCACTGTAGTGTCTGTTGGCTTCCCTAATCATCTGGATAATCACCTGTTCAGTCGTCTCTTTTGTACAAAGGGTGTCTGAAGACGTTTCAGCAAAAGCCTCGCGCATGGTCTTCTGGTTGTAATAAGTGTTACCATCAAACGTATGATACACGTAGCTGATGGCGTCATCGGAGATCCGTTTCCCGTTAGCAAGGAAATGATGATGAACAAACTCGGCATACTTGTCTTCTTCTATGACGTCGAGACTCTGAATGTCAGCGCTGTTATAGAATGGTCGTGCGGAGTCGCGGAACATCTCTTCTAACAGGTGACGCTCACTTCCAGAAAAGACAAACTGTGTATTGGTCAGTTTCTGAATGTGCGAACGGAGCCCTGCCTCTATGTTCTTTTCTGGATAATTAGTGATTTGCTGGAATTCGTCAATGGCAACAAGGCATCTTTTACCTGCGCTTTCTAAGGTTCGGAATATCTCCTCTAAAGAATAAGTGGGATTCTGAATGTCACCGATGGCTATACCAAAGGTCGGAAGGGACGTTACAGGATCAAAGCCTATGTTGCTTGTAAGAGACCGCATTGTGGCGATTGCCAATTTCTGCATCTTCTGGCCTCGTGATGCAAGGGTATTGAAGACTGCTTTGCCCAGTTCATAGGTGAATTCCTGCAAAGTGGATGTCTTTAAGATATCTAAAAAGAAGGTAATGCAGTTATCGTTGATGGCATTTTTGTCAAAACAGTAATACATGAGTTGGGTTTTCCCTACACGGCGAGGTGCCATGAGTACGACATTTGCTCCATTAGTAAGGCTTTGAAGAAGGCGTCTACACAAAAGGGACGGTTCTCTTACCTAAAGGTGAAGAGTGTGGCCTTGCAATCTTTTTGTGTAAGCAAACATCGGGGATTCTTCAAAAAATAGCACAACAGGGTCGGTTCTCTGACCTGAAGGTGCAGAGTGTGGCGGTGCAATCTTTAACCTAAAGGTGCAAAGTGTGGCGTTCTCTAACCTGGTTAGAGTGTGGCGATGCAATCCTTTTGTGCATCTTGCCTAGGAAAAAAGCATTAAAATAGTTAAAAGTCGCTAGAAAAATGACATCAACTATTGCGAAAGTCGCTAGAAAAACGTATCTTTGCACGCGAATAGAGAATAGATGTGGTATGGAACTTAGAAGAAGAATATCTGAGACATTAAAGGAGTGGAAGGACCGTCCGAATCATTTGCCGCTTGTTGTAATGGGGATTCGTCAATGCGGTAAGACCTACATCTCTCAGAAGTTTGCTGAGGAGAACTACAAACATGTGGTTTATATCAATTTCTTCAAGCAAGAGGAAAGAAAGACGGCATTTTATGGGTCTAAGGATGCTGATACCATCATCCTCAACCTGTCGGCTCAGATGCGCAATGCCAAGTTCGTTCCTGGCGAGACTTGCATTATTCTCGACGAAATTCAGGACTGTCCCGAAGCCCGCACAAGTCTGAAGTTCTTCAAGGAGGATGGACGCTATGACATCATTGCCACAGGTTCGCTACTTGGTGTACAGGGCTATGGCCAAGACGAGAAGAAAAAGCGCACAAGGAATGTTGCCAAACAGAATAAAGGCACTAATTCTGTTCCTGTGGGCTACGAGCAGATTGTAGAGATGTATCCGCTCGACTTTGAGGAGTTCCTTTGGGCAAACAACATGAGCGAGGAAGTCATCGATGTTCTGAAGCGTTGTCTAGCTGAAGAGAAACCAGTGCCAGAGGGCATCCATGTTGCCATGAAAACGCTGCTATACCGCTATGTTGCCGTAGGTGGACTCCCTGCCGCCGTCAATGCGCTGATAGAGACAGGGAACATGAATGAGGTAAATGAGGTCTGGAAATCCATCCTCAAGGAGTATCGTTCGGATATGGTGAAATATGCTGAAGACAAGGACAAACCCCACATCCGTGCCTGCTTTAATGCCATTCCTAAGCAGCTGGCCAAGGAGAATAAGAAGTATCAGTATTCCAAAGTGGAGGAAGGTGGTCGCGGCGTGTTCTATAAAGACTCGCTGCAATGGTTGGAAGATGCCGACATCATCCGCCGATGCTACAACTCCAACATTACAGGTCTGCCATTGGAGGGTAATGCTATCGACAATGTGTTCAAGGTCTATACTGCCGACATTGGTATGCTCGTCGCGATGTTGGGTGGCGCGACAAGAGCAGACATCCTGCAAGGCAATCTGGGCAGTTTCAAAGGAGCCATTTATGAGAATTTGATGGCCGATACGCTCATCAAGAAAGGACAGAGCCTTTACTATCTTCAGAAGGACTCAGGCATGGAGTTGGATTTCCTCATCCGTTATAAAGGCGAGTGCGTACCTGTAGAGGTGAAAGCCAAGAGTGCGCAGGCCAAGAGCATCGCCACCGTCAGGAAACATCCTGAGAAATACGGCGTGAAGCATTTCATCAAGTTTGGCGACTACAACATAGGCCGCGACTGCGATCTCCTGACTCTCCCCACCTATATGCAGTTCCTGCTTGACCTTGAACCGGAGGTTGTGACGCTGGAGAAAATAGACGCCGACGAACTAACACGCCTGGCGCGAGAGATTCTGGGGAAATAGAAATGTTGCAGTTGTTGCAGTGTTGCAGTTCCAAAATAGATAGTACGAGAGGGAGATTGTAATCTATTTATATATATAATATATATATTATATATATA
>JAEEVT010000145.1 GCA_016291005.1 Prevotella sp. | reverse complement strand
GTCTATAAGGACAGCGAGGGCGACTGGCTTTATCTTGACTTGGTGTATCCCGCCAATCCGTCGGTCGATGTTCCCGTGGTGGTCACCTTTTCCTATAGTAATAGCTTTGCCACCAACTCGGGTGGCAAGCTGACAGATGCCAACAAACACAAGCGTATGTATCTGCCTTACTTCTGGGGGGCTTTCAAGGATAGTTTCGTGGAGGGTGCGTCTGCTGTTGGTTTTGCATGGGCGGTATGTGACCATCCTAAATACTGCGACTGGGGGCAGGGACGCTATACGGGTGGAGCCAACAAAAGCTTGGGTGCCATTGAGGTGAATCCCGATGCAGCCCGTAAGGTGAAATCTGCCATCCGTACCGTCCGTGCCATGGGTAGATCGTTGGGGTTGAACGGACAAGTGGCTGTAACGGGCTTTTCACGTGGCTCTACGGCCGCAGCCTTGGCTGTTGGCGACGGAAGGGTGGATGCATACGAGGATGCCACACGAGGCCGTTACCCTGAGGAGAGCAGTCTGGTACAATGTGCCCTTTTAGGCTCCGGCATGTTCGACTATGAGCATGCCTTGACTACGTCCAACGAATATATTCACATGAATAGTTTCGTCACTGCCAACCCTGACTGTACATGGGACATGCAGGGAGCGCTGGCCACCATTCAGACCAATCTTTCGGCACCGACGCTTTTCTTCCACAATACCGACGATTACTATAAAGACAGTAACCAAAATCCTCAAGGACTGTATGCCACGCAGGCCACAATGATGAAATCGAGTCTCGATGCAGTTGGAACACCCACTGCGACCCTTGTCGATTACGGTTCTGGTCATGTTGTGCCGCAGACTGAGAGCGCCCTACAAATCATGTATGACTTCCTGATGAGTCATATTCCAAGTCCCATCATTACTGGCATAGACTATAGCATTGTCAGTCCGACGCATCCTTCGTCAGATGCTACTTTCAACATGATGGGATTGAAAGTTGCTCCTAACTACAAGGGCCTCGTCATTAGAAACGGACGGAAACTGGTAGTGAAATAAGCTTATTTATTTTAAAAATCTTATGCTGTTATAAATTACATATGTTACTCTTCGTTTGCCGGAGTGTTCTTCAGCTGTTCGAGTGCGCGGCACAGTTGGTCTGGGCAGGAAGTTCGTTTGATGCCACAGCGGATGCCGTCGAGCTTGTGGATAACGTCGTCAATCTTCTGCCCTCTCACCAGTTGGCTGATGCCTTGAAGGTTGCCGTTGCAACCGCCAAGGAAGAATACCTGTTGGATGATGTTGTTTTCATCGGCTGTCACGTCAATCAGCTGTGAACAGGTGCCATGTGTCTGATATGTGATATGTTTTGTTTTCATACGCTTGTTATTATTTTTGGATAGCGTCAGCACGAGTCATAATGAGTAGGGGAGGGGCATCCTGTGGAACAGTGACAGGCATCAGCGAGGGACCGAAGTTGGTGCAGAGGAAGTTGGGACGCTCCATGCTGTCAGCCAACATCGTGGCAGCGATAGCCACACCGCCACCAGCCGAGAAACCGAGGAAGCCGAATAAAGCGATTCTTTTCATGTGGTATCTCTCTAATTTTTTAAATTCCCAGTTGGATGCTCATAATCTAGTCACGACAAAATTCAACTTATGTTAATAATTTGTGCAAAAGTACGAAAAAAAGCCCATTTTTGTGTACCTTTGCCAGAGATTTTAATAGTATTTGTGAAATGGAGAGCTTTGAAGAGCAATTGAGAAAAGACCCAAGTCGCACTGAGGAAGAGTGCGCATCCACTAGACTATCAATATCGCTACTACTGCGGACACTATGCTTGGCGCTGCTGGAATGCTGGTTGCCGTCAACAGCCGCATGGGCACAGAACCCGTCAGCCACGACTGCTCAGTATCAGGGCGACACCACTAAGGTGAGTATCAACAACTATTATGGCGACAGCCCTACGAAGGCAGACGATCCAAATACTGTGACCCGCGAGAGGATGAACAAAGGTATGATAACCAACTCGCTCGACGCTCTCAGCGGTCAGGCGGCAGGTGTGCAGGTGCAAACGGGCGGCAACCACGAGGCCATGCTGTCAGCTGTGCGCGTGCGTGGTACAACATCGCTCACGGGTGGCAACGACCCGCTGGTGGTGATTGACGGCGTACAGTCAGACATCGTCACGCTGAGCACCATCTACCCTGCCGACATCGAGAGCTTCACCATCCTGAAGGACGCCTCAGAGACGTCGCAATATGGTAGCCGCGGAGCTGCTGGTGTCATACAGGTCGTGACGAGAAAGGGTAGGGCAGGACAGTTCCACATAGCCTACGACGGCAGCGTGGGTTTCGAGAGCACCTACAAGAACCTCCACATGCTCAACGCAAACGAGTTCCGTCAGGCAGCCAGCAGTCTGGGTATGAGTATCATCGATAAAGGTGCTGATACCGACTTCACGGAAGCGCCCCTCCGAACTGGTTTTGTGCAGAATCACCACCTGGCATTCGGAGGCGGTTCTGAGACGGCCAACTATCGTGCTTCCGTTGGTATGACTGACCACAAGACAACCGTCGAGAACTATAACCTGCGTAACTACATTGCCAAGCTCGACCTGCACCAGAAGGCCTTCGACAATCGTCTAACGGTTGACCTCGGCGTGTTGGGCTCCTTGCAGGACAACAACGTCATCCCCCTCAGGCAGAAGCTGTTCTATTCTGCTGCCACCTTCAATCCCACATTCCCTGCAGGTGCCAATGACTCTGGCGGCTACGACGACGTGACAGAGGCCTGGTGGATCAATAATCCCTATGCCTTGCTCACCATGAAGGAGGATGAGGACAACGCACATATCAATGTCCACGCGAAGGCTATGGTCGACTTGGGCTTTGGCCTGACGCTAACCGCCTTTGGCAGCTATTCATATACTGACATCGGCAACGCCCACTATTACCCCACCTACGTGTGGAGTCACGGAGAAGCCTATCAGGGCGACAGAAAAGTCATGGAGCTGTTGGGCAATATAGCCCTGAACTGGAGGGGACTGATAGCAGAGCGCCACCAGCTGGAGCTGTTAGGACTGATAGAGGGCGGAAGGGATACGGATAAAGGTTTCTATGCCACCTCGTCGAACTTCAATACCAACGACTTCGGCTACGACAACCTTTCAGCAGGAGCCATCAGACCTTGGGAAGGCACCAACTCCTTCAATTACAGTTCGAGCATGAGGTCCTATCTGTTGAAGGCGCAATATACCTTCGACGACCGCTATACGCTGAACGTCAGCACTCGTCTTGACGGTTCTTCGAAGGTGGGCGCGAACAATCGCTGGGAGTTCTTCCCCTCTGTCAGTGCCGTGTGGAATGTTTCGAAGGAGCAATGGATGGCATCTATGAAGCGATATGTCTCAAAGCTCAACCTGCGTGTGGGCTACGGTAAGAGTGGTAACCTCGGAGGCATCGATGCCTTCCTGTCGCAACAGCTCATCCGCCCTAACGGAGTGGTGAGCGTGGGCGGTATGCCTACAACCACTCTGGGCATCATTCGCAACGCCAATCCCGACCTGGGATGGGAAATCAAGCGCACCTTCAACATTGGACTGGACATGGCCTTCTGGGATAACAGAATTGTATTGACAGCCGACTTCTACACCTCGCGCACGTCAGACATGCTCTATAACTACACCGTGCCCGTGCCACCCTTCACCTACGACCACCTGCTGGCCAACCTCGGCAAGATGCACAATCACGGTTTGGAGATTGGCTTCGGCATAACGCCACTGCGCCAGAAGGACATGGAGCTGAACATCAACATGAACTGGACTTTCGAGCGCAACAAACTCGTAACTCTCAACGGAGAATACCAAGGACAATACCTGACGGCACCCGATGTGCAGGGCATCAGCGGACTCTATGGAGCAGGCTATCATGGAGCCAGCGATGTGTGCTTCCAGATAGTTGGTGAAATCCTGGGCGTGTTCTATCTGCCCCACTGTAAGGGCTTCACAATAGCAGAAGACGGTTCGAAGCGCTACGACCTGACCTCAGAGCGATACATCTGCGGACAGGCAACGCCAAAGGCGACGATGGGTTCCAACTTCGCCTTCCGCTATAAGCAGCTGGACATCACGATGCAGGTGAATGGAGCCTTCGGCCACAAGATTTATAACGGTACGTCGCTGGCATACATGAACATGGCGTCGCTGCCCAACTACAACGTGATGCAGGGAGCACCCGAAATGAATATCCAAGACCAGGACATCAGCGACTACTGGCTGGAGTCTGGCGACTACGTGAACATCGACTATGTCACGCTGGGCTGGAACGTACCCGTCAGCTCGCGATATATCAGCAAGCTGCGCGTGGCATGTTCCGTCAACAATCTCGCCACCATCACCTCTTATTCGGGTCTTACACCCATGATTAACTCAACGGTAGTCGATTCGACACTTGGTGTTGACGACAAGCGCACTATTCCTCCCTACCGCACCTATTCACTCGCACTGAGCATACAGTTTTGAAGAATTAAGAATTTTGAATTAAGAATTTTGAGTTATTCTCGCTTCGCTGCGATTAAGAATTAGGAATTAAGAATTAAAATATTTAAGAATTAAAGGATGAAAGTTCATCATATCACCCTCATTATTATCGCCCTCGCGCTGACGTCTTGCTCGCTCGACGAGACACCACGCAGCGAACTGCCCGAGAGCGCAGCCTACACATCCAAGGAAACCCTCTATCTCAACACCGTCGCCACCTTATATAATTATGTAGGAGGATACGAAGACGGTCAGGGACTACAAGGTACCAACAGAGGCATCTACGACCTACAGACCTTTGGCAGCGACGAAGCCATGATACCCCTGCGTGGCGGCGACTGGTACGACGGTGGCCTGTGGGAGGCCATGTACAAGCACTCGTGGACCGCTGGCCATGACCTGATGAAAAACTCGTGGCTGTACCTCTATAAGGTCATCACGCTGTGCAACAGGTCGCTGGAGACCCTTGACGCCCACAGAGACCTTGCCGCCGACTATTATTTCGCCTGGAATGCCGAGGTGAGGGCGCTCCGAGCCATGTATTACTGGTATCTCATCGACCTTTTTGGTGATGTGCCCCTTGTGACCAACAGCAGTGTGTCGATGAACGAGGTGAAGCGCGAAAAGCGCGCCGTAGTGTTCAAATTCTGCGAAGACGAACTCCTTGCCGTTGTCAGCTTCCTGTCTGACAGGAACAGCACCCGCGAGGGCGACTACTACGGACGCATCACACAACCCGTCGCATACTTCGTTCTGTCTAAACTGATGCTGCAGTCGGAGGTATATACTGGTGAACCCCGATGGGGAGATTGCATCAGCTATTGCGACGACGTAGAAGAGCAGGGTTACAGCCTCGAACCTTTCTATAGCTCCAACTTCCTCGTCTATAACCAGAACTCCAAGGAGAACATCTTCACCATTCCGATGGACAAGAACCTCTTCTCCAACCAGCAGCAGAACATCATCCGTTCACTCCACTATCGCCATGCAGCAGCATACGGATATAACGGCGAGAACGGTGCTTGCGCCACGCTTCGCACGCTGCAGGTGTTTGGCTATCCTGACGACCCTGACCCCCGATTCATCGAATGTTACCACTACACACAAGTCTATGGCCCTGACGGAGAACCTGTCACCGACCGAACGGGACAGCCGCTGGAATACGAACCCGACAAGGTGCAGCTCGACCTCAGCGGTTCGCCATACGTAGAGACGGCAGGCGCACGCATGTACAAATACGAGTTTGACAAGAATGCTATCAAGGACGGCAAACTCATAGACAACGACATCGTGCTCTTCCGCTATGCCGACGTCCTACTGATGCGTGCCGAGTGTAAGGTGCGGCTGGGAGAGGACGGCAGCGCCGACTTCAATGCCGTCAGGGAGCGTGCTGGAGCGGCACCTCGTGACTGTACCCTCGACAACATCCTCGACGAGCGTCTCCTGGAACTCTGCTGGGAAGGCTGGCGCAGACCAGACCTCATCCGCTTCAACAAATACAAGTCGCTCTATGAGGGTTCAGATGCCATCGACGAGTCTGACGGCCACACAACCGTCTTCCCGATACCCGCTGACGTCCGCGCGCTCAACAACAACCTGACGCAGAACCCGGGGTACTGAATCGCCCATGCTGCTTTGCCCTGCATAGAAATAAGTACCACCAAAGAAAAGGGAAAGAAAAAGAGTCCCTCGAGAGAGAACTACCCACTTCTGTTTATATACAAAAAGAATGGGAATTAACAAAAAAAACCGAAAAGTTTGGTGGTTGTTCATTAATTGATTAACTTTGCAGCGTTAAAGTGATAAACAATGGATAGTATTCGCACCATAAAGCTCTTTATTGAGACAAAATAATGGACGCAAAAAAGAAAAAAGCAATCATGGAGTGTACGAGCTTCGACGAACTGCTCGATGCTGAATACGGGGAGCGTGGAACTGAGGCTCGTGAGAATTTTGAGACGGAGGCTGAAGCATTCTGCCTGGCAGAGTGCTTAAAGGAACAGCGTCGTTTGGCAGGACTGACACAGGAACAGCTGGCCGCCAAGATTGGTACCAAGAAGAGTTATATCTCAAAGATTGAAAACGGCCATGCCGATGTGCAGCTCTCAACCCTGTTCCGCATATTCTCCGGACTGGGGAAACGCATTTCGCTTACGGTGATGTGAAAAAGTGACATGAATCAGCGGACCTTCTGCTGAGCACATAATAACAATGGGCAAGCCTCACTCCGAGACCCGCTGACGTGCGTGCGCTCAACAACAACCTGACGCAGAACCCGGGGTACTGACAGGAACCTGCAAGCATATGGTCATGCTCAACTCCTTCGTAGAAAAAAGCTCAAAGCAATATAACGCAGAGATTAAGAAAGCCGAACGAATATTAAAAGAATGGGAGGACAGTTTATGATAAAGATTAGTGAAGAAAAATGGGCAAAATTGCCT
>JAEEVT010000144.1 GCA_016291005.1 Prevotella sp. | reverse complement strand
AGTAGAACAGTTCGACTTCACCGAGGCCACCAAAAAGCTGATTCTCGGAGACCCCCATACCGCCACCGTGATGCGTGCCGACAGCTTAGTCACATTCGACCTCAGTTCCGACCTCTTGTCCACCATAGCCAAAGAGAATCCGGAACGCTTGATAACCCCCCGAAAGCCTTTTGTGGTGAAGGATTTTGCTCCAGGCTCCCTTGGCAGACATTGCGGCATACAGATTGGCGACAGCATAGTCGGAGTCAATGGCATACCTACCCCCACGACAACTGATCTCACTGCCACACTCGAAAAATTTGCAGGCGACAGTGTGACGGTCTCTTTCTACCGCAATGGCCGGCTTCAGCAGCTTTCCATGCTCCTTGGAAGTGATGGGAAATTGGGTGTCTATGCCGTCAATGAAATCAGCAAACTATTCGATGTCAATCATATCGAATATAACATCTTCCAAGCCATACCCGCAGGCATAAGCTACGGCTGGGAAACCCTCGTCACCTATGTCTCCTCACTCAAAATCCTCTTCACCAAAGATGGCACCAAGAGCCTCGGAGGCTTCATCACCATGGCGACCCTATTCCCCGACCAGTGGGACTGGCAAGCTTTCTGGAATCTCACCGCTCTCCTCGCCGTGGTGCTTGCCTTCATGAACATCATTCCCATCCCCGGCCTTGATGGCGGTCACATTGTCATCACCCTTTGGGAGATGATAACCCGCAAACCCGTCAAGCCCAAGACCCTCGACATTATCCAGAACATTGGCATGATTCTGTTGCTCCTGCTGTTGGTTATCGCCAATGCCAACGACATCATCAAAGTCGTCAACGATTGGTTGCGTTAATACAACCCTATTCTATCCGTCCCGCCATGAAAAAGATAGACAAACTCATACTCAAGTCGTTCCTTGGGCCTCTCTTGCTCACATTCACCATAGCCGTGTTTGTGCTCTTGATGCAGTTTGTCTGGAAATACATCGACGACCTTGTGGGAAAAGGGCTCGAAGTAGGTGTCATTGCCGAACTTCTTCTCTATGCTTCAGCCACCTTTGTGCCTATGGCATTGCCCATCTCCGTACTCTTTGCCTCGATCATGACCATGGGCAACTTCGGCGAGAAGTACGAACTCGTAGCCATGAAAGCCGGCGGCATCTCGGTTCGCCGCATCATGCTCCCTATGGCCCTCGTAGCCCTGTTGATGACAGGCGTGGCCTTCTACTTCGCCAACAACGTCCTGCCGGTGGCAATGTACAAATACCGCGTAACCCTCTACGACATCCAGCGCAAAAAACCCGCTGTCAGCATCCGTCCCAGTGAGTATTACGACCAGATTGACGGCTATGTCATCCGCGTCAACCGCAAAGACCCCGACGGACGTACCATGCGCGACATCATCATCTACGACCACACACAAGGCATCGACCGCACCAACATCATCGTAGCCAACCACGGATATATGCAAACCACCCCCGATGACAACTACCTCCTCTTCACCCTCTACGATGGCTACACCTATAGCGAACTCACCGACGGGGAAAACGCCGAGAGCCGGCCCCTCACCAGTATAGGGTTCGATAAGCAGATACTCACCTTCGACATCTCCTCTTTCGGATTCAAAAAATCAACCGACGACTTCTTCAGCGGGCACTACCAGATGCTCAACGTGGCTCAGCTCGACTCCACCGTAGGCGTACTCGACAATGCACTCGATTCCCGCTATCAAGAATTCGGCGATGCATTGTTCAGTAAAATGCGAAGCTATAAATACTACACCCAACACCAGTCCGACAGCTCGGCCTTTCTCGATGTCAAGCAGCGTCTGGCCGACACCAACATAGTGCACCGGAACAAAATCATCACTCAGGCTCGTGCGCAGGCATTCAGTTCGCTGAACGATGTCCAGTCCTATGCCTCGCTCATCAATTCCGACCGCGAATACCTTAATCGCCATTATATTGAATTAATGCGAAAATTCACCCTCTCCGTAGCCTGCCTGCTTCTATTCCTTATCGGGGCACCTTTTGGCTCCATTGTGCGCAAGGGCGGATTGGGTATGCCGCTGGTGGCATCCGTGGTCTTCTTTGTCCTCTATTATGTCATTGGCATGATTAGCGAGAAATCCGTGCGCGAAAGTGCTGTCGAGCCAGTGGGAATGTGGATATCCACTTTCGTGTTCATCCCCATCGGTGCCCTCCTCACTTGGCAGGCCACCACCGATTCAAGCCTCTTCGACCTTGCTACTTGGAAACGCTGGCTCCGCATCAAAAACCGTCCATCCCATCGCCGCACCGTCAGTGACAAGTCTTCGGCCGACCAATAAGCAGGAACTACAAACCAGTTCCGACAGCCCTGTGCCAACACAGAAGCCCATAATCAAGCCCACATAGTTTTAAGGACAATATAATCAAGATAACGGTGTAGGATAATGTCTACCACAGCGTAGTCTCTAAGTGAACCGGTTCCATCGTCCACAAGCCGTAAATCCGGATTCATTGTGTTGTTGTTGGCAAGCCAGTCGGATCAACCAGCAAAAATCTGTCAAGCAGCTTCAGAAACACGCGTGGAGAAGCATATTGGTAGTTGTACTTTCGCTCGTTGTACCTCAGTTCTCCCATCGTTCTCCCATCGTTCTTCCTCCAGCGAGGAATAAATGAAGGTAAAACTGACGGATAAATGAGGAGAAAGGAACTCTGGAAAAACGATGTCGTCAGGAATGACCTTCAACTTACGGACAATCATGCAGATATGTGACTATTAGCGAGAGTGGTTCTAAAGGATATTATGATGTTAACGTGCAGAATATCAGTGTATAATGTAAATGTGACAGGAAACAGGATGGTAGAGAGGTTGAAAATGGGCAGCCCAGAGCCCAGAAAAAGGTCGAAAAGAAAGGGTATAGAGGTAGTTTATGGAAATATGTAGCTGAAAAATAGTGTTGAATATCAATGATATATAAATTATTTTGAAGAAAAAGAGAAAAAAAATTTGCGGGATGAGAAAAAAGTAGTATTTTTGCAACCTCAAAACAAGAGAACAAAGAGTTGTTTGACAAAGCTGAAAAAGCCGATGTAACTCAGTTGGTAGAGTAGCTGATTTGTAATCAGCCTGTCGGGGGTTCGAGTCCCTTCATCGGCTCGATGAGCTCCCGAAAGGAAAGCATCGAAAAAATGGGGAAGTCGCATAGTGGCAATTGCAACAGACTGTAAATCTGTCCTCTTCGGAGTTCAGTGGTTCGAGTCCACTCTTCCCCACAAACCTACTGAGAAGCGGAAGTAGCTCATTTGGTAGAGCGATAGCCTTCCAAGCTATAGGTGGCGGGTTCGAGCCCCGTCTTCCGCTCAAAGAAAAGCGGAGCAGGGCAAGAGGCAAGCCGACGCTTCGAAGTAAAAAGCTGCAGTAGCTCAGCTGGTAGAGCGCATCCTTGGTAAGGATGAGGTCACCGGTTCAAATCCGGTCTGTAGCTCTTTTTTCATGTCAATTTACGAGGACGAGACTTGTTTCGCCCTCGTAAGATGTGAAGAAAAAATGATAAATAAAATTGGAATTAATTGTTAACATTAATACGTATTAAAAATGGCAAAAGAAAAATTTGATCGTTCTAAACCGCACGTTAACATCGGCACTATCGGCCACGTTGACCATGGTAAGACTACCCTGACCGCTGCTATCACCAAGGTGCTGGCTGAGAAAGGTCTCTCCGAAGTTAAATCCTTCGACTCTATCGACTCCGCTCCCGAGGAGAAAGAGCGTGGTATTACTATTAACACTGCTCACGTTGAGTATCAGACCGAGACCCGTCACTATGCTCACGTTGACTGCCCTGGTCACGCTGACTATGTGAAGAACATGGTTACCGGTGCTGCTCAGATGGACGGTGCTATCCTCGTTGTCGCTGCTACCGATGGTCCCATGCCCCAGACCCGTGAGCACATCCTGCTCGCCCGTCAGGTTGGTGTTCCCCAGCTGGTTGTTTTCATGAACAAGTGCGACCTTGTTGACGATCCCGAGCTGCTCGACCTCGTTGAGATGGAAATCCGCGAGCTCCTCAACTCCTATGATTTCGATGGCGACCATATCCCCATCATCCGCGGTTCTGCTCTGGCAGCCCTCAACGGCGAGCCCAGCGGCGTGAAGAGCGTTGAAGAATTGATGGAAGCCGTTGACACTTGGATTCCTCTGCCCACCCGTGCCGTTGACAAGCCCTTCCTGATGCCCGTTGAGGACGTCTTCTCCATCACCGGCCGTGGTACCGTTGCTACCGGTCGTATCGAAACCGGCGTTATCCACACTTCCGACCCCGTCGACATTATCGGTATGGGTGCTGAGAAGCTGACCAGTGTTGTTACCGGTGTCGAGATGTTCCGCAAGATTCTTGACGAAGGTGAAGCTGGTGACAATGTGGGTCTGCTGCTCCGCGGTATCGACAAGAACGAGATCCGTCGTGGTATGGTTATCGCTGCCCCCAAGTCGATTCATCCTCACCACAAGTTCGAGGCTACGGTCTATATTCTGAAGAAAGAGGAAGGTGGCCGTCACACCCCGTTCCACAACAAATATCGTCCCCAGTTCTATTTCCGCACCACTGACGTTACCGGTGAGATTTCTCTCCCCGAGGGTCGTGAGATGGTTATGCCTGGCGACAACCTGACAATCACTGTCGACCTGATTTCCGATATCGCTCTGAACGAGAACCTGCGCTTCGCTATCCGCGAGGGTGGCCGTACCGTTGGCTCCGGTCAGGTGACCAAGATTATCGAATAATCATAAATCATGCTTAGAGACGGGTTGAACCCCGTCTCTATTCAGGGGCATAGTTAAATGGTATAATGACGGTCTCCAAAACCGTAGTTGGGAGTTCGATTCTCTCTGCCCCTGCAAAAAATTGATATCAAATGTCTAAGTTCGGAAACTATGTAAAGGAAAGCTACGACGAATTGGTTCATAAAGTGTCGTGGCCTACATTCAAGGAATTGCAGAGCAGTGCCGTTGTGGTGGCTGTCGCTGCATTGATATTAGCCCTCGTTGTGTTCCTGATGGATGTCGTGTTCGGTGTCCAGAGCATGGGATGGAAGGGTTTTCTCGGATACTTTTATGCTTTAATCGGATAAATGTTACAAGGCGGCTGGTCTTGCTTCCCAATTTTTTTGAGATTAGGCGCGCTGTAATGTTTGTTTGAATAAAGGACGTTTCTGCCGGTTGTTGCCGGACGAGAAGCGAGTATAAAAACACTATTCTTTTAAAAAGCATGATGGAACAGCAGTCAAAAAAATGGTATGTCGTCAGAGCCGTGAGCGGCAAGGAGAAGAAAGCCAAGGAGTACATCGAAAGCGAAATGGCCAAGCGTGGCTGGAGCGAGGATGTGCCCCAGGTTCTTATTCCTACCGAGAAGGTATATGCGATTCGTAATGGAAAAAAGGTGGTCAAAGACCGCACTTATTTTCCCGGTTACGTGTTGATAGAGGCCGACTTGCGCGATGAGATTATCCCTGTTATCCAGAATGTTCCCAATGTATTGGACTTCTTGCGCGAGTCCGACGGCGGCAAGCCTATCCCCATGCGTCAGTATGAGGTGAACCGGATTCTCGGCAAGATGGACGATCAGATTGATGCCATCGAAGGCAACGGCGACACTTATCTGGTAGGCGAGTCGGTCAAGGTTATCGACGGTCCCTTCAGCAGTTTCGCCGGTGTTGTGGAGGAAGTGAACGACGAGAAGAAGAAATTGAAAGTTACGGTCAAGATCTTCGGTCGTAAAACACCTCTCGAGTTGGGTTTCAACCAAGTGGAAAAGGAGTAGTAAAACTTACCAATCAAACTAATTTAAAAAATTAAATCAATGGCAAAAGAAGTTGCAGGATTGATTAAATTACAAATCAAAGGCGGTGCTGCTAACCCTGCTCCTCCCGTTGGACCCGCACTGGGTGCCAAGGGTGTGAACATCATGGAGTTCTGCAAGCAGTTCAACGCCCGTACGCAGGATCAGGCCGGCAAGATCGTTCCGGTCATCATCACTGTGTATACGGACAAGTCTTTTGACTTTGTAGTTAAGACCCCCCCTGTTGCCGTACAGCTGAAGGAAATGTCCAAGGCCGCCAAGGGTTCTGCCGAGCCTAACCGCGTCAAGGTCGCTTCCGTCACTTGGGAGCAGGTGCGTCAGATTGCAGAAGCCAAGATGCCTGACCTTAACTGTTTCACTATTGAATCAGCTATGAGCATGGTTGCCGGCACTGCCCGCAGTATGGGTATCACCGTTAAAGGCGAGAACCCTCTTGCAAAGTAAAACGAATTAATTAACAAGTGGTAGCATCGACATAAGAGCGGTGCGGTGACCACAAAAACCAAGAAACATGGCAAAATTAACGAAGAAACAAAAAGAGGCTTTAGCCAAATTCGACAAGAACCAGATGTACTCGCTTGAGGAAGCTGTTGAGGTCGTGAAGAACATCACCTACACCAAGTTTGATGCTTCGGTGGATATTGACGTCCGTTTGGGTGTCGACCCCCGTAAAGCCAACCAGATGGTGCGTGGTAGTGTGACACTGCCCCATGGCACTGGTAAGACTGTCCGCGTCCTCGTGCTCTGCACTCCTGACAAGGAAGAGGAGGCTAAAGCAGCCGGAGCTGATTATTATGGTCTTGATGAGTACATCACCAAGATTAAAGGCGGTTGGACGGATGTAGACGTTATCATTACCATGCCCAGCGTAATGCCCAAGGTGGGTGCTCTCGGCCGTATTCTGGGTCCCCGTGGCCTGATGCCGAACCCCAAAACTGGCACTGTTACCATGGAGGTCGGTAAAGCCGTCCAGGAGGCCAAAGCCGGTAAGATTGACTTCAAGGTCGACAAGTTTGGTATCATCCACACTGCCGTTGCAAAGGTCTCTTTCGACAGTAACAAGATTGTTGACAATGCCCGCGAGGTGCTGCAGGCCATCATTAAACTGAAACCTGCCGCCGCCAAGGGAACCTACGTGAAGAGTATCTGCATCAGCAGCACCATGAGCGCAGGTGTAAAGGTTGACACTAAAGCCGCCACTCTGTAACATTTAATTATTGAAAGGTCATTATGAGAAAAGAACAAAAAGACCAGCTGAT
>JAEEVT010000143.1 GCA_016291005.1 Prevotella sp. | reverse complement strand
CCGCTCTGACGGCGCTGGGAACGACCTCCTGCATGGGCTACGGCCCCATCGCCCTCTCCAGCCCCCCCCTAACCCCCGCCAAAAGGAGCCTACCCCCAACCCCTCCTAAAAGGGAGGGGGGAAGGACACCACGGGTGAAGGAATTAAAACTTACCCGCCGCGTTGAGATGACGCGGCGGTTTTAAATCGACTTTTATAATCCGTTACAAAAGTACAAACTTTTTTTCATATAAACATTGCTGTTGGAAGAAAAACACGTTTTCTTTTGCTTTTGCTCACTATTATGCCAACAAAATGATTTTTTTTTTGCTGATTTGGCGATATTTTGGATTAATTTTCGTAATTTTGCAGCCATAAAGTAAGAATTCTTAATTTTTTATGGTACGTAATATCTTCAAAGGGTTAGGCATTGCGCTGGTGACACCCTTCACGGCAGACGGTGCCGTGGACTATAAAGCGCTCATTCGTTTGGTGGAATATCAACTGGACAATGGCGCTGATTTCTTTTGCATCCTGGCAACCACGGGCGAGACACCAACGCTGACGAAAGAGGAAAAGCAGAAAATCAAGGAATTAGTAGTCGACTTAGTGGGTGGACGTGTGCCTATCCTTATAGGATGTGGTGGTAACAACACCGCAGCCATTGTTGAGGAATTGCAGACTGGCGACTTCCGTGGTATCGACGGTATCCTGAGTGTCTGTCCTTATTACAACAAGCCTTCCCAGGAGGGACTCTATCAGCACTTCAAGGCTATTGCCGCTGCCACCAACCTCCCGGTAGTATTATATAATGTACCCGGGCGCACGGGCGTGAACTTGAAAGCCGAAACGACGGTTCGTCTGGCTCATGACTGCGAGAATATCGTTGCCATCAAGGAAGCCTCGGGCAACCTGGAACAGGTGGATGAGATTATCAAGAACAAACCTCAGAAGTTCGATGTCATTAGTGGCGACGACTCGCTGACATTCCCCATGATTTCATGTGGTGCCGTGGGCGTCATTAGTGTTATAGGAAATGCGCTCCCCAAGGAGTTCTCGAAGATGATACGTCTCCAGATGAAGGGCGAATACGATCCTGCCCGAAAGATTCATCATCGCTTCATAGACCTCTTCTCGCTGCTTTTCGTCGACGGCAATCCTGCTGGTGTGAAGGCTATGCTCCACGAGATGGGATATATTGAGAACGTGTTGCGCCTGCCGCTGGTTCCTACCCGCATCAGCACCTTGCAGCGCATGAGCGAAATCATGAAGGAACTGAAGATTTAGTTCATCCTCCTGGGGCTCGTGAGAACTGTCGAAAACGCGCGTTGTAGTTATAACGATAAGACAAATGGAATTTAAAGACTTAGTACAAATGCGTCGTTCGCACCGTAAGTTTACGGATGAAGAGATTGATGGCGAAGACGTAAAACTGATATTACGTGCTGGCCTCATGTCACCTACGTCTAAGGGACAACGAGCCTGGCAGTTTGTGGTGGTTGACGACAAGACCGATTTGGAGAAACTGTCTGATGCCAAAGATATGGGTGGCCAGTTCCTGAAGGGTGCCCCGCTGGCTATTGTCGTGCTGGGTGACCCCATGCAGAACGACTGTTGGGTGGAGGATGGTTCCATTGCAGCCATCTCCATGCAGTATCAGGCCGAGGCTTTAGGGCTTGGCTCGTGCTGGATTCAGATGCGTGGCCGCGGACTGTCAGACGGAACGAGTGCCGACACCGTGATTCAGGGCGTGCTGGATATTCCCGAAAACATGTCGTGTCTTTGTATCCTGGCTATTGGCCACAAGGCTGATGAGCGCAAGCCCCAGAACGAAGACCGTCTGAAGTGGGAAAATGTACATCTGAACAAGTATTGATGTCATCATGCGGGTAGTCTTGATAGGTGCCGGACGACTGGCTACCAATTTGGGTAAGGCATTGTGCTGTGTCGGACATGACATTGTGGCGGTGTATAGTCGTACGATGGAGGCGGCTACCATGCTGGCAAATACCGTTGGCGGTCAGCCTGTCAATAGTATTGAGTCACTCCCTTTAACGGCCGATGTCTTCCTGGTTGCACTCAAGGACAGCGTTTTGACAGACATCATACCCCTGTTGACGAAGGGTAGGGAAGAGCAACTCTTTGCCCATACGGCAGGCTCTATGCCGTTGTCGCTCTTTGCCGGCAAATGCCGTCGGTATGGCGTATTCTATCCTATGCAGTCGTTCTCGAAAGAACGTGAAGTGAACTTTTCCGAGATACCCGTTTTCCTTGAAGCCAACGACGCTGCCACGCTGGATGTACTCAAGACTCTGGCGCAAAGTGTGAGCTCGAGGGTTTACGAACTATCGACCGAAGATCGTAAGTACCTGCACCTGGCAGCGGTCTTTGCATGTAACTTTGCCAACCATTGCTACACTCTGGCTGCCGATGTGCTGGAGGCACATGGACTCCCCTTTGACGTCATGCTGCCGCTCATTGACGAAACGGCTCGAAAGGTACATCAGCTTCATCCCAAGGATGCCCAGACGGGGCCTGCCGTACGTTATGATGAGAATGTCATCAGTCGCCAGCGACAACTGTTGGCAGAACGTCCAGACATACAACGGCTTTACGATTTGCTGTCGCAAAGCATTCATGAAAAGGAGTTGGAGAAGAGAGATGTAAGATGTGAGATGTAAGATGTGAGATGTAAGATGTGAGAAGTGAGATGTAAGATGTGAGATGTAAGAAATGAGAAGTTTGAGGAACTATGATAAACTACGATTTACAGAAGATTCGCGCTATCGTATTTGACTTGGATGGCGTATTGTCGGCAGAGACCATTTCATTGGGAACCGACGGCGTGCCCTGCCGCACAGTAAACATCAAGGATGGCTATGCCATTCAGCTGGCCATGAAGATGGGGTTGCGCATTGCCATCATCTCGGGATGTAAGATTGAGGCCGTGCGTCATCGCTATGAAGGATTGGGCATGCAGGACATCATGCTCGGAGCTGCTGTCAAAATCCAGGCTTACGATGCTTTCATGGCGGCCTATGGTCTTAGCGACGACGAAGTGATGTTCATGGGTGACGACATTCCTGACCTTGAAGTGTTGCGCCGAGTGGGGTGCCCGGTATGTCCGAAGAACGCCTGTCAGGAGGTAAAAGACGCCTGCATTTATGTCAGCGACTATGCTGGCGGTTATGGCTGTGGGCGTGACGTCATCGAACAGACGCTTCGCGCTCAGGGCAAATGGCTCAAGGACGAAAGAGCCTTCGGGTGGTAAAAATGAGAAAACTGAGAAGATGACCGTTCCTTATCGTATTGTGCTGGCGAGCAATTCGCCTCGCCGGAAAGAACTGCTGGCGGGTCTTGACCTGGACTTCCAGGTGCGTGTGTTGAAAGATGTTGATGAAAGCTACCCCGCAGACCTGCCAACAGAGCAGATAGCCGAGTATATCTCGCACAAGAAGGCAGAAGCCTATCGTGAAACCATTGCTGAAGACGAACTGGTCATTACGGCCGACACCGTCGTAATATTAGGTAGTCAGGTGCTGGGCAAACCACATGACGCCGACGATGCGTGCCGCATGTTACGCCAGCTGAGCGGCAAGACGCATCAGGTCATTACTGGCGTGACGATGACCACCCGCCTACGTCAGGAAAGCTTCTCGGTCAGGACCGATGTCACCTTCAAACAACTGTCTGAAGACGAGATTGCCTATTACGTCGAACACTTTCAGCCCTTTGACAAGGCCGGCGCTTATGGCATTCAGGAGTGGATAGGCTATATTGGCGTGACGGGGCTTAACGGCAGTTACTTCAACGTCATGGGACTTCCCGTCCAGCGCATATACGAAGGGCTGAAAAGGTTTTGAACGTGATGATACACAAAAAAACCGTCGGAATTCATCCGACGGTCTTTTTCTCTCAATCAGTTCGTAAACTAATTACTCAGCAGCAACAGAGTCAGCAGCTACAGTGTCGGCAGCAACAGTGTCGGCAGCTACAGTGTCAACAGCAGCGATTGAATCGGTGTCAACAGTCTCAGCAGGAGCGGTCTTGTTACCACAAGAAGCGAACGAAATAGCTGCAACAGCCACGAACATAAATACTAATTTCTTCATTTTTTTCTAGCTTTTAAATCTGTAAAACAATCATTTGTTTATTAAAACGCTGCAAAGTTAGACATTTTTTTGATACGTTGTATCTTTTTTTGCGGTTTTTTTTTGGTCTTTTTTGTAACTTTTTTGCAAGTCGCTAAAAATCAATGAATTACGAAATGTTAAAATTAATGCAAAATTTGCACAAACCTGAATAATTGCAAAAAAAGGCTATAATCGCCCCCTTTTTGTGTGTGACTTCGGCTTACCAGAAGCCCCTCACTCCCCGCCAAAATAACGAGTCAGAACTATGCAGTATAAAAATCTTGTGATTTTCTTTGGTGTTACAAGAAAATATCACTAACTTTGCAGACGTTTTGGATTGATACCGGTAACTCACAAGGCTGTCCCCGTTGCGGTTCCCGTCACACATATAACCTAAGATGACAAAAAAAGTATTTCTCAGAACGCTCTACATCTACGCTATCCCATATTCTGTATTGCTCACGGTGATACTCTCATTGATGTATGTGTATCCGAAACCGGAACTCCACATGCTCCTTAACTCCTATCACACAAGCATTCTGGATATGTTCTTTAAGTATTATAGTGTGATGGCAGAATGGCCATTGTATCTCCTGGCACTGCTCCCCCTGTTTTGGAAGAGGCCCAAGCTGACCCTCTTCTTTGCCATGTCTGAACTGACAGGAGGCGCCATCCTTCAAGTAATGAAACACATCATCTGTTACGACCGCCCTGTCGTTGTGTTCGAACATTACCATGATTTGACCTTGCCCTTGGTACAGGGCGTCACGATGTATCATAGCAACTCCTTCCCCTCAGGACACGCCTCCACATTCTTCATGTTCTGCACCTGTTGCGCCATCATTCTGGCGTGTCACTATAGCCGGGGGGTTAGGCTCAACAAACTCCAGTCCCAGATGCTGTTTCACGCCTCGTTGCTGATGCTGCTGCTGCTCGCTGCCCTGGGCGCATACTCACGTGTCTATCTTTCCCAACATTTCCTCTCGGATGTCTGCGTCGGCAGCATCATCGGCTTTACGACCCCCTTCCTCATGTTCTATTTCTTCAGGAGCAAAGTCCTGAAGCTTAATGACGAAAAGATATAGCAAAAAATGTCTTGTAAGTCTTATAAGTCCAAGTTCTTCAGCAGGACAATATTCTGTTTTGCTCTCGTTTTTCCGTAACTTTGTGCACGGTAAACAAAATAACACAACTAAACGGCGTATGAAACATTATCAATTGCTCTTGACTATGGTTGTCTGCTTGGCAACTAAGCTAACTGTTTGTTCGCAACCCTATGACTTTCAGAATACGAAACTCAGTGATGAGAAACGTGTTGATCTGTTTGTTAAACATCTTACACTCGATGAGAAGATGACGTGGATGTCGCCTATGCTTGGCACACCACGCCTTGGCGTACATGTTTATGGCTGCTACGAAGGTCTGCACGGTCTGGCCTTAGGCGGTCCGTCGCGCCATAATGGCGTGAAGACCGTTGACGGCAAGGAGGTGCCCAACGACCTGCCAACCACCATCTTCCCTCAGGCCTATGGCATGGGTGCCACTTGGGATCCACAGCTTGTTCAGCGTATCGGTGAGATAGAGGCCGAGGAGGTGCGCTGGTATGCCCAGGGTAACATAGCTCAGCGTAAGGGTCTGGTGGTATTTGCTCCTAATGCGGACCTGGCGCGCGATCCCCGTTGGGGACGTACTGAGGAGAGCTTTGGAGAGGATCCTTATCTGGTAGGTCAGCTCTCAATTGCGATGGTGAAGGGGCTGCAGGGCAACAATCCACGGTATTGGAAGACTGCTGCCCTGATGAAGCATTTCCTGGCCAATAGTAATGAGGATGGTCGCGATTCGACATCGAGCAACTTCGACGAACGTTTGTTCCGCGAGTATTACTCATATCCTTTCTACAAGGGTATCACCGAGGGTGGCAGTCGTGCGTTCATGGCATCGTATAATAGCTGGAATGGCATTCCGATGTGTGTGCATCCGTGCCTTGACGAGATAACCCGTAAAGAGTGGGGCAACAACGGTATTATCTGTACTGATGGCGGTGCCTTTAGTATGCTTGTCAGTGCCCATCACTATTATCCCGATCTGACAGCGGCAGCAGCAGGTGTGGTGAAGGCTGGTACCAGTCAGTTCCTCGATCGTTTTCAGCCATATCTCAAAGAGGCTGTAGAGAAAGGCTTGGTGACTGAGGCCGAAATCGAGCATGTGATTAAGGGTAATGTCTATGTGGCTCTCAAACTCGGACTGCTTGACAATCAGTGTCCATACGCCGAAATTGGCAAGGACTCCACGGCGATGCCTCCATACGAGCGTGCCGAGGTTCAGCAATTCGTACGCGAGGTAACAGCCAAGAGCATCGTGCTGCTTAAGAACAATGGTGTACTGCCCATCAAGGGTGTAAAGAAAATTGCCGTGGTTGGCCCGTATGCCGACAAGATCGTGTACGACTGGTATAGTGGTACTGCTCCTTACGAGAATACCATCCTGAAAGCTATGCAGGAGGCTGGACGTGAATATGGCATCGAGATTCTCTATGCGCCTGATAATCAGTACGGTCGTGCGGAGGCCGTGGCTCGTCAGGCTGATATGGTACTGGTCTGCACGGGTAATCATCCTTATGGCACTGATCGCACTTGGAAGGTTTGCCCTGTGCCAAGTGATGGGCGTGAGGCTAATGACCGCCACTCGCTACAGTTGCCCGATGAGGATGAAATCCGCCGTCTGCAGGCCGTTAATCCCAATACCGTCCTCGTTCTTGTGAGCAGTTTCCCATACGCCATCAACTGGAGTAACCAGTATCTACCTGCTATTCTGCAGGTTACCCACTGTTCTCAGGAACAAGGTCATGGTGTGGTTGATGTGCTGTTTGGTAAGGTGAATCCAGCTGGTCGCACCACTCAGACATGGGTAAAAGACATTCTTGACCTGCCGGAGATGATGGATTATGATATACGTCATGGGCGTACCTATATGTATTTTAAGGGAATCCCACTTTATCCTTTCGGCTACGGACTTAGTTATACCAGTTTCGAGTATGGCGATGCCAAAGTGATGAAGCAAGATAAGCAGAAAATCTATGTCTCAGTGCCTGTAAAGAATGTTGGTACGATGGATGGCGATGAGGTGGTGCAGCTT
>JAEEVT010000010.1 GCA_016291005.1 Prevotella sp. | reverse complement strand
AAAGACCCCATAGTGCGTATCAACTCAATGGAGCTATTGGCAGAACTATATGAACTGACGGGTGACAAGAGTGAGTCGCTGGAAATGAGAAAGCAACTGAAGGCGTATGACGACTCCGTCATGACTGCCAATCACAGTTTGCAAATTGCCGATTGGCAACAGAAGTTTGATGAAAAGCGTTGGGAAAAGAGATCGCAGCAGCGAATGATGAAAATGGGCGCTGTGGTTGTTATTATCATCGTGCTATTATTGACTATAGGCATCTGGTGGCATCGCAGAAGAATGAATAAGTTGGGGTTCCAACTCGACGAGAATGCCAGGCGGATTACCGAGAACCAGGCGGAGATAGAGCGGCTGCAACAGAGTGGCGAGGCCAGTGAACAGACCATCGCCGACCTGAGGAAGAAGATAGAGGACAGCCGTCAGCGCATCGCTAACAAACTGCTATCGGGTACGCGGCAGTTCGTAAAGTTGCAGCGCAAGGAGCCGGTGGCAAGCATGACAGCAGAGGAACGGCAGTGTCTGATAGACTACTTTGCCCAGTTGCGCCCCAAGCGCTGGCAGGAGTGGGAACGCACTTACAACTCTCTCACGCCCTCGCAATATGTCTTCCTAATCCTTCAGGAAGATCTCCACTACGATGATGACACCATCGCCCATATCCTCGATGTGAAGCCAGCTTCTCTCCGCACCCTCCGCTCAAGGATCAAAGGAAGAGAAAGGTGAAGTTTTTCGCTTCGCTCAAGTAAACTACGGAAAAAGGCATACGGATTCCACCTGCAAAGCAAGTTTTTCTATGGCCAACTTTTCTTCCTTTACTTTGCTATTACAAATCTCGATAGCCATCAGGTTCAGTTGCTGGCACTGGTAGGCGGTGATGGTGCGTTTCTCGTTGTGGTGTTCCCACGGAGCGAGCAACAGCAGTCGCCCTTCTGCGCAGGCGTCAAACTGCTCGCCCTTTGGTTTTGTCAGCGGCGTGAAGCCATTCTCAACAAGTACGATGGTGGGAAGCCCTGCATCGAAGGCTGCTCTCATGACCAGCTTCTCGCCAGACGAAATGGCAGGCGAGACGAGCACAGCTCCCTGTCTTGCCATATCGAGATAACGGGCTTTTTCCATTTCTATCTGATTGCTGTCTAAGCGCCTCGATACGCGGACGGCAATACGTCGTGGTGAGTGCAGCAATGCCTGATTACCGAGACTGCTGTAAGTGGTTGTTCCCACCTTCAAGCCAAAGAAGGGGCGCAGCCATTCAGGGTGGGCGCGCTTCATCATAAGGCGGCGCGGGTTGTCGCGCAGGTAGTTCTGCCAGGTGGACAGCTCGTCGTAGGAGCGAAGTATCAGGTCGTTGTAGCCTTTGGCAAAAAGAGGGCGATAGGCTTTTTGCGACGGCAAAGCCGACGCCTGCAGAGAAGGCAAAGCCGACGCCTGCGGAGAAGGCAAAGCCGACGAATGAGAAGACGGCAAAGCCGAAGCTTGGGGAGAAGGCGATGCTTCTTTCTCCGTTTTGCAAGTTTCTTTCTCAGTAGGCTGCGGCTTCACCGCAGCTGCTTCCAGTGCTTTCTGCGCCTTCCGGCAACCCGACTTGAACCCGGAAATGACCTGCCCTAAATGAACGGGCAGCGGAGCCTTCACAAAGAGGATACCGTGCATGTGGTCGGGCATCATCTGAACAGCCTTTACCTCTATTTGCGGATAATAGTCATGAATGCCCATCCATTCTCTCTGTACGGCTTTCCCAAGTTCCGTCAGTTCGATGCGCGGCTCGTCGTAGCTCCCTCGCTCAGCATAAGGATTGCCCACAAGCCGACCGAAGAGCGGTCTGCGACCTTCCACTTCCAGCGTAATCATATACATACGCCGCTCCGTGTAGTCGTGGTGGTCATCGCGCCGTTTCATCGAGACACGTTTCTCGCCAGCATACTGCTTCTTACGTGCTATCTGCTCTTCATTCATACTTTAACAAAAACCTGTTGCAAAGACAGGTGTGACCGTGACCGTTTTCTCGTTGGAATTGATATGGATTCCGAAAATGAACGATTAGTTTACGCTGATGGTGCCACCCCACTCTCCGTTGAGCGAGAGGCGTAAACCGCTTGACGTCTCGTTGCCTGAACCAGGGTCGTCGCTGCCTGGTTCGGCAGTACCGCCGAACATCGTACAGGTATAGGATGTAATCTTGTTGGTCGTGATGGGCACGTCGGTCAACTCTTTTTCTGCCTGCACATCATTGTCGGCATTGTAACAGGTGATGGTCATCTTCAGCGTCTCTGAGTCTGCACGCGGCAGGGTGTACACCTCATAGACTTTCTGGCTGGGACTCAGGGGCATCATGACAGTCTGGCGCGAGTTCACGCAGCCAACGCCTTTCTTTGGGCTGAAGGTTGACGAACCGCCCGTATAGTAGAAGCGGATCTTGACTGCGTCGTCAGGAATGGCGTCGGCTATCTTCAGACGGAACATCGCCACACAACGCTGCAGCTCCAGGTCGTAGGACGCTTGTTGGTCGCTTACCGTCAGCGTACCATAATAATAGAAGGTGTCCGTCACCAGGTTGCTGGGGAAGGTTACCGTCTCTTCGTTGGTGATGGCGGCCGACCCGTCGCAGTTGTGGGCTACGACGACCACCTCATAAGTGCCAGCGGCGATAGACACGGGCACGGTGCCGAACGATGAGAAGCTACTCTCCTGACTGGCCGACTTCACCTTCGTGCCATCCTGGAAGAAGGCCACGTTCACACGGCTGCACCACTGCCCAATGTCCTGGACAGCACGGGTGCCAAACGGTCCCTGTTCATAGATGGAAAGTCTGAGCAGCACATTACCCTCTAATGCCGACTCCTCGGACTGTTCGCCGACAATACTCTTCTCACAGCCCGTCAGCAAAAGGCTTAATACGAACAGGCATAACAACGAAACGTTTCTCATAGACACCAGGTTTTATTATTTATCGTTGCAAATATAAGAAATATTTGGCAAAGAACAATGGATTACGGGAAAAATCAATATATTTTTTAGTTTTAACTTGCTTATTCGTACCTTTTCGACTTGTCGAGAAGGTACTCACGCTTGAAAATGCACAAATAAATTTGGTATTTTGCTCGCTTATTCGTACCTTTGCGCCGCAAAAACCAATAAAAAGGAAACAAACAGTATGAAAGAAACCGTTTTAGCCATCGCCGGCAAGCCCGGACTCTACAAATTAGTATCTCACGCCAAGAACAGCCTGATAGTTGAGGCTCTCGACGACACCCATAAGCGTATCCCCGCTTTCGGAACAGACCGTATCACGTCTCTGGCCGACATCGCCATGTTCACCGAAACGGACGACGTTCCCCTGATGAAGGTGTTGGCCTCAATGCGCGACTTGGAAGGCGGAAAGGTGTCGAGCGTTGACTTCCGCAAGGCCTCACCCAAGGAGTTACACGAGTATTTCTCGAAGATCCTTCCCGACTGGGATCAGGAGCGCGTTCAGAACAGCCACATCAAGAAGCTCATCCAGTGGTATAACATCCTGGTGAATGCCGGCCTCACCAACTTTGAGGAAGAGCTTGCTCCCACCGAGGGCGACAACATCGACGACAGAAAAGAAGAAAGTAAAAACATAGACGACAGAAAAGAAGAAGATAAAAAGTCAAAAAGGTAAACTACCACAATTCTGGTAGTCCATTTAAAAAACAATGCTACCGCACTTCTGGTAGTCCATTTAAAAAACAATGCTACCGCACTTCTGATAATCAGAGTGCGGTAGCTTTTTTACCTTTTTACTTCTTATTATTCACCTTACATTCTCGGTGGGCGTCCGCCGCCGAAGCCGCCGCCACCAAAGCCGCCACCACGACCGCCACGACCTCCGCGACCACCGCCGAAGCCACCAGGGCCACCCTGTCCACGGCCGCCACGGCCACCACGACCGCCGAAGCCACCACCAAAGATGTTCAGACGATAGATGACGTGCAGCATGGCATAGCTTGTAATAGCGTTATACTCGGTATCGCTGCGCTGCATGGCGTTGAGGATGCTACTTACGGTCGACTGTTCGTGCAGGATGTCGTAGAACTGCAGCGAGACGGTCAGCGCATTACCCTTCAGGAACGACTGCGACAACTGGGCATTCCAAATGAGTTCGTTGGTGTTCATCGACTCATCGCTATATCCGCGACGGCTCTGCATGGTCAAGTTCGTAGTAAGCTGCGTTCCCCAAGGAGCGGTAACACCCGTCATAGCGCCATAAGAGAACTGCCAGGTGTCGAGGTTGTTGTTGGACTGAAGCTCGCTGCGACGATAGGTATAGTTCAGCGAACCGCTAAGTTCGAACTCAAACCACTCGTTACGATAGCTGGCTGACAGGCGCTCACCAATACCAAGAGCCTTGGTGACACTCTTCTGCGAATCTTCAAGGTTATTGACGCTGACAAAGCCTACGTTATGGTTGTAGCTCAGGTTCGTGAAGGTGTTAACATTAAAGAATGCTGCTGAGTCGACTGCTGTATTGAACATGAATCCCAAGTTGCCGTTCCAGTTGCCATCGATGTTCTCAGGACGGGTAATCGTTCCACCGGTCTCGGTGTTATAGGTAGTCTTTCTCGAAACGGAATTGCTGGTCGTCGAGAAGCTGGCAAACACCATAACGGCACGCTGATGATTCGTGAAGTAGTCGTTGTAGTTAAGGTTGACATTCTGCGTGAACGAAGGCTTCAAACCTGGGTTACCCGTTGTGATACGCAGGGGGTTTCTGTCGTCATAGACATCTAAGAGGTCGGTCAACGACGGCTGTTGGGTGTTGGCGCGATATGTCAATCGTAACTGTCCTGTCTGCGACTTCTTCCAACGGAAGTCAACGGTCGGCGAGAAGTTTGTCACGGTGCGGGTCGTATCAGCACGCAGAAGCTCCGTTTCATTGGTTATTTTATTCAACTTTTTGATGTCCTGAACGTAGTGCGACTTCTGGGGAATCACCTGGAAACCAACATTCAGGTTATACGACGGACGGACGACGCGCAGCATTACCTCAGCGGTATGGGTGTAGTTCTTATAGTTCGAGTAGCTGCTCAACGACTTGTCCTCATAGAAGTCCAGCGGATTGGGGAGCGGATTCAGATAGACGTCGAAGTTGCGATAGAGGGGTTCGATACCGGAGTAGTCAACGCCGTAGAGGCTATAGGTCTTGCGGTCGCTCTTGGAATAGCTGTACTGATAGCGATAGCCGAACTGCAAGTAGACACGGTCGGCAATCGGCTCACTATAGTTGACACGAGCCGAATATCCCCAGTTGTCCTGCGGTGTCACATCGTAGAGACTGGTAATCGTCGTGTCAGGCATTGTAAACATGTAGATGTAGTTGTTGGCCATCGACTTAGAGGTGCCTTTACCCCAGTTGGCGTTCAACTGGACGGTAATGTTACGGCCATTCCGGCTCAGACGGCGGTTATACTGCAACATACCACGCAGCGTCTTAGAGTCGCTGTAGTTGACACCATCATTAATATTATAGTTCTTGACGATGCCATACTTCTTGGCAATCTCGACGACGTCGCGCAACGGATCGTCAGCGTATTCGTATGGATCAGAACCGAACGTTGCATTGCTACCCCAGTTTGTGCCATCGTTGGAGCTGTACGAGAAGTTCGGACGGAACATGATATTCGTCATCGAGTCCGGCTGCCACTCCAAGCGCATCTGACCGTTCCACTGGTTGGCACGTGAGAAGTCCTGAGACGTGCTATTGCCATACGACGACGTCTGACCGCTAAAGAAGCTCTGTGTGGCACTCTTCGAGAAAGTGTCGCCGTCGCTGTGGTTCCAGCGCACGCTACCGTCAATAGTCAGCTTGTCCTTCTTTTCGTAGTTCAGGTTCAGACCTGTCATCTTCATGGCGGTCAAACCCTGACGGCCTCCGCCAAAACGACCACCGCCACCACCACCAGGGAAGCCCATGTCATTGGTGTTGTTAGCATTGGTCATCAGGAACACCTTGAAGTCGTCCTTCATCACACCACCAAAGATACGGCCTGCATAGCGGTGCTTCGTACCAGCTCCCAAGTCAGCGTTCACCATGATACCCTTGTTCATGCCGGCCTTGATGCCGAAGTCGAGTACGGTTTCCTCTTCACCATCCTGGATACCAGAAATACGAGCCATGTCGCTCTGCTGGTCGTAGGCCTTGATGCGGTCGATGATGTTCGTAGGCAGGTTCTTCATGGCAGTCTTCGTGTCGCCCGTCATGAATTCCTTACCGTCAACCAGAATCTTCTTGACCTGCTTACCGTTAATCTTCACGGTACCGTCGTCGCTGACTTCAGCACCAGGCAGGCGCCTCACCAGTTCCTCAACGACAGAGCCTTCCGGCGTACGGAAAGCAGCAGCATTATATATAAAGGTGTCGGCTTTCAGCGTCACTTTGGCGGCATGGCCAGTCACCGTGGCACCTTTCAGCATAATGGCGTCGGCCTTCAGAGTGATGGTTCCTAAGGCCACATCCTTGTCGCCGCTCACCGTCACCTCCTTGGTGTACGGCTTAAAACCTACACACGTCACCTGGATGATGTATTTTCCATTTTGCGGCGCCTTCACCGTAAAACGACCTTCCAAGTCGGTCAGCGCACCTTTTGCCAGCGTGCTGTCCGGCTTCAGCAGTTTTACCGTGGTCTGAGGTACTCCCTCTTCCGTATCACCTTCAACAACAAGTCCCGTAATGTTTCGCTGTGCCAGGGCAACAACAGCCATCAGCGGCATCAGCAGAATGAGAAGTAAGCGTTTACTGTCCATATAAAAGTTAGTTATATTTTTCAATTTTCAATTTTTAATTTACTTCTCTGACGCTTACTTGTCATTAAAGTTTAATCGACACCTAAAATTTTTATCCTTTCCTCAACAGTTCCACAATGCGCGACATCTGGTTGGGGATGCGGATAGACTGCGGACACTTGGCCAGACATTCCTCGCAGTCCGTACAGCTTCTGGCCCACGACTCCACTTTAGGCAATGCCTGGCGCAGGCCGTCGGCAAACTGCTGTTTCTTGGTGGCATAGTCTGGGGACGTCTTGTCGGGTAACGGCAGCACGTGGTTGTTGACGGCGTCGTTGTAGTAGGCGAAGTTGCCTGGAATGTCAACGCCGTAGGGACACGGCATGCAGTAGGCACAGGTCGTACAGGGAATGGTGGGATAGCCCGACATCTGGTCGGCAATCTCAGCCAGCAGCGCGTTCTCGGCCTCCGTACATATTTCTAATGGCGAGAAGGTCGCCACGTTGTCCACCAAGTGTTCCATGCGGTTCATGCCGCTCAGCGTGGTGAGGATGTTCGGATAGGAACCCACCCAGCGGAATGCCCAACGCGCCGTGCTGTCGTCAGGACGGACGGCCTTCAGCTTGTTTTCCAACTCCTCAGCCATGCGGCCAAAGGCACCACCACGCAGGGGTTCCATAATGACACATTGCACGCCGGTCTTCTCACATTTCTGGTACAGGTACTCGGCGTCGGCATCCTTTCGCCAACCGTTACCCATCGACGCATGGCGCCAGTCCAGGAAGTTCATCTGTATCTGGCAGAAGTCCCAATGGTATTCGTTCTGATGATCCAGCAGGAAGTCGAAGGGCTTGACGTCGCCGTGGTACGAGAATCCCAGGTGCTTGATGCGCCCAGCCTCGCGCTCCTTCAGCAGGAAGTCTAACAGACCGTTGTCCAAGAAACGGCCTTTCAGCGTGTCCATGCCGCCACCGCCGATGCTGTGCAAGAGATAATAGTCTATATGGTCCACTTTCAGCCGCTCGAACGACTGTTCGTACATGCGCTTCGAGTCGTCAAAGCTCCATAGGTTCTGCCGCTGGTTCGACATCTTCGTTGCCACGAAGTACTTGTCACGAGGAAAGCGCGACAGCGAATTGCCCGTCAGCACCTCCGACCTGCCACCCATATACATCGGCGCCGTGTCGAAGTAGTTCACGCCGTGCTCAATGGCATAGTCCACCAACTGGTCCACCTCTTCCTGATTATCAGGCAGACGCATCATGCCAAAGCCCAAGAGCGAGATCTGTTCGCCCGAGCCATGCTGAACGCGATAGGTCATGCGGTTCGGCACGCTCGCCGTTGGCTTCTCGTCCTGAGCAAACATACGCAACGGTCCCAACGCACTCATCGTCAGGGCTGCACCAGCGCCCATACCCAACCGCCGCAGGAATTCGCGACGACTGACACTTGCTGACCTCTGGTCAGAGTGTGGCGCTTCAATTATCTTGTTCTTACAAAAGTCTTCCATAGTCTTCCATTTTAGTTTTTGTTGTTATTCAATACCGTTTGCAAATGTACGCAATTATTTCCATACCACCAAATGAATCTGGTGGAAATCATCTGAACACCTGAGCGAGGCACCCGAGATTTTGAGCTAACTGGGTGGGGGAACTGGCTCCGACGAGGACGGAGGTGACACCCTTCTGGCGGAGCACCCAGGCAAGAGCCAGCTGCGACAGGGTGAGACCCTGGCTGCGGGCGTCGTCATTGTACTGGCGGAGCGTAACCAGCAGGTCGGGCGTCAGCATCTCTTCCTTTAGGAACTTCCCTTTTGCCATGCGACTGTCAGCAGGAACGCCGTCAACGTGACCAACGGTTTTCCCATCGGAAGCTGGTGCTTGCAGCTTGCAGTTCAGGTAGCGGTCGGTGAGCAGTCCCTGTGCCAAGGGCGAGAAGGCAATGAAACCAATGCCTTCAGCGGCACAGAGTTCGAGGATGCCCTCGTCGATAGGCCTGCGGTCAAGCATGTTCAGGCGTCCCTGATAGATGAGGAGGGGCACGTCGTGCTCCTTCAGATACTGGGTGGCAAAGCGTGTAGCCTCCAAAGGCCAGTTAGACAGTCCGACATAGAGTGCCTTGCCCTGTCGCACGATGTCGACAAGTGCCTGCAGCGTCTCTTCCATCGGCGTCGCGGGGTCGAAGCGGTGACTGTAAAAAAGATCCACGTAATCGAGGTGCATGCGGCGCAGGCTCTGGTCGAGCGAAGCCATGAGATACTTGCGACTACCCCATTCACCATAAGGGCCAGGCCACATATCGTAGCCTGCCTTGGTGGAAATGAACAACTCGTCGCGATAGGGCCGGAAGTCGTCGTCCATCAGGCGCCCCATGGTCTCCTCGGCAGAGCCGTAGGCTGGGCCGTAGTTGTTGGCTAAGTCGAAGTGGGTGATGCCGTGGTCGAAGGCGTAATGGGTAATCTCACGACTACGCTCATAGGGGTCCACACTTCCGAAATTGTGCCAAAAGCCCAGACTAACCTGAGGCAATAACACACCCGAGCGGCCACAGCGCTCATACTTCATTCCGTTTTGGTAGCGGTCTTCCGCTGCTGAATAACGTACTCTCATAACTTCGTTTTTCTAATCGTTTCTTGAAAAGCTTTGCGCCTTTAGGCCAAAGGATTATCAATTCACCTCACTCATCCATGACGACATCGTGCTGGTCGGTGGGGACAAGGGCGACGCGCTGGAAGGGAAAGCAGACACCTATCTTATATATATGGGGGCAGATAGCCAGGAAGCGGTCGTAGTATCCACGGCCACGCCCAAGACGATGACCAGCGGCATCGAAGGCGACGCCAGGAACGAGGGCGACAGTCATCTCGGCAAGCTGGTTAAAGGGAACACCCGTCGGCTCCATGATGTGGAAAGCACCCTCGGTAAGGTCGGCAGGCGAGGTGTAGCGGTGCATCTGCATGGTGGTGTCGTCGACGACTCTTGGCAGCAGCACGGTGCGCCCCTCTGCAACAAGGCGGTCGAGCAGCGGACGGATATCCACCTCGTCGGGCAAAGGCCAGTAGGCCATGATGGTTTGATGGGTCGTCAGACGGCTATAGAGATGTTCGCAGATTTCTGCAGACCAGGCTGGCAATTGTGCTGCATGCTGGTGCTTGGCCTCACGCATCTGCTGACGAAGCACGGTCTTCGATACCATTCCGTTGGCAGAAAACTCGCAGCCGCAGTACTGCTGGTTATAAAACCCATACTCCTTCAACAGCTGGTTGCGGCGCTCCTGCAGGCCACCCTTACGCCAGTTCTGCGCCCAGAAGGTGACGCCGGCGGGAAAACCGCCGGCCGCAGAACCAGAGGGAGCCAGACCCTCTGTATTGACGGCGTGTTCGGCAGCGAGACCGGCGCGGGTAATCTGGTCGAGACTCTTCCAACGGCTGGAGGCCAGCGTGGTGGCAAAGTAGCAAATGCCTAACTCCTGCGCCTTACGGGCAGCAGCTGTCAGTCGAAGCGTGAAACATTGTTCGCAGCGACGACCACGCTCTGGCTCTCCCTCAAGTCCACAGACGCTCTGGCGCCAGTCTTCGTGGTCGTAGTCGCCATCAATCCAGCGGATGCCAAGACTCTCAGCGTGGCGCTTGCTTTCCTCCTTGCGGATGTTGTATTCCTCGCAAGGCCAAATGTTGGGGTTATAATAGAATATGGTGGGGCGCACGTCGTGCTTTAGCAGCCACTCGACGATAGCCGACGAACACGGCGCACAACAGGCGTGCAATAATACCTCATTACAGTCCTCGGGCTTTCCAAATACGTTCTTTCGCTGCATTAATCTCCTGGAATTTCTTTTCGGCGGCCTTACGGATGTCCTCACCCAAGGCTGCTACCTTGTCGGGATGGTGCTCCAAGGCCAGACGGCGGTAAGCCTTCTTCACTTCATCGTCAGACGCATTGGGACTGACGCCAAGTACGCGGTAGGCCGACTCCAGGTCATCCTTGCCTAAACCAAGCATAGAATCCACCTCGTCGGGAGACATCTGAAGCCATTGGGCGCACTCCTTCATCGCCGTAACCTCGGCAGGATCTACGCGGCCATCGGCCTGCGAAATCATGACAAGGAAGTTCAGCAGTTGCAGACGCTGGGAATAGTCCATCTCGCGAGCCATCTGTCCGCAGCAATCCATGACGGTCTGACGGAACTGACTCGCCCCTACCCTCTTCTGCTCATCGAAAAGACGGTTCAGGATGTCGTTGCCTTGGTCGCGACCCACATCGCCGAAATTCTGGTGCAGCACGTTGCGCACCAGTTCCATCTCGGAATGCATCACCTTGCCGTCGGCCTTGATGATGTATGATGCCAGCACCAGCATGGAGAACAGGAAACTGTTGCGCTGACCGTAGTCAGTCCGGCGCGTACGACCAGTCCGACGGGCATTTCCGTTTCCGCGGTCAAAGGCATCCTCGAAGACGCCTTGGGTCTCCGGCGTATTCACACCGTCCAACATGTTTCCAAACATGCTGCCAAACAAAGCCCCGAGCAGCGCTCCCAATGGTCCGCCGCTCATAAATCCCAGAACTCCTCCTATCAACCAACCTAAGGCCATCTAAAAAATTTAAAAATGTAAGAATTGAAAAATTGAAGAATTCTCAATTTTCTATTATCAATTAACTAATAGTTTAGCCACCATGCGCCTAAGGTCTTCTCCTCTTGTTCTATGTCGTCGATGACCAACTCCGCCATTGTCACCACCATTTCATGAGGCACTAAGAAGCGGACGTCGTCACGACGGGGATTGATAGATCCGAGAAAATGCATCATCTCATTCTTATATACTTCCTTCATGCGCTGATTATTGCCAATGTCGTTGCTGCAACTGAATGTCACATTGGCCAGACGGTCACACAACTTAACGAAGGGGGCATAGGGCGTTTCACGAATGCCCTTGTAGTACTTCTCACCGGCACGTTCGGCCCGCGTACGTCCCTTATCGTTGGTCAGCGCATATACGATTTCTGCCGCCATCGGGATTTGTCCTTCCGACAGAAACTGGCGTGCCTCATGCTTGACGTCGTTATACGTCAGACGCGCATCCTCGATGGCGTCGTGAAAATAGGCACTGAAGAATAAGGGAAGCACATCGTTCTCCACAACACACACCAGATGGCCAAAGTTACGGACACGCTCTGCAACCATGTCCAGATGATAGCCATAGGGAAGCGAACCATCACCATACATCTGGTTGACGCTCTGATGCACGTCGTAGGCACGCTGGCGGATGCGCTCAATGGTGTCAGTCTGCTGACGGACGCATTCCTCAAATTGTTGTCTCTCCATTACTTATTAATTTCTATGTCGCGCTTAACGTTGTTACGAATCTTCGTCAGGTAGCCCTTCATGCCCTCGGCGTTCTTCGTGTCAATAATCTCCAGAAGTTCTTTCAACTCCGTACGGATTTGGCTGACCTGATCGTGGGTGTAAGGGTTGAAGAGGATTTCCTGTAGCAGATAGTCGTCCTCGTTGAGCACGCCCTTGGCAATGCGCATGTGGCGCTTGAAGGTGGTACCTGGAGCGTCCTGATGTTTCATGACGGCGGCAAAGACGAAGGTCGAGACGAAGGGAATACTCAGCGAGTAAGCCACCGTCTTGTCATGCTCTTCAAAGGTGTACTCGTAGATGTTCAGCCCCAAGCGCTGGTAGAGGTCCTTGAAGAAGATGCGACCCATGTAGTCGCCCTCGCTGATGATGATGGCGTTCTCCTCCGTGAGTTGCTGCAGGTTGGCAAAGGTTGGTCCGAACATGGGGTGCGTGGAGACATAGCGACGACCCGTCTGCTCGTAGAAGTCCTTCAAGTCGGTCTTCACCGAGGCGATGTCGCTGATGATGCAGTCTTTGGGCAGATAGGGTATGACCTGCTCGAACACCGGGATGGTGTACTTCAGCGTGACGGCGTTGATGGCCAACTCCGGCTGAAACTGGCTGATCTCCTCCAACTGGGTGAAGCGCTGACAGTTATAGGTAAAGCGCATGCGCTTCGGATCTCTCTCATAGACGGCAACCTCGTGGTCGAAACTCAGCAGGTCGATGAAGAAGGATCCCATCTTGCCTGCACCTAATACTAATATCTTCATTTGTTCACGATTTCAATTTGTTGACGGACGCTTTCTTCGTGGATGCTCTCAAAGACCTTGGCGACAAATTCAGGAGCCATACCCGACAGCGAGCCCTGAACACCGCGCTTCTCTAAGATCTCATTGTAGCGCGATGCCTGTAGCACCGTCATGTTATGCTCCTTCTTGTAATTGCCAATCTCGCGACAGATACCCATACGCTTCGACAGGATCTCCATCAGCTGGTTGTCCAGTTCGTCAATCTGCTTACGCAGCTGCTGAATGCTCTCGGTGGTGACGTACTCGTCGCGGATGATGAGCAAGGCCAGGATATAGTCCAGCACGTCAGGTGTCACCTGCTGCTTAGCATCGCTCCATGCCTTGTCGGGGTCGCAATGGCTCTCAACGATGAGGCCGTCGAAGCCGATGTCCATTGCCTGCTGACACAGCGGAGCAATCAGTTCGCGACGTCCGCCGATGTGGCTGGGGTCGCAGATAATGGGCAGGTCGGGAATGCGACGGTGCAACTCGATGGGAATCTGCCACATCGGGGCATTGCGGTAGATTTTCTGCTCGTATGAAGAGAAGCCACGATGGATGGCTCCCAGACGCTTGACGCCAGCCTGATTCAGACGCTGCAAGGCACCAACCCAGAGCTCTAAGTCGGGGTTCACGGGATTTTTGACGAAGACGGGCACTTCTATTCCCTTCATGGCATCAGCCAGAGCTTGCACGGCGAAGGGGTTTGCTGTCGTACGAGCACCAATCCACAGGATGTCCATGTCGTACTTCATAGCCAGTTCGACATGCTCGGGAGTAGCCACCTCGGTAGCTATCAGCATGTGGGTTTCGTCCTTCACCTGCTTCATCCAGGGCAGGGCTTTCTCGCCATTGCCCTCGAAGCCACCAGGCTTGGTGCGCGGCTTCCATACACCGGCACGGAAGTTGTGGCAACCCTTCATGGCCAGCTGTCGGGCGGTTTCCATCACTTGCTCTTCGGTCTCGGCACTACACGGGCCGGCAATCACGAAGGGGCGTTCGTTGTCACTCGGTAATTTTACAGGTTCTAATTCCAGTTCCATAATGACCCACCCCCTACCCCTCCCTGCATGGAGGGGAGTAGAATGTTTGTCGGGGGTATTCTACTATTATTATTCCTTTTTAAATTTACTTGTTGATATAGAGTGTGACCACTCCCTCCCTCACAGGGAAGGCGGGGGGAGGGTCTTTTCAATTCTTTTTAGGGCTTCTTGGATTTTTTCTTCCTTGGCGCAGAGGGAGATGCGGATATATCGCTCACCGTTCGAGCCGAAGATGAAGCCAGGGGTGATGAAGACGCGGGCCTCGTGGAGCACACGCTCCGTCAGATCCTCCACATTATTATATATAGAGGGAATCTTGCCCCAGAGGAACATGCCCACCTGGTTCTTGTCGTACGTACAGCCCAAGACGTCCATAATCTGTTCGGCATACTGGCGGCGACGGGCATAGGTCTCGATGTTATACTCGCGGTGCCAGGCCTCGCTGTTGTTGTAAGCCTCAGCGGCAGCAAGCTGGATGCCGCGGAACGTACCACTCTCTATGTTCGACTGCACCTTCAGAATCCATTGGATGAACTCGGCGTTAGAGGCACACATACCCACACGCCAGCCTGGCATGTTATGCGACTTCGACATGCTGTTGAACTCAATGCAGCAATCCTTGGCGCCAGGCACCTGCAGGATGCTCAGGTGTTCTTCGCTAAGGATGAACGAATACGGGTTGTCATTCACGACGACGAGGTTATGCTCCTTGGCAAAACGCACCAGCCGTTCGTAGGTTTCCATCTGGGCACGGCCTCCCGTAGGCATGTTGGGGTAGTTGGTCCAGAGTAATTTACAATTTGACGATTTATCATTAACTATTTCCTCCAACTGGTCAAAGTCGGGCTGCCAGCCGTTGTCCTCGCGCAAGTCGTAGTTGACAATCTTGGCCCCTAATAGCTTTGACAAAGAGGTGTACGTGGGATAGCCCGGGTTCGGCACCAAGACGGCGTCGCCAGGGTTGACGAAGGCCAATGTGGTGTGCAGGATGCCCTCCTTGGAACCAATCAACGGCAACAGTTCACTCTTCGCGTCGAGGTCAACATTGTACCAACGCTTATAGAACCCCGCCATAGCCTGTCGCAACTCCGGCGTACCCTGCGTGGGCTGGTAGCCATGGGCCGTAGGATTATGAGCCACCTTGCACAATTTCTCGATGGTTTGTTCCGACGGCGGCATGTCCGGCGAACCAATGGCCAAGCTGATAATGTCCTTGCCCTCGGCATTCAACTGCGCCACCTCCTTCAGTTTCCTACTGAAATAATATTCGCTCACTAAGCTTAATCTTTCTGCTGGTTGTATCATAATTGTTCATCCTATTTACTTTTTACCTTTTTATCTTTAATTGGTTTGCTTTCCGTCCTTATACTCGCCAAGTATTGTAAAGTCTTTCGTCAGCGGAATAATCGCGTCAATACTTTGGCGATAGCGAGTCAAGTCGTCGTACATCACGTCAACATAGAACAAATACTCCCACTCGCGGCCGATGATAGGCAACGACTGGATCTTCGTCAAGTTAATCCTGTAGAACGACAGGATGGCGAGGACATGACTCAGACTTCCCTCCTCGTGGGGTAAAGAGAAGACGATGCTCGCCTTGTTGGTTTCCGTCAACGGGCGAAGCAAGTCGGCCTTGTTGGGATTGCTTACCACGAGGAAGCGGGTGAAGTTGTGCTTGTTGTCCTCGATGCTGTCCTCCAAGACCTTCAGGCCATAGAGGCGTGCAGCCTCGGCGTGGCAGATGGCTGCCCAGCCTCGCCTACCCTCCTCGGCAATCATCTTTGCCGAACCGGCTGTGTCGTCGGCCTCCACATTCTTCAGGTTGGGGTGCTGGGCCAGGAACTTGCGGCATTGCATCAGTGCCACAGGGTGCGAGTGCACCTCCTGGATGGTGTCCCAGTCGTCCTCCGGCAGACAGCAGATGCTGTGCGTGATGTGCAGCTTATGCTCGCCAACGATAGTAGTACCCGAGTCGCGCAGCAGTTCGTAGTTGTGCAGCAGACTGCCGGCAATGGTGTTCTCAATGGCCAGCATACCGATGGCTGTCGGGTCCTTCTTCATCTCGGCAAACACCTGCTCAAACGTCGAACAGCAGATAAGCTGCATCTGCTCACCCTCGTAAAATAGGTGTGCCGCAATGTCATGAAAAGATCCCTTCAGTCCTTGTATCGCAATCCTCTTCATCTATATTATTGACTTTGACTATTGACAATTAATTATTACCATAAACTCCGCAAAAATATAACTTTTTCACGAATCTACCAAACATTTTGAAAGATTTTTTGCATTTGTCAAAAGCTTTTCGTATCTTTGCAGGTGCAATTCGTTATGGAACGCAAGTCATATCTGGCAATAATGTTTCTAACTAGACGCTTAAACTATGGTGAAACGATTTAAACTATACGTGCTGTTAACGGTGTTAATGGTGTTTATACTATTTTCTGCTATAGCTCTATGGACATGCTATCAAGCCATTACAGCAGAGGCTCATGTACGTTATGTGGGCATGATGAATATTGCCTCGGAGAAGATTGCCAAAACCATCAGGGGTATGGAGATGAACGCGATGAACGTGTTTGACGAGGTAGAGAAACACCTTGACTCACCCGAGTCCGTGATAGCTGCCTTGGAAAGCAAAACCAGCCTGAACCCTGAGGTGAGAGGATATTTTGCCGCCTTTGAACCCAACTATTTCCCACAGAAAGGTACGTGGTTTGAACCTTACGTGGTTCATGTTGACTCCAGCGCGTTCGAGCTTCGCATGGTGGGGTCGGCACGCCACAACTACCATAAGTCCGACTGGTATATCCGTGCGAAAAAGTCAAACGATAGCTTCTGGTCAGATCCATATTATTATTATGACGGTACGGACATCAGCGGTCACTATACGACGTTTGTCAAGCCCGTGTATGATAGTCAGGGGCGGCTCGCCTGCGTCTGCGGAGCGGACATGACCTTTGAGTGGCTGAGCAAGGAACTGCAGCGCGTGGACGAAGAGTTTAGAGACAACGACCTACTGAATCGCTACCTTTTGAGCTGCGACGGTGACTTCTACACGGTGGTCATCAATAGCGACGGCAGTTGCATAGCCAGTCCGGAAGACAAGGGCGTTTCCATGACCCAAGAGCAAATGGTAAACAGCTTGACACAAAAGAAGATTGGCAAGATAAACCTGGACGTCAAGGGTGTACCGTCAACTGTCTATTACGGTCCTATCGACCATGTCAACTGGTTTGTGGCCATCGTTGTATCTAAGCAAGATATGTGGAGCCCGTTGTCGAAGGTTGGCCTCGCATTACTGGTTGTGGCTGTCCTTGGAATAATTGTCGTCTGGATTGTATGTCGCAGATTGAAGTATGCTGAAACTGAGTAAAATTACTATCCCCTACACATCGCTCAGACTGAACCTGATGGTGGTCTGCGAGATGGTACTGCTGCTATTGCTGTCGCTGGGAGTGATGCTTTATTTCTCACGTCAGGCGCTGGTGGAAGAGGCTCAAGGTGACGCCGTACAGACACTGGAGAGCACAGAGCAACACATCGACAATATTCTGATGACTGTCGAACAGACCACCTATAACATCTATCAAGACATACAGTGGCATCTTGACCAGCCTGACCGTATGTTTACATATTGCCGCAGTATTGTGGAGACCTATCCCTATATCGTAGGATGTGCCATTGCCTTCAAACCGAATTATTATCCTGGGCGCGAGCTGTTCATGGCTTACGTTCACAGAGCAGACTACAAGCAAGGGAACAACTCTCTGGTGACTGCCGAGACATTTGGCAACCAACCATATACAGAACAGCTGTGGTATAAGTTACCTATGTCAACGAAACGTGCCTGTTGGACAGATCCTCTGCCAGAAGAGGAAAACGAAGGCGTGACACTCTCTTTCTGTCTGCCAATTGTCAACAGCCGTGCTGAGTGTGTGGGGGTCATCGCTGTCGATTTGCCTATCTCTCTGCTTTCCCAGATAGTGCATTCTGTCAAGCCCTCACCCAATAGTTACTGCGTATTGTTGAGCAACAACGGCTCATACATTGTCCATAGTGATGCTAAGAAACTGTCGGGAATAAAGACAGTGTGGGAGTATGCTGACAAAAATGAAGACCCTTCCGTACGCGAGGCTGCCAAGGCAGTGGTATCTGGCGAGACGGGCTTTAAGACCTTCCAGATGAGCAACAAGGAGTGGTACGTGTTCTATAAGCCTTTCCGTCACACCGCAATGATAGATAGGCCCATGGATCAGATAGAATGGAGTGCCGGTGTGGTGTATCTCAAGGACGACATCCTTGGCAACTACGATTTCCTGATCTATCTGGTGCTGGCCATCACCATTGTCGGTATATTGTTCTTTGTGGTGCTTTGCCGTCTGGTTGTCCGCCGACAGATGCTGCCTTTGCGTATGTTGACACGTTCGGCACACCGTGTGGCAGAAGGTAATTACACCGAAACAGTTCCAAAGGCACAACGCGACGACGAGATAGGACAGTTACAGGATCTCTTCCGACGCATGCAGCAGTCACTGGCCGCAAAGTCGACCGAACTGGAACAGTTGACGAAGAGGTTGACCAAACGTAGCGAGGAGTTGCGTAAGGCCCTCGGCAATGCGCAGGGTTCCGACCGTATGAAGACAACCTTCCTGCACTATATGACAACGCAGATGACAGTACCGTCGGACCTCATCGAGCGAAGTGTCATGAAGCTCGGTAATAATTTTGAAACGATTAGCCCGCAGGAGGCCGACTTTGAAGTCAGCGTCATCAAGGAACAGAGCGAGAAGATTATCGACTTGCTCGACCACATGGTAGAAGCTCTGAAGATTGAGGCTGAAGAAGCTGAGAAGGCCGTTAAGGAAAGAAAGGAGGTGAGCCATGATGAGTAAAATCAGTTGCAGCCTGTCGCGCAAACTCAGTATCAACATCATACTGCTGGCCGTACCCATCTTCGTGTTGTCCTTAGGCATCTTCTACCTCCAGTCTCGCTACCTTATACGCCAAGAGGCCATAGAGCGTTCTAACAGTATTCTCCGTACCGTCATACAGCGCGTAAGTAATTACATGGGGTCGATAGAGGCTCCGACCAACGCCAACGCCAGGCTGTTAGAGCAGCATTTTACCCCAGACTCACTGGAGTCCATCTCGAGGCGTATTGTCATGCTGAACCCGCGCATTCTGAGCTGTACCGTCAGTATTGTACCAGATATGTTCCCGCAGTACGGAAGACAATTCTCGGTTTATACCGTCAACGACGACGGCAAGATATCCACCGTCCGCGAAACGGACTTTAACTATTTTGACAAGCCATGGTATAAAGTACCTGTCAATATGGGCAAAGCAGGATGGGTGGAGCCGTTCGAAGGCCACACGGAGGGTACCATCGACCACAACGAGGCCGTTGCCACCTATTGTCAGCCGTTACGGTCGGAGACAGGACAAATCATCGGTGTCATAGCCACCGACTTCTCGTTCCGTCATCTGGCAAAGACCATCAACGACGCCGAACGGCCTTATCCGCATGCCTATTTCGTGCTGACTGGCGAAAACGGACGATTCTTCATACATCCTGACACCACTCAGCTGTTCCGAAAGACCATCTTTACCGATGCCGATCCGCAACTGAATGCCGACAGGATAGCACTGGGGCACGAGATGGTGGAAGACAAGCAGGGTACGATGCACATCGTCATTAACGATACACGCTGCCATGTGTGTTACCAGCCCGTTCCAGGCACTAAATGGAGCCTGGCACTCGTATGTCCCGATAAAGAGGTGCTGACAGACTATCGGCAGTTGGGCTATGTCATCATTGCCCTGATTATTCTAGGACTGCTGGGCATCCTTTGGCTCTGTCAACGTGTGGTCCGGCAAACCATCAGCCCCATCAACAAACTGCTCAACACAACACGCCATATTACTCATGGCAACTACGACTTGGCCATTCCCTTCTCCCACCAGAAAGACGACATCGGACTGCTGCAAAACAGCTTTGCCGTCATGCAACAGAAACTGCGTGACCACATGGGCAGCATCCGAGAGACGGCCGATGCCCTCAGGAAGCACAACGAACAGCGCGCCCGTGATATGGAACTCGCCGAAGAGACTGTCAAGAAAAAGACGTTATTCATCCAAAACCTGTCGCACCAGATACGCACCCCACTGAACATCATATTGGGCTTCGCCAACGTTTTACAAGAGAGTATCGCTTCGCGAAGCAAGAATGCTGCCGCCCTGAGTCCTGTCGAAGCAGAGAACTTGAGTGACATGACAAGCATCATGAAGTATAATGCCGACCACTTGAAACGTATGGTGCTCATGCTGTTCGACAGTTCGTCGACGACAGGTGCTGACGAACTGATGAGCAACCGCCACGATGAGGTGTCGTGCAACGATGTGGCACGTGAGAGCATTGAGTACACCCTCGGTCACTTCCAACGAATCAAGGTCAACTTCGAGACCGAATTGTCCGACGCTACTCGTATCCTGACCAATCGTATCTATCTGCTGAGAACCATCCGCGAACTGCTTTACAATGCCGCTAAGTTCTCTGACGGCGAACATATCACGTTGCATGTCTCGCAGAACGATACTTCCGTTTGCTTCACCGTGCAGGATGTGGGACCAGGACTGCCAGACAATGCTGATGAACTGATTTACAAGCCGTTTGTGAAGAGTGACGACCTCTCAGACGGCCTTGGACTCGGTCTACCCCTCTGCAAGCGTCATGCACTCAGCCTGGGTGGCGACCTCATCTATGATGACAGCTATCACGACGGATGCCGGTTTATTGTGGAAATGCCTAAATAGGGTTGGGAGCAAAATCACGTAGAAAAGTTGCAGAAGTTGCCGTGATTTCCTTCAATTATTGCCGTGATTTCCTTCAATTATTGCCGTGATTTCTTGCGGAAATCACGGCAATAATTGTAACTTTTCTCGGTGATTTCTGACTGTTCCCAGGCTGGGAATCAGTCCATTTGGAAGAGGGGATCTTCGGGCATAACCATGATGGGTTTCTGCTCGAAGTCCTTTAGGAGCTTGTCAGAAACGTACTTCTTGTCAACCACTAAGCGGAACATGTATTCGCGGAACCAACGGGCGGTCATGATGACGTAGCCGTTATGGCCGGAATCGGAACCCCAGGAGTTCTCCACCTTCCACTTCATCGGGCGACCTTCCTTATCGAGGTCGACGGCGGTGAGCGTCATCGCGTGGGTGGAACCGCTGTCGAAAGTCGCGATGCGGTCGGCCTTGTTCATGGTGAACGTGGTGTTAAAGAGCGAGGCGTAGTCGAAGTTCTCGATATCACAGTAGCCGCGCTTGCGGTCGAGCTGCTTGCCAACGTCGTAGCTGGAGTAGAGCTTACGGCCATCCTTCAGCGAGGCAATGGCCAGCGTCTCAATCTCCTCCATAGGCAGGTTGAGGTACTTCCAGTTGTGGCCATCGTAGGTGTGGCGGTCGTACTCCACCTCGTAAGTCTTATAGTACTCGCGGCGCGGGTCGTTCATCACCATGATGAAGGTGCCGTTGAGTGGTCCGCCGACAATCTCCTGATAGAACTCCTTTGGCGTGTATTTCTTCGGCTCGCGGAGAGGCTTGCCGTTCTTATCGCGGAAGACGTGGGTGAACTCCTTGACGGGTTCGCCCAAGGTGATGACCAGCATATGGTATATCTCTCCGAGCATCTGGGTCTTGCGCTTCTGGATGTCGGCAGTCTTCTTGCCGTCATTGACCATACGGCGCAACTCCAAGCCCTGCTCGCGCAGTTTGCTCTTGATGATAGCCGACATACGCGACGTATTCTCGGCAGAATAGGTCTCGGGCTGCACCTCGGTGGGCACCAGGCCGTACTTCTCGGCGAGGTCGGCCACGCCACAGAAAGTACCTCCATCGTTCAGCGGATAGTGGAAGAAGAACTGTACACGCTGATCGTCGATGGGCTTCTTGCCCGTGTCGATAACGCCCTGCAGCATGAGGTTAGCCTTCTCCAACTGATCCCAGAAGAAGAGGTAGTCCTGCGAGAGGCTGACGGTCAGCGAGTCGGTACGCTTGGCAAAGTTGGCGCGCAGCACGTTCAGTCCGCTGAACATCCAGCAACGGCCAGACGATTTCTGGTTGGTGATGCTCTGCTTCTTGGTCTCTACATTAAAATAGGTGTCGAGGGCGCGGGTACTCTCCTGACTGCGTGCCAGCACATCGATACCGTTGGAGGCCAGGGCGTTACGCAGGGCACGGTCGGAAGCCGTGGGGGCGTTCTGTTGCTGTATCTGCTGGAGCATCTGGGCAGAGATACCACCGTCCTTGGTCTGGGCAGCAGCACTGAGCGAGAGACCCAGCAAGAGGGTCATCATCGTTGATTTCATCATGGGTTATTTCTTTTTTGTCGTAGTCTTTTTCGTTGTGGTGGTCTTCTTCGTAGTAGTAGTAGTTGCAGTTGTTGCGGGCTTATAGTAACGCTGGGCCTCGGGCAGCCACTCCTGGATTTGCCTGATGCGGGTGGCATCCGACGGATGGTCACTCAGGAATTCGGCGGTTTGGTTATTGGACTGCTGCGACATGCGCTGCCAGAAGCTGACAGCCACCGACGGGTCGTAACCTGCCATAGCGGCGAAAATAAGTCCCATGTGGTCAGCTTCGCTCTCGTGGTTGCGCGAATACTTCAGGTTCTTGAAATTAAAGCCTTGGGCAACGATGGCCTGGACGATAGACTGCGTGTTGGCGCCCATACCAAATGCGCCGGCTACGGCAGTACCAATCTGCAGGCCGTACTGCTGCTTGATCTGCGTACTCATCTGCTCGGCAGAGTGACGAGCCACGGCATGAGCTATCTCATGACCAAGGACAATGGCCAGTGAGGCCTCGTTCTGGGTAACGGGTAACAGGCCCTCATAGACGCAGATGAGTCCGCCAGGCATACACCAGGCATTCACCTCGTTGTTCTGAACCAGATTGAACGTCCACTGGAAGCTTTTGGCATCCTCAGCCATTCCATTGGCATTCAGATAGTTTGTCACCGCTGTGGCCAGATTCTGCCCTACTCTTTTCACCATTGCCGTGTTGGTAGCATTGGTAGAGACTTTGGCAGTCTTCATAAACTCCTGATACTGCTGCGTGGAAAGGCTCAGCACCTCGCCATCGCTTACCATCAGACTCTGCTGGCGACCCGTCAGGGGCACCGTCTTCGTGGTACCGCAGCCCACCAGGACTACAGCCACCAACGACATCAAAAACAGTTTCACATTCTTCATAATTCCTAACTCTAAATTCATAATCGCCGAAGGCGACAACTCAACATTCAACATTCTTTGACCTAAAGGTTCTCTCTTTAAGAGTGTGGCCTTGCAATCAAAGTGTGGCTTTGCAATCAACACTCTTAATCCTTATACGAATCTCGCGCCGTCGTCAGGATGCACCCAAAATACCTGGAAGGACTTCTCGTACTCAGGGAACTGCTCCAGATACTTCTCTGTCAGCACCTTACCAATTTCTTCTTTATAGGCTGGATCGACAAGAGCGATACAGGCCCCCTTGAATCCCGCACCCGAGAAGCGGCCGCCCCAGACACCGGGCAGCTGGCGAATAATCTCGTAGATGGCGATAAGCTCTGGCGAGCCGCACTCGTAGTTGTGGATGCTCGACTCGCAAGAATCGAAGGACAGTTTGCCAAAAAGTTTCATATTACCCGTCTCCCAAGCTGTAACACCCTGGCGCACACGGCGATACTCAGTATAGAAATGCTCGGCACGGCGGGCAAAACGTGCCGGCATAGCAATCTTCGTCTTGTCAAAGGTTGCCTTTGGGATGTCTCGCAGGAAGGTCTTGTCGAAGGTCTTCAGCGGCTGATCGGTATAGGCCAGCATGTTCCATGCTGCCGTTTTACACTCGTAAACTCTTAAGTTATAGTCGCTATTGACCAACGAGCGCGTCAGTCCGGAGAAGAATATGCCAATCTCAAAGTCAGGCATGTCAGGATGGCGGCGGATGATGCGCCAGTCATTCGAATCGCAGTCGAGGAACAGCAAACCGTCTTTCTTACCCAAAGCTATACAGGCCTGGTCGAGCAAACCATTGTTCAAACCTATGTACTCGCGTTCAGCCTCAGAGGCAATCTTCACGATTTCGAAAGGCTGAAGCGTGATGTCGTTGGCTTTAGCGAAGGCCATGACATAGGCAATCAGCACGGCTGCACTCGACGACAAGCCACCGACAGGCAGCGAGCCCTGGATGACGCCATCGATGCCGTACTTCAGCTCAAAGCGTTTGCGCAGGGCATACTTGGCGCCACGGGCGTAGTCGCCCCAATGGCGTTCCTTGATTTGCGAGGGTTTGGTAATCTCAAAGCTGACGTCGCCTTCAAAAGTCCGCGACGACAGGTTTACCATCTCGTCATCGCGTACATTAAACCACAGGTCAACGCCCTTGTCGATGGCAAAGCCCGTCACCAGTCCGTGCTGGTGGTCCACATGGGCACCTATCGGACAAACCCGATAAGGCGAAAAGATATGATATTGATAATCCATAGGCTTTTACTTATCCAACTGCTCGTAAATCGAGTTATTGGACTTGAATTCTGGCACGATGTCCTTCATCATCTTGACTGTAGCCATATCGTCATATTGTTTCGAAATTTCAATCAGTTCGTCTACCTCCTTGCTGACCTCGGCGAAGTCGTACTCGCGAACCTCGGCAATACGTATCTTGTTGTGGAACGACGGCTTGGTACCCTCCAGCTCGTTGAGAACCTCTTCGTAAAGCTTCTCACCCGGACGCAGACCAGTAAACTTGATCTCTACGTTCTTGGCGCCGGAAAGCATAATCATACGACGGGCCAGATCGGCAATCTTCACGGGCTGTCCCATGTCGAAAACGAAAATCTCGCCTCCATGTCCCTTCGTACCAGCCTCAAGCACCAGCTTACAAGCCTCAGGGATGAGCATGAAGAAGCGTACAATGCGCTCGTCAGTCACCGTAACAGGGCCACCGTTCTTGATTTGTTCCCTGAACAGGGGGATGACGCTGCCGTTTGAACCCAAGACATTGCCAAAACGCGTCGTCACGAACTGCGTCGTCTGCTGGCTGTTGTTCAGCGACTGGACATAGATCTCGCAGATGCGCTTCGAACAACCCATGACATTAGTGGGGTTGACTGCCTTATCTGTGGAAACCATCACAAACTTCTTGACACCATACTTCACGCTGAAGTCGGCAATAACCTTCGTGCCATAGATATTGTTGAGTACAGCCTCCGAGGGGTTATCCTCCATCATAGGCACATGCTTGTAGGCAGCGGCATGGAACACATAGTCAGGACGGAACGTACGGAAGACCTCCTCCATACGGCGCTGACGGCTGATGCTGGTCACGATGGCCTCGGCATCAACGTTGGGGAAGTCCTTGACCATCATCAGACGGATGTCGTGCTGAGGCGTCTCGGCCTGGTCGATGAGCATCATCTTAGCAGGCTGGAATTCAGCAATCTGGCGCACAAGCTCAGAGCCAATGCTGCCAGCGGAGCCTGTCACCAGGATGCGCTTACCCTTCAACTGAGCTGCAACAGACTCCAAGTCCACGACAATTTCCTGACGAGGCAACAAGTCTTCTACCGACACCTCGCGCATCTGCATGTTCTTGATTTCCTCATCCGTCAGGTCGTTGTCTTCCAAACTGGCCTCTTTCACCTGCTGAGCCATGAAAATGCGCACGCCGGCATTAATCAGCATGTCCTGAATATCCTGATTGTTACGGAACTCGCTGGAGCGAAGCGGTGACACAAGGACTGCCTCGATGCGTTTTTCCTTGATGACCTCAAGGAGGTTGTCGTCAATGTTATATACCTTTTCGCCCATCAGCAGCATGTGCTTTGCACGCTTGTCGTGGGAGATAAAGCCACATAAGCGGAAACGCTGCGGCCGCTGGCTGCGGATGTTCTTGGCCAAACCCACACCACCGGACAATGCACCATAGATGAGCACACGTATGGCACGGTCGCGCTGCAGGGTGACGTCATGCAAGGTCTTTACCAGGACGCGCACACCCCACATCACCAAAGTTGCTATGAAGAAAGCCACAACGGTTTCCGTCTGGGTCAGTGCCGACAAGGCATCTACATGCAAAGCATCCATGCTATACGAAAGAATGAGGCATAGGACGACGGATACCACGTTGGCAAAAGCCACATGCAACAGGTCGATGAAGCTGGAGTAGCGTACCACACCGGAATAGGTTCGGAACAAACGTGCTCCCACCCAACTTAACAGGCTATAAGCGATGGCCGTATAGAGTACTTCAAAGCGGTTATCGAAGATGACTTGTGTTTTGCGGAATATCCAGTATGTGAATAGCACACACACCAACACAGTCATCGTATCGACCAGCAGAAGGCACCAATAAGGCAGTGAGTTCCGGCTGAAATACCAGTTAAGTATGCCTCTTACGGGATTTTTCATTGAACTAAGATTATTGTTCTCCGATGCGCGAGTAGACAAATCCATAGGATTCCAACTCGGAACGGTCGTAGATGTTCCTGCCGTCAACAACAACGTTGCCCGTCATGACCTTCTGGATGACGTTCCAGGAAGGCATACGGAACTGGCGCCACTCCGTCATCAGCGCGAAGACGTCGGCACCATCGGCAGCATCATAAATATTCTTACAATAGGTGACGCTGTCGCCAATGCGACGACGGCACTCATCCATAGCAATAGGATCAAAGACGCGCACAGAGGCCCCGTCTTTCAAAAGTTTGTCGATGACAACCAAAGCAGGAGCCTCGCGCATGTCGTCAGTCTCTGGCTTGAACGAGAGGCCAATGACGGCAACGGTTTTCCCCTTCACGCTGCCTGCAGCACGGATAATCTTGTCGTAGACGATGGACTTCTGCTTCTCGTTGACACGCTCGACGGCCTCGATGACTTCCATGTGGTAGCCATTGTCGAGACCCGTGTGCAACAGGGCTTTCACATCCTTAGGGAAGCACGATCCGCCATATCCGCAACCGGCATAGAGGAACTTTGTACCAATACGGGTATCTGTGCCGATGCCCTTACGCACGCTGTCAACATTAGCGCCAACACGTTCACAAAGGTTGGCGATGTCGTTCATAAACGAGATACGGGTAGCCAGCATAGCGTTAGCGGCATACTTCGTCATCTCGGCAGAGGGGATATCCATGAAGATAACACGGAAATTGTTGATCAGGAAAGGCTTGTAGAGGCGCGTCATGACCTCGCGGGCCTTCTCTGACTCGGTACCTACCACCACGCGGTCAGGACTCATAAAGTCCTTAATAGCGGCACCTTCCTTGAGGAACTCAGGATTGCTGGCAACGTCGAACGGGACCTGAACACCACGTTTGTCGAGCTCTTCCTGAATGGCGGCCTTCACCTTCTTGGCTGTACCGACAGGAACGGTAGACTTCGTGACCAAGATAGTGTACTTGTTGATGTGCTGTCCAAACTGACGGGCAACGGCAAGAACGTACTTCAGGTCAGCACTGCCGTCCTCATCGGGGGGCGTTCCCACAGCGGAGAATACCACCTCGACATCGTCGAGCACCTCAGTCAGGTCGGTGGTAAAGTTAAGACGGTCGAACTCCACGTTACGGCGTACCAGTTCTTCCAGTCCAGGCTCATAGATGGGCATGATGCCGTTTTTCAGCTTTTCTATCTTCTGAGTGTCTACATCGACACACGTTACATGCGCTCCCATCTCAGCGAAACATGTTCCGCTGACCAAACCTACATATCCTGTTCCTACAATTGCTATATTCATGAATAAACAATAATAAGTTTAAAGTAAAGTGTACACCACAATAACTGCAATAACCATAATGACAGCGATAACGAAAAGTGCCTTCTTCAGCACACGTTCTATGACCTTGCGCCGCTTAATCCAAGCCAGACTCTTGCGCTTGAACAAAGTTGCGCCGTCCGGCTTATGATGATGGTGGTGGTGATGATGATGTTGTTGTTCTGCCATTATTACTTTAATACATTATATAATAATGAAGTCAAAGAAATAAGAATGCTGGTAGCGGTAAACCAAAGCGTCGTCGAAGCACCAATACTGGAGTTGCGAGCTTTCACCGTATTAGGCTCTACATAGACAATGTCGTTCTGCTGTAAATAATAATAAGGTGAATTGATGAGATTGGCATCATTGAGGTTCAATACTTGGATGTCTTTCTGACCATTGGCATCCTCACGGATAAGTTTCACCTTGTCACGAACACCGTAGATGGTCAAGTCACCAGCCTGAGCCAGAGCCTCGAGGATGGAAATCTTCTCACGGCCTACCTGATAGCTGCCCGGACGATTCACCTCGCCCAGCACACTGATGGAGTAACTCGACATGCGGACAGTAACGATGGGATTCTCGGTTTCAGCCATATAGGGACGAACCTTACCCAGAATCAGCTTCTCACACTCAGATTTGGTCAGACCAGCTACGTGGAGGGCACCAATGACGGGGAAATTGATATATCCGTCGTTATCTACAAGGTAGGACTGCAGCATGGGCTGCGAGTAGGTAGATCGGCTCGTTACCGTATACGGTGTCGGCACTGTCAGGTTGAAGGGCGCAGCAGCAGCATCGTTACTGGTACTGACGGTAATCGTCAACTGGTCTTTCGGCATGATGCGAGCATCATACAATACACGCGAAAGCGCCAAATCTACTTCGTCGCTATTCTGCAGATAGGCGACATTCTTCACACTGCCACACGAAGACAGCAGGGCTGCCATCAAGGCAATAACATAAAGATTCTTCAGTTTCATATTATTTTTCTTTTTTGTTTTCTCTTCTTGTTTTTGCAGCTTGGCTAAAACTGCCACCAACGCTTCTTGCGGGGAGGTTCATGGTAGTCGTGACTGGCTGCCACAGCCTCGTCAATGAGATGGTGCCACTTGCGGTGGTGCTTGATCATGCGGTAGATGGTACCCCAGTCTGGCAGACCGCCCAGATTGCGGTCGTCGATGAACACGTCGACCTTCAGTTTCCTGGAGAAATGCGGATTGTTGTCCGTCGTCTCCTCAGGATAGTCGCGGTTCACAGCATAGAACTCCACCCCACGCTCCCGACACCAGTTAACAGCGTCTTCCAAGAGCTGACCCTCACGGACACTCCACAGGATGATCCTATGGCCGTCCTGGCGAAGCATCTTCAGCGTATCAACGGCGAAAGGTATCTCATCGCCGATAGCCGGATACTTGTGTTCTACGATGGTACCGTCAAAATCTACTGCAATAATCATCTCTTAATAGAGTTATCGTTCTTATCGCCATAATGGCTGTCGGCATAGTTGCCGTAGTTGCCATAATTGCCATAGTTGCCATAGCCGTACTTGCCGTAACCGTAACGGCCATATCCGTAACGACCGTAACCGTAGCGACCATACTTGCCATACCTTCCGTAGCCGTAGTAGTAGCCATACTTCTTCTTCGACATGTCGACACCGTTCAGCACTACGCAGGCATTGGTAAGCTTCTCCTCTTCGGCCAGCGTATTCAGCAGTCCGATATTGGTCTTCGGCGTATAGTCGGCACGGCAGACGTAGCAGTTGACGTCGGCATAGCGGGCAATCTCTAAGGTATCGGTCACCAGACCAACAGGAGCGGTGTCCAGAATGATGTAGTCATACTCCTCGCGCAACAGGTCGATAATCTGATGCAGATTCTCACGGGCCAGCAACTCTGTGGGGTTAGGAGGCGTAGGACCTGCCAGCAGCAAGTCGAGGTTCTCGTTGACACCCGAAGCGTTGATCTGCGAGTTGAGATCAGCAATAGTCACTGTGCTCTTAGTTAACAGCGTGCTAACACCTTGCTGACGGTCGGTGATATTGAACAAACGACCCAAAGCAGGCTTACGGATGTCCAGACCACAGAGGATCACCTTCTTTCCTAACAGGGCAAACGACACAGCCAGATTGGCAGCCAGGAAGGTCTTACCCTCGCCGGAAGTAGATGAAGTGAAGAGAATCACCTTGTCATCATCCTTCATCATGAACTGGATATTGGTACGCAGCGCACGGAATATCTCGTCAATCTGGTTATTCTTGTTGGCCTGAACGACGATGCCGGCAGAATCTTTCACCGTATCACTGGCAACAGGTACGTCGGCCACAATGGGCAACTTAGTCAGACGAGCCACATCGTCATGACCCTCGATGCGGAATCTCAACAACTGGAGGACATAAATAATAAGGAAGGGGATACCTCCACCCAGTACGATAGCCACCAACAGGATGATAGCGCTCTTAGGACTGACCTTACCCATCATCTGAGGCTCATCGATGAGTTTACCCTTGTCGGCAGTAGCAGCCAGCGAGATGGAGTTCTCCTCACGCTTCTGCAACAGCAACAGGTACAGACCCGACTTCACCTCCTGCTGACGACCAATCTGCGTCAGCACACGCTCCTGCTCAGGAGTACTGCCGATACGTCCCTGATATTTGGAATACTGGCTCTGGATACCCTGACGCTGAATGTCTGCCGAACGGCGGGCCTGCAAAAGGGCAGTACGGATAGAACCCTGCAGTTCGTCCAGCGTAGAGGTAAGGGTAAGCACCTGGGGAGCCTGCTCACTGGCAGCCTTCAACAGGCGGTTACGATCCTGAACAGTCTGGTTGTAGCTGGCAATAAGTGCTGTAGAAGCGTGGTCGGTCATACCGACGTTTGAGGGAATAATCTTATATTGGTTTGTGGGATTGTCCACAAACTCGCGGAGGTAGTCCAGCAACTGGATCTGTGAGTTAGCCTCAGCCAGACGGGTCTCATACTGACTGCTCTGGGCCAGCGATTGAGATGCATCCATATTCAGCTGCGTCACAGCATTTCGGCGCTTATAGCTCTCCAGATTACTCTCAGTAGTACCTAATTCCTTATCAATCTTTTCAAGACGCTTGTTGATGAACTCTTCCGTCTTCAACGCAATCTCGTTCTTGTCGGCATTGGCCTGGTCGTTATAGCAATGCACCAGCTCAGCCAGGTAGTCCATACCACGAAGGGCATTCTCATTGACTAAGGTCAGTTCGGCAATAGAGGTCATCTTCGAAGTGGGCGCAACGGTAAGACGGGCGACATAGCCTTTGGCCACGAGCATAGGAGGACGGATAGAAATAAACATGGTATACTCCTTTTCTTGCTCTGCCTTTAAAGAATCCTTGGGATTATTCACCGCTTTCAATGCCGAATTCTTGGTGAACGTCAACGTACCTTCAGAAGTACGGATAGATGCGGGGAGCTGGTTAAGTACCTTCTGGAACATGAAAGCCTCACGGCCGTTCTTGAGGATCCTTCCGTCGACATTGTACTTTCCCTTCTCGTATTTTACAGCCATCTGGATAGAGGTCACCGTGTTCAGCAATTCGGTGTCGAAACGGTTCAGGCTCTCTTCGTCAATATCGACGGAGAAAGGCTGGCCCTTATAAACGAGCTGACGGGTCACTCGTCCCTGGCTACGATACTCAGTGTAGAGTTTCAGGCGCTTGACAGCCTCACGGGCCAAAAGACTCGACTTGATGATTTCCACCTCGTTCTCAATACCTGTCGAATTGGTCAAAAAACCAAAGTCCTGCATGTTCGACAACATCTGGTTACTGCGGCGACGTGTGCTTTGGTCGTCCTTGATGAGGATCTTTGCCGAAGTCTGATAGGTGGGAGTAGCATAACGCAAGTAGATGAGCGCAGCACTAATAAAAATGATGAGCGACAATAAAAACCACTGCCAGTTCAATATCAACATGGCAAAAAGGTTCTGAATACTAAACGCAGACTGTTGCTGCTCATCGTCAAGAATTTCCCCGAGCTCTTCGAGGCTGATTTTCTTTTCGTCAGACATAAATATTAAATGTTTTTATTATTCTAATACGCTAAATATCAGCCGCTTCCCTGTTTTCTACGCAGAACAAAGCCACCCAGAACAACGAAAAAAACGCCGAATACGGCTGCAAAATTACAACTTTTTTGCAAATTTACCAAATAAAAACAAGGGAAAAATCACCTTATTTATAAAAAGAATCGAAAAAAGAATCGAGTGTAAAAGAAAAAGCCACCGCTTAATCAGCGATGGCTCAATAATCATTTGTTAAAGTTTTTCACTATTACTTCAGGCCACGGTTCATCAGTGTTACGTTCAGCAGCATCACATACTTGCGATACTGGTCAGCGTTCAGGATGTAGTCCATGTAGGCCAAATCCTTTTTGATGGCCTTATCCATCATTTTCTCACGCTCTTCGCCAGTAGCCTGAGCAGCAAACAGCAACTCTGCGCTGAAGGTCTTGTGAATCTCTGCTAAGCTTTCTACCTGGTCTTTCGACAGGTTCAGCGCCTCTCCGAGTTTCTTCATGTTCACTGCCTTCAAATTGTAAGCCTCAGTAGTGTTGAGGTTTGAAGCGGTCTCATTCTCTGCGAAAGTCATTGTCATGCTAAGCATAGCAATCATTACCATAAACAATCTTTTCATTTTCTTACCCTTTCTTTTTCTTTAATTAATACTCTTTTTGTTATCCTTTTGTTGTCATTTTTAACCAGCTCGCTTGCTGTTTTGACGGTGCAAAGTTACGGCGATTTTTTGGACAAGCAAATTTTTCTGGCATTTTGTTTGCGAACACAGCCACATTTTTGACCCACATCAACATTTTCCCCGAATCGTTGACATAGGTCAAATCAAGGGCTTTTCCACACTATAAAAATACTGCAAAAAGGCCTTTTGAAGCCCTTTTGGAGTCTGGAAACCAATAATAAATACTAATTATTTTGGTGTTTTGGCAAGGTTTTCGTACCTTTGCCAGCCAAACGACAAAAGACAGACAATATGGAGAATCAGAAAGAAAATAAGTTTATGTCCATCGCCTACCAGCTTTACGTGGAGGGCGACAAAGGACTCGAGATGATGGAAGAGGCTACGGCCGAGAAGCCGTTCCAGTTTATTACCGGCTTTGGCATAGCTCTCGATGCCTTCGAGCAGCAGGTTGTCGGTCTGAACCAGGGTGACAACTTTGAGTTTGCCATTCCTAAGGAACAGGCCTACGGCGAATACATGGACGAGCATGTGCTCGACTTGGACCGTGAAATGTTCTGCATTAACGGCCATTTCGACCACGAGCACATCTATGAAGGGGCTATTATCCCTTTGCAAAACGAGGAAGGGCGCCATTTCTACGGACATGTCCTGACTGTGGGTGAAGAAAAGGTTAAGGTTGACCTGAACCATCCATTGGCAGGCGAGACGCTGCACTTCAAGGGTTCCGTGCTGGAGACGCGTGAAGCCACGAATAAGGAGATTGAACACATGGTTGCCCACATGACAGGCGGTTGCGGCTGTGGCTGTGATGACTGTGGCGGCTGTGAAGACCATTGTGGTCACGAGGGTCACGAGCATTGTGGTCACGAGAACCACGATCACTGCGGCTGCGGACATTGCCATTGATAAATTGAATATTAAAGATTAAAAAGGTTTAGGGAGAGGTTGAACACATTTGGCAACATATTCAGACTAACGACTTTCGGTGAAAGTCACGGCGAGGCCATTGGAGGTGTCATCGACGGTATGCCAGCAGGTATACCCATTGACGTAGACTTCATTCAGGCCGAGTTGAACCGTCGCCGTCCTGGACAGAGCAAAATCACGACAGCGCGTCAGGAAAAAGACCAGGTAGAACTGCTGAGTGGCGTCTTCGAAGGCGTGTCGACAGGCTGTTCCATCGGCTTCATAGTGCGTAACACCAACCAGCACTCCAGTGACTACGACAATATGCGCGACGTGTTCCGACCCTCGCATGCCGACTACACCTATTTTTATAAATATGGTGTTCGCGATCATCGCGGAGGCGGACGCTCATCGGCTCGCATCACCATCAGCCGCTGTGTGGCTGGCGCCTTAGCAAAATTGGCTCTCCAGCAGGTGGATATCACCATTCAGGCCTATACCTCACAGGTCGGCGACATTCGGCTGGAGCACGATTACAACCACTACGACCTGTCGAAGGCCGAGACCAATGCCGTTCGCTGCCCAGATGAGGCGAAAGCTGTAGAGATGATACGGCTGATAGAAGAGGTGAAGGGCGAAGGCGACACCATAGGTGGTATTATTACAGGCGTCGTAAAGGGCTGTCCTCCAGGACTTGGCGAACCAGAGGCCGACAAGTTACACGCAGCCTTAGGAGCTGCTATGCTGAGCATCAATGCCGTCAAAGGCTTTGAATACGGCGACGGCTTTGCCTGTGTCACCCAACGTGGTTCCCAGCAGAATGACATCTTCCTGCCCCCACATCAGGGAAATAGCGAAGCCGTCGCAACGCTTCCTACCGCCAGCAACCACAGCGGCGGCATACAGGGAGGCATCTCCAACGGACAGGACATCTACTTCCGTGTGGCCTTCAAACCTGTAGCAACGCTGTTACGCGAGCAACCAACCGTCGACATTCAAGGTCAAGCTACCACGCTGACAGCTCGCGGACGTCATGATCCTTGCGTACTACCAAGAGCCGTTCCTGTGGTGGAAGCGATGGCTGCAATGGTCATTTTAGACCATTATTTACTGCAAAAAACGACGAAAATATAGATTTTTCGGATAAAGATGCAAAAAAAACAAAAAAAAGCATTGTAGTTTAAAACTTTTACACTATCTTTGCACCAACTATTGTGGGGTTGTGAAATTCCCAATAGAAATTAGTTAAGTCTAGTTTAGTTTTTGTGTTGGTTGAGAGCGGCTATTTTGCCGCTCTCAAATTTTTATCGTTAATCGTAAGGCTGGATTACAAGATGACCCTATAAAAGAAGACGCAATAACGGAATGACGATATTACATCATCCTAAGCAGCCGAGGATTTCATGAATA
>JAEEVT010000142.1 GCA_016291005.1 Prevotella sp. | reverse complement strand
CCGTGCCGCAGAGCACGGCGCCCTCGGCGGCGATGTTCTTGGCAATATGATAGATCATGGCGTCAACGATAAGCTGAGCGTGCTTGTCGCCGAGTTCAATGCGTGAAAGCACCTCGCGCATGTCGTTGGTGCCTAAGTGGGCGTTGAGTCCTGCCTTGCCGGCGATACGCTTCAGCAGTTGTTGTTCGTTATACTTTCCGCTGAAGCAGAGTCGGATGAGATCTACTGCAGGCAGGCTACCGGCGCGCTCTGGTGAGAAGGGACCTTCGCCGTCTAAGGCGTTGTTGGCATCAATGGCTCGGCCATGTTCGTGGGCTGCAACGCTGATGCCTCCGCCCAGGTGGCAGATGATGAGGTTGAGGTCTTCATACTCCTTGCCGATGCCGCGGGCATATCGCCTTGCGATAGCGCGCTGGTTAAGGGCGTGCCAGATGGCGATGCGTGGCATGAGTGGCGAACCGCTGATTCGTGCTAAGGGTGACAATTCGTCGACGACGCCCGGGTCGGCGATGAACGAGCGACACTTCTTAGATGGTGAATGTGGAATAGAGGATTGGGAATGATGATTTGATGATTGTGAATTGATGGCTTCAGCGATTTCGTAGGCGATGAGGCAACCCAGATTGCAGGCATGGCTGTGCATGACGCAGCCGTGCAGTGTGTCGTCGAGCATAGTCCGATTAATTTCATAGACGCCGCCACTGATGGGCTTTACCAGTCCGCCACGGCCTATGACGGCATCGAACTCCAAGGGTATGCCTGCCGCTTTCAGCTCGTCGAGGACGAGTTGGCGGCGAAAATCCTGCTGTTCGATGATATTGCCAAAGGGTGCCAGCTGTTCGGCAGAATGGGCGATATTGCGCACCAAAATAGGCTTCTCGTCTTCAAAGACCGCCATCTTGGTGCTTGTGCTGCCAGGGTTGACTACAAGAATCTTCATTCAATTAATAATTCTCTCTCTGAGTGTGGCGTTTCAATGACAATGATAATTATAGGCTGGCGAGGGCGAAGAGGATGCTGTTGAATTTCGTCTCGGTGGAGTCACCGCGTGAGGGAACGACCACAGGCGCCATCGTCCCGCAGAGAATGCCTGCAGTGCGGGCATTGGCCAGGAGTGCCAGGGTCTTGTAGAAAATATTGCCAGCCTCGATGTCGGGTAGAATGAGGAGGTCGGCCTCGCCGCCAATCGGTGACGACAGCCTCTTGGCTGCCAGAGCTTCCAGAGATAGCGACGTCATGAGGTCCAAAGGACCGTCTACCACGCAAGGGCCGAAATCGCCTTCCGCTGCCATGCGACAGATGTCGGCATAGCCGTCGACAAAAGGAAATGCCTTACCGCCATGTTCGGCACAATGGATGAGTGCCACCTTTGGTTCGCTGATGCCTAAGCGTCGGCATACCTGCGTGGCATAGCGTACCTGCTCGATGCGCTGTTCATGGGTGGGGTATGGAATGACGGCGGCATCGGTGAAGAATAGCAGCTTCTGGTATGCCGGAATCTCTGCCGCAGCAAGATGGGTGAGCACGTTGCCCTGTGGCAGTAGTCCGCACTCCTTGTTCAGTACGGCACGCAGCAACTTGTCAGTGCCGATGAGACCCTTCATAAGGATGTCAGCCTCTCCGCTACGCACCAGTGCTACTGCTTCGGCAGCAGCCTCCTCGGGGGTGTCTGCAGTGACGTTGACGACTTTAGCGATACCTTCTTGTTCCACCAAGTTCAAGGCTTCGCGTGTGGCTGTGTCATCTGCACAGACGGCAGCAATACGGTGTTGAGCTCCTTGTTGCAGAAGCTGGGTCTTAAGTGCTTGGAATGAGTTCATGTTGGTTTGTTGTGTTGGTTCCTATGACTGTCCGCTGAACTGCTTGATGCGCTGTTCCTCGGAGAGCTTACAAATTAATAAAGTGTCGTCGTTCTCGGCCACGATGTAGCCGTCCAGTCCCTGAATGACAACCTTCTTCTCCTGTGTGGTGTGGACAATGCAGTCGTGCGACTCGAAGAGCGTGATGTCGGGACCGATGGCGGCATTGCCATAGAGGTCGCGACGAGACTGCTGTTGCAGAGACCCCCACGTACCGAGGTCGCTCCAACCGAAGTCGGCAGGACAGACAAAGATTTCCTCGGCTTTCTCCATGATGGCATAGTCAACAGAGATGTTCTCGCACTCAGGGAAGAGCTGGTTGATCTTCTCCTGTTCCTGCGGTGTGCCATAGATGGACAGTAGGCTCTCAAAGATTTTCGACATGGCGGGCTGGTAAATGCGAAAGGCGTTGACGATGGTTGAAACGTTCCAGATAAAGATGCCGGCATTCCAGAAATAGTTCTTCTGGCTGATATAGTGCTTGGCGGTCTCTAGATCGGGCTTTTCGCGGAAAGAGTCGACGCGATAGATTTCCTTATTGCGAAGGCTGCTTGTAGAAAGGTCAGCCTGAATGTAACCGTAGCCTGTCTCAGGACGAGTTGGCTTCATGCCTAAGGTGACAATGGCATCAGAGTCTGCCGTAAAGGCCAGACAAGCCTTGACGACACGGCGGAACTCCTCGGTATCGGTGACGACATGGTCACTGGGCGACACGACGATGTTGGCCTTGGGGTCCTTTGATTTGATGCGCCAAGAGACATAGGCGATGCACGGCGCCGTATTGCGGCGGCAGGGCTCGCAGAGAATGTGGTTGCGCGGCATGTCAGGCAGTTGTTCGCTGACCATGTCGGCATACTTCTGGTTGGTGACCACCCAGACGTTCTCAGCGTCAACAATGCCCTTGAAACGGTCAACAGTCAGCTGGAGAAGCGACTTGCCGATGCCTAATACATCGATGAACTGCTTGGGACGTTCTGCCGTACTCATTGGCCAGAAGCGGCTTCCCACGCCGCCGGCCATAATAACGAGATGATTACTGATTTTTGCCATATCGGTCTCTCTTTATGTTTACAGCGTGCAAAAATAAACAATTATTTTGATTTCGACGAATGTTTGCACAAGAAAATTCAATTTTCTGACGTCATTGCATCGTTGAAGGTCTCTGCTAACGTCTGATCATGAAGAAGCCCAGCCTGTGGGTAACGCCCTTTCGTCCTAAGGATTTCAACTCGTAGATGCCATTGGGGAGCGAGGCAATGTTGACTTGCTGACGGTTTGGGAAGGTGGCGATGATGTTGCCCTGCAGGGTGCAAACCACCAAAAACTCAGCATCAGCCTGGACTGGCAGCTTCAGTGTACGCCCGTCGTTGGCAATGAGGGCTGAGTGGTTGATGACAGGTCGTGGCTTAGGACCGTTCTCCTGCATGGCCTCGCTTTCGTTACCATAGCGGTCGACGGCGGTGACGGCATAGTACAGAGGTTGCGACATCTTGGCGGCGTAGGGCACTGCTACACTATTGCGGGTCAAACGGGTGGCTACCAGATGGGCAGCATCGTTGATGTCGACAGGCCACTGATGGGAGGCGTAGACGCGGTAAATGAGGTAGTTACTGCCACTACGGTCCTGGCCGTTGTTCCAACTGATGTTGTCGCCCTTGACGGTATGCTCAACCTGAAGTGTCGTCGGAGCCATTGGAGCCTGCTTGCCTGCCCACGTCATCGGCGGTACCAGTGACGGCTGGCGGTCGAAGTCCTTGACAAAGTCGTAGACGCCCTTCACGTTATCTAATAGGAACTTGGCACGGAAATAACAGTGACCCATGCCAATCTGGCGTGTCACATTGAGTTGGCGCTTCACTTCGTCCAAGGGCCAGTTGCGCTCTTGGGGGTGTAGCATGTAGATGCCTAAACCCGAAGCAATGGTGCGTCCGTAGCTATATTCCTGCCAGTTGATGGCGAATGGATAGAAGTTGTTTCCTTGGAAATACATCATCGGGTATAGCTGGTCCATGAGTCCCTGACGCAGCCAGCCCTGAGCATCCTGTGCCACCTGTCGGTTGGCATTCCAACCACGAGAGGAGTATCGGCTTAGGTCGTCATATTTGCCTATAGGCGAGCAGCTTAGCTTTACCCATGGCTTGTAAAGCTTTACCTTTTCATTAATGCGCCTGACAATGTTGGTGATGTACTCTTTGTTCTTCTTGCCTTTCCATGTCTCTGGGTAACGGATGTAGTCGAGATGAATACCATCGATGTCGTAGCGGCGAGTAATCTCCTCACACATCGTGGCAATGTAGTCAGCCGTTCCAGGCAGTTCGGGGTTCATATAGCCTTCCTCGCCAATCTTCATCACTAATGAAGGATAGCGGCGCTTCAACTGCTGACACCCGTAGGTGCGCCACTTGCCGACTGGTATGGTGACCACCCAGGCGTGCAGTTCCATGCCTCGGCGATGGCATTCATCGATGGCAAACTGTAAGGCGTCGTAGCCTGGCGAACGGCCTGGGGTACCAGAAAGACAACCATCCCAGGGTTCAATGTTGGAGGGATAGATGGTGGTTGCACGGACGCGAGTTTGGATAAGCACGGTATTGACATTGGCAGCCTTGAGCTGATCCAGTATGCGGCACAACTGTTGCTTTTGGCTGTCGATGCCCATGCCGTCGTGAGCATAGCCCCTGGGCCAGTCTATTCCGCCGATAGTGGTGAGCCAGACGGCACGCACTTCGTACTTGGGCTGGGCTTTCAAAAAGAGGCCAGCCAGCAGAAAAACAATATATAATAAGGTGATTCGCTTCATAATGGCTGCAAAGGTACAAAATTATTCGTAAATCATTGCTTATAATTCATAATTATTTCGTACCTTTGCACGAGAATAAAATAATTAACACAAAAAAATGATTTCATTTACACTTAGCTTAGTGGCTCTCGTGGCAGGTTGTCTGCTTTATGGACGTTTCGTGGAACGGGTATTTGGACCTGACGACCGTGTGACGCCTGCCGTGGCCAAGGCCGACGGCGTTGACTTTATAGTACTTCCCTCGTGGAAGGTTTTCATGATTCAGTTCCTGAACATCGCAGGTACGGGTCCCATCTTCGGTGCCATCATGGGAGCCAAATTCGGACCGGTAGCCTATTTGTGGATAATCTTCGGATGCATCTTTGCAGGAGCTACTCACGACTATATGAGTGGTATGCTCTCCATACGGCATGAGGGGGCCAACCAACCGGAAATCATTGGACACTACTTAGGCAATACGACGAAGCGTGTCATGCTCTTCTTCTCCGTCTTCCTGTTGGTTATGGTGGGCGTGGTGTTTGTCTATAGTCCGGCCAAGATTCTGGGCGACATGACTGGCGCCGATGCTGTTGCAGCCCAGCAGGGACAGTTGCAGATGGAGTACATCTACTGGTCGGCAGCCATCTTCTTCTATTACATCATCGCCACTATGTTGCCGGTGGACAAAATTATTGGCAAGATATATCCGTTGTTTGCCTTTTCGTTACTTTTCATGGCAGCTGCTCTGATGGTGATGCTATACGTTAAAATGCCCAGTCTGCCCGAAATCTGGGAGGGGCTGTCGGTAGAACCGCTGACCGCGCAGGCTGTCTTCCCGGCTTTGTTCATCACCATTGCCTGCGGAGCCATTAGCGGATTCCATGCTACGCAGAGTCCCCTTATGGCTCGTTGCATGAAGAGCGAGCGCATGGGACGTCCCATCTTCTACGGAGCGATGATTACAGAGGGTATCGTAGCCATGATATGGGCTACGGTAGCTATGTATTTCTTCTACGACCAACCCACTCCGGGCTACGAACAGATTGCCGGTGGAGCGGCTGCCATCAATGACGCACCTTCCATCGTCAACAAAATGTGTAACGAGTGGCTGGGTGTCTTCGGTGGCATTTTGGCTTTGTTAGGCGTGGTGGCGGCTCCCATAACCAGTGGAGATACAGCATTCCGTTCGGCACGATTAATCATAGCCGACTTTATCCATCTAAAGCAGAAATCCATCCGCAATCGCCTGCTGGTGTGTATCCCCATGTTTGCTGGTGCCATTGCCCTGTTAACCTGGCAGATGTCTGATGCAAAGGGCTTCGAGACTATCTGGGGATGGTTCGGCAGGTCTAACCAGACGCTGTCCGTCTTCATGCTGTGGGCAATCACCGTCTATTTAGTTCGCAGCGGCAAGCTCTATATCATCACCCTCATTCCGGCAATATTCATGACGGCAGTCTGTTTGTCCTATCTGTTCTGCGTCAAGCTGTTCACACTTGAGGCTGAGTACGTGTGGAGCATTGCTGCCGGTTCCGTGCTGGTGTCGCTGATATGGTTTGTCCTATGGAAGCTGAAATATGAGATATTAATAGTCGAATAATAATTATTAATTACTAAATACCAATCAGTTATGAAGAAAATTGCTTTATTTGTTGTAGCACTGTTCATCTCAGTGGCTGCTAATGCACAGTTTGAAGAAGGTAAGGCTTATCTGGGTGCTTCGCTCACAGGACTGGACCTCAATTACAATGGTTCGGAAAAAGGACATCTTGGTTTTGGTGCCAAGGCTGGCTATCTGTTCCTTGACAACTTAATGGGTACAGTACAGATTGACTACCAGAAAACTAAAGACGTGCCTTACACCCTGTCTTTGGGTGCAGGTGGACGTTACTATATTGAGCAGAATGGAATCTATCTCGGAGCATCCTGCATTTACAAACATCGTCAGTGCTACGACGATTTCCTGCCCAGCGTACAGGTAGGCTATGCATTCTTTATCAGCCGCACGGTGACCATCGAACCTGAAATCTATTACGAGCAGTCGTTCAAGAACCACAAGGACTACAGTCAGGTGGGTTTGCGCTTAGGCATCGGCGTCTATCTGTTCCAAGACCAGAGGAAGAACTAAGATTTCTTTGAGCTAAAGGTACAAAGCGTTTCAAGAAACGAATAGATAATTGAAGCTTATGTTGAGTGTAGAGGAACTGGTTGACAGGCTGATTGACCTGTCTTTTGCCGAAGATATCGGCGATGGCGACCATACCACCTTGTGCTGCATCCCTGAGGACGCCATGGGCAAGAGCCATCTGCTCATCAAGGAAGACGGCATCCTGGCTGGCGTGGAGATTGCCAAGGAAGTGTTCCACCGCTTCGATCCTGAGATGCAAGTTGAAGTGCTGCTGGGCGACGGTTCACGCGTGAAGAAGGGCGACATCGCCATGATTGTCACTGGTCGCATCCGTTCGCTGTTGCAGACAGAGCGTCTCATGCTGAACATCATGCAACGCATGAGTGGCATTGCTACGATGACGGATAAGTATGTGCAGCACCTGAAGGGGACCAAGACCCGTGTGTTGGATACCCGTAAGACTACTCCTGGCATGCGTATGCTGGAGAAGCAGGCCGTGAAGATTGGCGGAGGCTGCAACCATCGTATCGGACTCTTCGACATGATTCTGCTCAAGGACAACCATGTCGACTTCGCTGGCGGCATCGTCAATGCCATTGACCGTTGCCATGCCTATCTCAAGGAGAAGGGACTCGACCTGAAAATTGAGATTGAGGTGCGCTCCTTCGATGAGTTGCAGCAGGTGCTCGATCACGGCG
>JAEEVT010000141.1 GCA_016291005.1 Prevotella sp. | reverse complement strand
TGGGTTGGGTAGTGAGGGCGGAGGTCATGAAGAGGCTAAAGGCGGAGTCGATGTAGAGTTTGCGGTATTGCTTGGGCATGGTGAAGTGGACGGAGGGTTCGCCGGAAACCTGAATGCCGTTGGCACGGAGGTGACGGGTGAATTCGTCGGCCATGTGGAAGGCTGGTTGGGGAAGGGAGGCACGGAAATGGGTGTCGGCGGTGCCGAGAGGAATGACACCGCGGCAGATGCGCGAGTCTTGATAGGGAGAGCCAAAGAAGGAGACATCGAAAATGGTGTCGCGGGGACCGGTGACGACTTGGTTGGTAATGGGGATGTTGGGGTGGGTGCTGGTGACGATGGCGGGGTCGCCAACGCGGCGTCCGGCACGGAAGTGGATGTCGACAGAGTTTTCGTTGTAGTTAATGCCACAGGCACCGCTGCCAGAGCTGTTGCCGATGTCGTCCCAACGCCAAGAGGGGTGAATCATGTCGCCTTCGAAGATGCTGGTGTCGGCATAGATGTGGCCGTTAATGCGTCGGATGCCTTTTTTGCGGATAGCGTCGGTGAAACGAATGAAGGTGGAATCGGTATGTGGAAAACGGTCAGAGCAGAAAAAGGGGTCGCCTGAGCTGGCGACGATGATGTCGCCATTGAGGGTGCCTTGACGGTCAATTTCTCCAGAGTAGTAGAGGAAGTTTTCGAAGTAGAATTTGGGTCCCATGCGGCTATAGGCTGCGGCAGTGGTGAAGAGTTTATTGATGGCAGCAGGCATCATGGCGCGGTCGTCGTCGCGGGAATAGATGGTGCTGTCGGTAGTGATGTTGTGAACGCAAACGGCAAAGGAGGCGTTGCGCATGGCATGTTTCATGGTGGTATGGCGAACGACGAAGTCCAGGCGGTCGGTGTTTTGAGCCAGAGAGCCAAGGGATGACGCCGTAAGAAGGGCTATGAGGAGGAGTTTTCTTTTGTATGTCATGTGTGTTGCGAATTACGGATTATGGGATATGGGGCTATTGGTTGGCTAAGGAGTGGTTGATTTGGTCGATGTGGGACAGAAGGTTGTCGCGGCCGAAGGAGGTGACGGAGGAGGTGAGGAAGTGCTGGGGGAGGGATTCCCAAGTTTCGGAGAGGGTAGAGAGAAAGGTGTTGACGTTTTGGGTGAGTTCGCGTTGTTTTGGTTTGTCGGTTTTGGTGAAGATTATATTGAGGGGGATGCCGTTGGTGCCGAGGAAGTTGATGAAGTCGAGGTCAATTTTTTGTGGGGGTATGCGTGAGTCGATGAGTACAAAGACGTTGATGAGGGTTTCGCGGTGGAGTATGTAGTCGGTAATCATTTTCTGAAATAGTTGGCGGGAGTTTTTGGAGGTGCGGGCGTAGCCGTAGCCAGGGAGGTCGACGAGGTACCACTCCCTATTGATGATGAAGTGGTTGATGAGCAACGTCTTGCCGGGCGTGGAGGATGTCTTGGCCAGCTTGCGGTTGTTGGTGAGCATGTTGATAAGGCTCGACTTGCCGACGTTTGATCGGCCGATGAAGGCGTACTCGGGCTTGGTATCCTTGGGACACATGGACACCACGGGAGCCGAGAGGGTAAATTCTGCTTGCTTGATTTCCATGGGTGCAAAGGTACGACTTTTCTTTGAACTTTAATCTTTGTCGTTTGAACTTTGTGACATGTAAAAGCGTTAAATAACCCTAATTGGTAATCATAAAGTTGAAAGTTCAAAGTTTAAAGTTCAAAGCTTTTCGTACCTTTGCAGGCAAAATCATTGAATGTATAAGAATATGGAAGAGAAAATCATGACGACGGGCGAGGAGAAGAAAAGCCTCAGCTTCGTAGAACAGTTTGTGAAGGAGGACTTAGAGGCCGGTAAGAACGGGGGGCGCTTGCAGACGCGTTTCCCACCGGAGCCCAACGGATATATACACATCGGACACGCGAAGGCCATCTGCATGGACTTCGGTGTGGCTGAGAAGTTCGGCGGCAAGTGCAACCTGCGCTTCGACGATACCAACCCGACGAAGGAGAACACGGAGTATGTGGAGAACATCATGAGCGACATCAAGTGGCTCGGTTTCCACTGGGAGAACGTCTTCTACGCCTCTGACTACTTCGAGAAACTGTGGGACTTTGCCGTATGGCTCATCAAGAAAGGCCTGGCATACGTCGATGAACAGACTTCGGAGCAGATAGCCGAGCAGAAGGGTACACCGACCCAGCCCGGCCGTCCCAGCCCGTTCCGCGACCGTCCCGTCGAGGAGAACCTGCGACTGTTTGAGCAGATGAACACCCCCGAGGCCGTTGAGGGCTCGATGGTGCTGCGCGCCAAGCTGGACATGGCTAACCCCAACATGCACTTCCGCGACCCCATCATCTACCGCATCATCCAGATTCCCCACCACCGTACAGGCACCAAGTGGCACGCCTACCCGATGTACGACTTTGCCCACGGCCAGTCAGACTACTTCGAGGGTGTCACCCACTCTATCTGTACGCTGGAATTTGTGCCCCACCGTCCGCTGTACGACAAGTTCGTAGAGCTGCTGCGCGAATACATTAAGGAGAAGAAGGCCAATGGTGAAGACCTGAAAGACTTCAACGCCGACATCGTGGCCGACAGCTACGACGGCACGCGCCAGATTGAGTTCAACCGCCTGAACCTGACCTATACCGTCATGTCGAAGCGCAAGCTGAAGGCCTTGGTGGACGAGAACTTAGTGAACGGCTGGGACGACCCCCGTATGCCGACCGTCTGCGGTATGCGCCGTCGCGGTTATTCGTCGCAGAGCGTCCGCAACTTCATCGACAGCATCGGCTATACGAAGTTTGACGCGCTGAACGACCACGCCCTGTTGGAGGCCAGCGTCCGTGAAGACCTGAACAAGCGTGCCTGCCGCGTGTCGGCTGTACTCGACCCCGTGAAGCTCGTCATTACCAACTATCCCGAAGGCCAGACTGAGCAGATGACTGCCGTGAACAACCCCGAGAACGAGGCCGACGGCACCCATACCATCAGCTTCAGCCGCGAGTTGTGGATAGAGCGCGACGACTTCCGCGAGGTGGCCGAGAAGAAGTTCCAGCGCCTGGCTCCCGGCAAGGAGGTGAGACTGAAGAACGCATACATTATTAAATGTGACGAGGAGCACCCCTGCGACAAGGACGCCGAGGGCAACGTGACCACCATCTATGCCACCTACGACCCCGAGACGCGTAGTGGACTGCCCGGTGCCGACCGCAAGATCAAGGGCAAGACGCTGCATTGGGTGGACTGCAAGACCGCCGTCAAGGCCGAGGTCCGTCTGTACGACCGCCTCTTTGCCATCGAGAATCCCGGTGCCGACGAGCGCGACTTCCGCGAACTGCTGAACCCCGACTCGCTCAAGGTGCTCGACAACTGCTACGTCGAGGAGTACCTGAAAGAAAAGCAGCCCGGCGACTTCCTGCAGTTCCAGCGCATAGGATACTTCACACCCGACCTCGACTCCACCGCCGAGCATCTGGTGTTTAACAAAACAGTAGGACTGAAGTCTTAAATGAAAGAAATGAAAGGAATGAAAGAAATGACATTTCATTAAGTGGTCTATGCCGTTTGACGAGGAGTATTTCAAGTCTGAGGACTTTCAGGAGCTGCTGAACAGCTATGAAGCGTCGATAGCGTCGGGGGACACCTTATTCCTCGACGCTGACGACTTGGCCGACATTGCCGACTACTACAACTACGTCGGCCAGGAGGACAAGGCCGATGACGTCGTGGACCGCGGACTGGAACTCTATCCCCACGAGACGCTGCTCAACGTCTTCAAGGCCCGTCAGGCACTCATGCAGGAAGACTACGACAAGGCACGGAGCTATTGTGACGCCATCGACGACAAGGACACCCCCGACTACCACTACCTGGTGGCGGAAATCATGATTGCCGAGGGGAACATGGACCAGGCCGACGAATTCCTGCGCAAGCTCTATGTCGAGACAGCACCCGACGAGGTGCAGGACTTCGTCAAGGACGTCGCCAACCTCTACATCGACTACGGCATCAACGACAAAGCCTACGAGTGGATGATGCGCTCGAAGGGCGACAACAGCGACGACTTCAAGGAACTGATGGCCCGGACGCTCTTCGGACTGGGCAAATACAAAGACTCGCAAAAGCTCTTCAACGAACTCATCGACCACAACCCCTACTCCATCCGATACTGGAACGCGCTGGCTTCGGCACAGTTTATGGACGAGGACTACGGCGCCGCCATCACCAGTTCGGAGTACGCCATTGCCATCGACCCCGAAGACCCGGAAGGCCTGTTGGCCAAAGCCAACGGTCTGCTGAAGATAGGCAACTTCGAAGAGTCCATAGACTACTACCGCCGCTACCTGAAGTGTGTCGGCGACGACCCCGTAGCCCACCTCCACATAGGTGCCTGTTTAGTGAATATGGGACACGAGAGCGAGGCCATCGTGGAACTGAAGAAAGCCCTGAAGAACAGCGACCCTGACGACGACAACCTGAAAATTCAGGTGTATCAGGAGCTGGCCTTCTGCTATGCCTCGCTGAAAAAGACTGACCAGGCTATGGCCATGCTCGACAAGGTAGCTAAACTGCCCTGCGACCAGAACGACCTGTTGGTGGTCCGTGGCCACATCCTGTTAGGGGCAGAGCGCATAGAAGAGGCGGAAGAGGCTTTCCGTCAGGCACTCTACCGTTCGAACAGCGACCCCGCCGTCACCCTGCGCATCATCGTCTCGCTCTACGACAACCACTACATCAAGGCCAGCTACTCGATGTTCAAGAAGTTCTTCCAGATGACCCACGGCAAGCAGGCAGACAACGGCTATGCCTACATGGCGCTGTGCTGTCACGACTTAGGCTACGCCGACGAGTTCCTCTACTACCTGGAGGAGGCCGTCAAGCGCAATCCCCGTGAGACCCGTCTGGTGCTCTGCCACCTGTTCCCAGAAGGCATGGACGTCAGCCAATACGTACCTTATGTGGAATTAAGAATTAAGAATGTTGAATAATGAATTTTATAACTACACTATTAGGCAATTTGAACTACGGCACGATCCTGTTTCTGATGCTGTTGGAGAGTACCGTCGTTCCCGTACCGTCTGAATTCGTCGTGACACCTGCCGCCTACCATGCGGCCAGCGGACAGCTCGACGTCTGGTTGGTCATACTTTTTGCCACCATCGGTGCCGACCTTGGAGCCAGCATCAACTACTTCGTGGCACTCTATGTCGGCAGGCCCGTCATCTATCGCTTTGCCAACAGCCGCTGGGGAAAGATGTGTCTGCTGAACCAGGAGAAGGTGGAGAAGTCGGAGCGCTACTTCGACGACCACGGTGTGGTGGCCACGCTGACTGGCCGACTCATTCCAGGCATACGCCACCTGATTAGCATCCCCGCCGGACTGGCTCGCATGCACTACGGGAAGTTCCTGCTCTACACCACCATCGGCGCAGGCTGCTGGCATGCCATCCTGGCCGGACTGGGCTGGTATCTGCACAGCATCGTGCCTGAGGAACAGCTGAACGACAAGATTGCCGAGTATGCCGAATACATCAAACTCGTCATTCTGGCGCTGGTCATCGCAGCCGTCGTCTGGTTTGTCGTCAAAGCTTATCTCAAGCGGAAGAAGTAAGACACTGAGGTTTGACTCAAGCGGAGGAAATAAGAAAAATAGCGTTAAAATATCGTTAAATCGGGGATTCTTATCGAAGAGTTCCCGATTTATTTCTACTAACGAAGATAATTACTGTAAAAAAGTTTGGCTATTTCGTCGATATTATCTATCTTTGCATCGGTAAATTGCAACCAACAGGGCGTTTATTACGTCTAATGGAGTGAACTAATAATAAATAAGGTATATGAAAAAAACTATTTTGATTATGGCTGCGATGGTCAGCCTTGGCGCCCAGGCCCAGAAGAAATGGACGCTGGCCGACTGCATCAACTATGCCACCGAGAACAACATCACCTTAAAGCAGGCACGTCTGAAAAAGCAGAGTGCCAACGAAGACAGTCACCAGGCAGCCTCAGCCTTCCTGCCATCGCTGTCGGCATCGACCAACCAGAGTGGAGGCTACCGTCCCTGGCAGGATGCCGGCATCACGACAGTTACCAACGGTACGGTAAACTCCAAGGTGGACAAGCACTACTACAACGGCAGTTATGGCCTGAATGCCAACTGGACTGTCTGGAATGGTGGACAGCGTATCAACAACTTCCGCTTGAGCCGTGTCACCGAGCAGCAGGCCGAACTGGCCATCGACGAGACGGCCAACACCATCCAGGAGAAGATTACCCAGCTGTACGTCCAGATACTCTACATGACTGAGGCTATCAACGTCAACCGCCAGAACCTGGAAACCAGTAAGAAGAACGAAGAACGCGGTCAGCAGATGGCCGAGGTAGGCAAGATGTCGAAAGCCGACGTTGCCCAGCTCACCGCCCAGCGTGCTGCCGACGAGTATAACATCATTGAATCGATGGGTCAGCTGGCCAACTACAAGCTGCAACTGAAACAGCTGTTGGAGATTACCGACACCGCCCCGTTTGAGATTGCCGTGCCGAAGACCACCGACGAGCATGCACTGGTCACCATACCCGAGTTCATGAAGGTTTATGAAAATGCCCTCGACCATCGTCCGGAAATCAAGAGTGCGCTGTTAGGACTGAAGTCTGGCGACCTGCAGATCAAGATTGCCAAGGCCGGCTGGATGCCGTCCATCAGCATGAACGGCGGCGTGAGCACCAGCACCAATTCGCTGAGCGACAACGGCTATGGTAAGCAGCTGAAGACCAACTTCGACGCCACTCTCGGTTTTGGCGTCACCATGCCCATCCTCGACAACCGCAAGACGAAGACGGCTGTCAACAAAGCCAAGATTGCCCGTGAGCAGGCCCAGCTCGACCTGTGGGACAAGGAGAAGCAACTCTACTCCACCATCGAGGGTTTCTGGCTCGACGCCCGCACCAACCAGCAGAAGTTCCGTTATGCCACGGCAACCGTCGAGAGCGAACAGCAGTCCTACGACCTATTACAGGAGCAGTTCAACTTAGGCTTGAAGAACATCGTCGAGCTGATGAGCGGCAAGGACAAGCTCCTCAAGGCCAAGCAAGACCAACTGCAGTCGAAGTATGTCACCATCCTGGCCCTGCAGATGCTGGTGTTCTACCAAGGAGGACCGATAGCCCTCTAACAACCTTTGTCTTAAACGAGAAAAATGAGATAACGAGATGAAAAACAAGAAACTATGGATTGCTGTCGGCGCGGTAGTCGTCGTAGCCCTTATCGTCTGGCTGTTTGCCGGCGGAAAGAAAGAAGAAAAGGTAGAGTTTCAAACCGCCAAGGTGGAGCGGCAGAACATCCGCACCAGCGTTACCGCAACGGGAACTATTGAGCCTGTGACCAGCGTCACCGTTGGTACACAGGTTTCCGGTATTGTCAGCAGACTCTTTGTCGACTACAACTCGGTGGTCAAGAAAGGACAGGTCATTGCCGAACTCGACAAGACCAACCTGATC
>JAEEVT010000140.1 GCA_016291005.1 Prevotella sp. | reverse complement strand
ACATCACGCCCAACCACAAGGCCTACATTTCGTATGCCATCGCCCACAAAGAGCCTACGCGCAATAACTTCCAGAACAACCTCAACGCAGCAATGGAACTGCCGAAGTCTGAGCGACTGAACGACCTGGAAGTGGGATATAAATACCAGAGCAAGGTATTCTCCGCCGGTGCCAATCTCTATTGGATGGACTACAAAGACCAGTTCGTTCTGACAGGTGAGATTGATAAAATCGGCGAAGCCATCACACGCAACGTAGACAAGAGCTACCGCCTCGGTGTGGAACTGGAAGCTGCCGTAAAACCTGTTGACTGGTTCCGTTGGGACATCAATGCCACATGGTCGAAAAACCGCGTGAAGGGCATTACCGTACAGTTGGCTGACGGCAATGTGGCTGACCTTGGCAACCAACCGCTGGCTTTCTCGCCAGACTGGATTGCCAACAACATATTCACATTCAATTACAAAGGCATGAAAGCCAGCATCCAGAGCCAATATGTCAGCAAGCAGTATATGACGAATACTGGCTTTGAGAGTTATCGGACACTCGATGATAATGATAAGCCTGTAGATGTGAGCATGATGCTTGACGGACACTTCACCACTAACATCGACCTGTCGTACAACTTCCAGTTGCCGAAGTTCGGCATGAAGGATGTCACAATAGGACTTACATTGTATAATCTGTTCTCTGCTGAGTACGACAACAATGGATGGGCCGCTCCTGCATATACCAAGGAAAACGGCAAAGTTGTGGCTACCGGTCAGGGCACCAATGACCAGTATGAGGCAGGCTTTGCGCCCTCTGCACCGTTTAACATGATGGCACACCTGTCGTTGGATTTTTAATTGATAGTTAAGAGTTGAAAGTTGAGAGTAAGAGATGACGCTTGACTGGCTAGACATTTTGACCACGATACTCGGTCTGATTTATATCTGGCTGGAGTATCGTGCTCATATTGCCCTGTGGGTGATAGGCATCGTGATGCCGGCACTAGACATTATCCTCTATTGGCAGCACGGACTCTATGGTGATGCGGGGATGGCCTGCTACTACACGTTGGCAGCCATCTACGGACTCTTTGTGTGGAAGTTCGTGAAGACGCGCAAGAAGAAAGAGCCGCTCCCCATCACCCACATGCCCCTCAGCAAGTATCTGCCCGCCACATTGTTCTTCTTTGCAGCATGGGGTGTCACCTACTACGTGCTCATCACCTGGACCAACTCTACTGTTCCCCTACTCGACTCCTTTACCAATGCCCTGTCGTTTGTCGGCATGTGGGCGTTGGCTCGCAAATATATCGAGCAACGGTTCTTCTGGATTGCCGTCGATGCCGTCTGCTGTGTACTCTACGTAGAGAAAGGTATTCCCTTCAAGGCTGGTCTATACGGACTTTATGTCATCATCGCCATAGCAGGATATTTCAAATGGAAAAAAAATTCGACGCAGTCATCATAGCTAACGGAGCGTTTCCCACGCATGCCGTACCGTTAAACATTCTCCATCACGCAACGCATCTTATTGCCTGCGACGGAGCCGTTTTTCGTGCGCCTCATGCAGATGTCGTCATCGGCGATGGTGACAGCGTGCCTGCTGAATACCATAACAGACTCATACAAATCAACGAACAGGAAGACAATGACCTGACCAAAGCTACACGCTATTGCCTGTCACAAGGATGGCACAAAATAGCCTACTTAGGCTGCACAGGCAAACGTGAGGACCATACCATAGGTAACATCTCGCTGCTGACACGCTACTTCCGCGACATGGACGTCGAGGGAATCATGTTCACCAACCACGGATTCTTTACCCCTGCAAAGAATGACCACACCTTCTCCTCATTCAAAGGACAACAGGTTAGCATTTTCAACTTCGGAAGCACCAAAATATCATCAAAAGGTCTGAAATGGGACTCCTATGCCTATGAGCAATGGTGGCAAGGCACCCTTAACGAGAGTATTTCTGACTCCTTTACCATTCATGCCGACGGGCATTACATGGTGTACCAGACCTACAATCCAAAGGTTACTGTATAATAACCCAGGTTGTTGAGTGATAACCTTGGGATATTTAGTTATAACCCATGGTTATTTGATTTAATTGCAAATATATTTGCTTTTTCTCTCACTTATTCGTACCTTTGCAGGCGCTTAACGTTAAGAATATGAAGATAGAACAACAGATAATGGCGGCAGCGCAGGCTGCCGTGAAGGCACTCTACGGACAGGAGGTGCTTGAGAAGATGGTACAGCTGCAGAAGACGCGCAGCGAGTTTGAGGGCAGCCTGACCCTCGTCGTGTTCCCCTTTGTTAAAATGGCCAGGAAGTCGCCTGAGCAGACTGGTCAGGAGATTGGCCAGTATCTGGCGGACAACTGCGACGCCGTCAGCAAGTTCAACGTGGTGAAGGGTTTCCTGAACCTGAGCATTGCCGACAGCGCCTGGGTACAGCTGCTGGCCGACATCGATGCCGACGAGCACTATGGCGAGAAGCGTCTCGGCGGTGAAAACGCCGAGCAAAGTGACGGCGAAGCGCCCCTCGTGATGATTGAGTACTCGTCGCCCAACACCAACAAGCCCCTGCACCTCGGTCATGTGCGCAACAACCTGCTCGGCTGGTCGCTGGCCCAGATTATGGAGGCCAACGGCAACCGCGTGGTGAAGACGAACATCGTCAACGACCGCGGCATACACATCTGCAAGTCGATGCTGGCGTGGCTGAAGTGGGGCAACGGCGAGACCCCGGAGTCGAGCGGCAAGAAGGGCGACCACCTCATCGGCGACTACTACGTCGCCTTCGACAAACACTACCGCGAGGAGGTAAAAGCCCTGACCGCCCAGTATGTGGCCAGCGGTTTGGCCGCTGAGCAGGCTGAGGAAAAAGCCAAGCAGGAGGCTCCCCTCATCAAGGAGGCTCACGAGATGCTGGTGAAGTGGGAACAGGGCGACACTGAGGTGCGCGCCCTGTGGGAGAAGATGAACTCGTGGGTCTATGCCGGCTTCGACGAGACCTACCAGAAGATGGGTGTCAAGTTCGACAAGATATATTATGAGAGCCAGACCTACCTGAAAGGCAAGGCCAAGGTGGAGGAAGGTCTCCAGAAGGGTCTCTTCGAGCGTCATGAGGACGGCAGCGTATGGGCCGACCTCACCAACGAGGGTCTCGACCAGAAACTGCTGATCCGCAGCGACGGCACCAGCGTCTATATGACACAGGACATCGGTACTGCCGAGATGCGCTTCCAGGACTACCCCATTGACAAGATGATCTACGTCGTAGGCAATGAGCAGAACTACCACTTCCAGGTGCTCTCTATCCTGCTCGACCGCCTCGGCTTCAAGTGGGGCAAGGAGCTCGTACACTTCTCCTATGGTATGGTGGAACTGCCCAACGGCAAGATGAAGAGCCGTGAGGGAACAGTGGTCGATGCCGACGACCTGATGCAGCTGATGGTGGACGATGCCTACAAGACTTCGATGGAGCTGGGTAAGTTTGCCGACATGACTGAGGATGAGCGCCGCGAGATAGCCCGCGTCGTAGGTATGGGTGCCCTGAAGTACTTTATATTAAAGGTGGATGCCCGTAAGAACATGCTCTTCAACTCTGAGGAGTCCATCGACTTCAACGGCAATACGGGACCTTTCATCCAGTACACCCACGCCCGCATCCGCTCTATCCTGCGTAAAGCGCAGGATATTCAGAGTAATCTGAGTACTCAGATTACTCTGAATGAGAAAGAGGTAGAACTCATCCAGAAGATGTCGGAGTACGGTGCTGCCGTCGAGCAGGCTGGCAAGGACTATTCGCCCAGCGGCATCGCCAACTACTGTTACGAGCTGACGAAGGTCTTCAACCAGTTCTACCACGACTACTCCATCCTCAACGAGCCCAACGAGGAGAAGAAGGCCCTGCGCTTAGTCATCGCCCGCAACGTGGCCAAAATCCTGAAGAACGGCATGGCCCTCCTCGGCATCGAAGTGCCCGAGCGCATGTAATTTCGTATGTTGCTATGCCATAGCAACAAAAAGCACGACTATGCAGAACCCTCCCGACTATAGACACGACACCGTGCTGCCGCTTCCACTGGAAGTGGTGGCCGATGCGTGGGCTGTGGATGCGGCATGCAGCGGCAACCCAGGACCGATGGAGTATCAGGCAATAGACCTGCAGACGGGCTACCGCGTGTTCCACTTCGGACCCATGAAGGGCACCAACAACATCGGCGAGTTTCTGGCCATCGTCCACGCCCTCGCACTCTGCTGGCAGAAGGGTTTGCACCAGAAGACCATCTATTCCGACTCCTACAACGCCATCCTCTGGGTCAAGAAGCGGCAATGCAAGACCAAGCTGGAGCGTACGCCCGAGACGGAGAAGCTCTACGAGATTATCGCCCGCGCTGAGAACTGGCTGCGCACCCACGACTACCGAAATCCTATCGTGAAATGGGAAACCGACAAATGGGGCGAGGTGCCCGCGGACTTCGGCAGGAAGTAGCGCTGCTGACAGGCGTTTGTACGGCGCTGCACTTTCTGGTCGACGGGCTGTGCATCTGCTGCATCTACCTGTTGGCCGACAGTTCTTCCGTTGCCAATCTGTTAGGGGTGTTTATTACCTATAATGTATTAGCCTTCCTCACCCAGCCGCTGACAGGCATGCTGGCCGACCGCCTGCGTCCAGAAGGGATGCTGTTGGCCGCGGCAGTAGCCTTGTTAGCAATAGGCGTCGCCGTTGCTTTTCCATTAGGAAGTACAGACGACGTGCTACCTCTATATATCGTGGCGGTGCTATTGGGATTAGGCAATTCGCTGTTTCACGTCTGGGGCGGCAGACTGGTGACCGTCTCGACAGGCAACGACATCCGTGCATTAGGCGTCTTTGTCTCGACGGGAGCCTTCGGCCTGGCCGTGGGCATGTTGTTCCATTCGAGGCTCGTGCTGGTGGCATTCTTGTTAGCCATCGCCGCTTTGGCGTTCTATGCACTCCGCCTCACCAGCAAAGAGTCAAAGGGTCAAGAATCACTGAAAGAATCACAGGTTCTTGATTCGGAACTGAATAAAAAACCTGTCTCCATGATTCTCTGGCTTGCCGTATTAGCGCTGATGGGCATTGTGATGCTGCGCTCGCTGTTGGGCGAGACTTTCTCAGCAGGCATTGCCAAAGGCGGCATGATGATACTGGCCATTGGCGCGGTAGCCATGATAGGAAAGATTGCCGGCGGTTTCCTGTCCCATTGGATGGGCATCGTCTGGGCCATGCTGTTAGTCGTGGCTGGTATTGTGGCTTGTCTGTTGTTGCCGTCAACGGAAACGGTACTTTTCATAGGCCTGCTGTTGGTCAACTGCACCATGGCCGTCACCCTCTATTTAGTCAACGCTGTACTGCCTGGCCGTGAGGGACTGGCCTTCGGACTATTAGCCGCTGCCTTGATGCCAGGCTATCTGCTGGCACAGGCTGATGCTGGCGGCATGATGATTGAACCATTGCTCCTGACGCTGATACCTACCATCGTCATCGAGCTCATCGTACTTTGGGCATTGCGCGAACGGCGTGGCGAGGTATTAGGCTCGTCAGTAGTAGTCAACATACTGACCAACGTGCCGCTGCACCTCTTCGTGGTGTTCGTCAGCAACAGCCTGCCCGCCATCATTGTCGGTGAAGTATTGGTGGTGCTGGTGGAAATGCTCTGGTACCGCTATTTCGTGGACAGCTGGCGCAAGGCCTTTATCTATAGTTTCCTATGCAACGGCTTCAGCCTCTTGGCGGGACTACTGCTGCAATGCGCCATTCTTTTGCTGTTAATATTATACCCAAATACATAGAAACATGATGATTAGATTATTCTTAGACGTACTTCCGTACGATCCAGACGAGCGCAGAAGGATTATTGAACAGACCCACAAAGTCATCAAGGACACCGTCGATACCGTCGTCACCGTATCCGAACCCGTCACATCGGGTGGCGGCAGCGGCAGCCACACCCTGCTCTACATCCTTGGAGCTGCCTTGGCCGCCCTCGTCGGACTGGCGTTCCTCATCTTCATGGTGCGCAGCTATCGCCGCCGCAATGAACAACAGGTAGCCACCAGCGTGGCCTAATTTGCCATAGCCAACACCGATGAGCGCAAGAAAGCTACTCTGAGTCTACAATTTCGTCAACGTCCAAGCACTGGCGGATGATGTCGAAGGTGAAGCCGCGACCGAGGGCGAAGCGCACCAGTTTCTGGTTCAGCTCGTAGTCACTGTCGGCCTTTGTCGTCTTGCGTTTCTGTTTCAGCAAAGGACGCAGGACGGCGAGATATTCCTCGTCGTCCACCTCGTCGAGCACGCGTTGGCGGATGTCCTCGTCGATGTGTTTCTGCCAGAGTGCCTGCTCTACCTTACGGCGCCCCCACTTGTTGTAGCGCACCTTGTCCTTCACAAAGGCGCGGGCATAGCGCTCGTCATCGACATAGCGTTCGCTGACTAAGCGTTGCATGACGCGAGCCTGGGCTTCGTCGTCCAGTTCCCAGCGCCGCATCTTCTCCAGCATCTCGTGTTGACAATGCTCGGCCTGGGCACAAAGGGCGGCAAGGGTCAGATAGGCTTCTTGTTCGGTTTTCTGTTTCATTGTCGGTTTTTCTTTGTTTTATCGTTGTGCCCTGAGCATGCGCTGCTTGCCGTAGGCGTCGGATTTAATTTCGATGAGGGAAAACTTCATCGAGCGAAACAGGTCTTGAAGGGCGGTGGCACAGAGCGGATTGATTTCGAAGTAGAGCCAGCCGCCAGGCTTGAGGGCAACGGTGGCGTATCCGGCTATGGCACGATAGAACAGCAGTGGATCGTCGTCAGGGACGAAGAGCGCTAAGTGCGGTTCGTAGTCCAGGACATTGGCCTCCATACGCGCACGTTCCTTATTTAATATATAGGGAGGATTGCTGACGATGAGGTCGAATTGAGATTGGAAATCTGAGGGGTGAGAGTTGATCGTTGAGGGGGGATTGTTGAGGGTTGAGGATTGGGAATTGAGGATGTCGACTTGCTCAAACAGGATGTTAACGTCAAGGCGGCTGGCGTTCTCCTGAGCGATGGCCAAGGCTTCGGCAGAAATGTCCCAGGCAACAACCTCAGCCTCCGGTAGTTCTGCCGCTAATGTTACAGCAATGCACCCGCTTCCTGTTCCAATATCCAGTATAGAGTAGTCTTTAGCCTCCACCCTCTTACATCCTACATCTTCCCTCTTACATCCTACATCTTCCCTCTTACATCTTACATCTTCCTTCTTCCCTCTTACCTCTGAGATGATCCAGCGGCAGAGTTCCTCCGTTTCAGGACGGGGAATGAGGACGCCAGGAGCTACGTGGAACTGTCGGCCGCAGAAGTCGGCCACGCCAAGGACGTATTGCACGGGTTCTTGTTTCAGCAGTCTTCTGGCAATTTCTTCCAGTTCTGTTTGGCAGTCTGCGGATAATTGTCTATCTTTGCCGAGGCAAAGGTCCGTGAACGTCAGACCATAGCGCACCTCATACACCATACGGGCAATGGCTTTCGCCTCGCCTTCGTCGAGCACCTGCGCCAACCTGCGCCACAATTCATCGTAATTCATGATGCAAAGATAGTGCAAACCTCAAGAAAAACAAAATAAAAAACTGAAAATAATGGAAACTGACGAGAAATACATGCGGCGCTGCTTGCAGTTGGCTGCTAACGGCATACAGGGAGCGCGGCCAAACCCGATGGTTGGCGCTGTTATCGTGGCTCCCATCACCACTCCATCTTCCACAAGAATCATCGGTGAAGGCTATCATGTCCGCTGTGGCGAGGGGCATGCCGAGGTAAATGCCTTTGCCAGCGTCAAAGCCGAAGACGAGCCTTTGCTGAAGGAGGCTACGATGTATGTCTCCTTGGAACCCTGTTCGCACTATGGCAAGACACCACCCTGCGCCGACCTGATTATCAAAAAAGGTATTCGCCGCGTGGTGGTAGGCTGCATCGACCCCTTTGCCGAGGTGCAGGGTCGCGGCATTGCGCGCATCCGTCAGG
>JAEEVT010000139.1 GCA_016291005.1 Prevotella sp. | reverse complement strand
TCGACGATTTCGTCTTCCACCTCGTCGGGCATAGCCGAAGGCATGTCAATCTTATTGATGACGGGAATGATCTCCAGGTCGTTGTCGATGGCTAAGTAGAGGTTCGAGATGGTCTGCGCCTGGACGCCCTGCGTGGCGTCGACTACCAAGAGTGCTCCCTCGCAGGCTGCTATGGAACGCGATACCTCGTACGAGAAGTCAACGTGTCCCGGCGTGTCAATCAGGTTCAAAATGTATTTCTCACCCTTGTACATATATTCCATCTGGATGGCGTGGCTCTTGATGGTGATGCCGCGCTCGCGCTCCAGGTCCATGTCGTCCAACATCTGACCTTCCGTCACCTGGATAGTCTTCGTATATTCCAGCAGACGGTCGGCCAACGTGGACTTCCCGTGGTCGATATGTGCAATGATGCAGAAGTTTCTTATATGGTCCATGTTAATTCCTAAACACAATTCGCTTGCAAAGATACGGAAAAAAATTGAATTTCCTGCAATCCGTTCAATGTTTTTTAGTTTCCTTTAGCTGTTATTTGCGTTATTTGCGGACGGGCTTGATGAAGAACGAGAAGTCGTAGTCCTGATAAGGCAGCATATACTGCTTCTCGGGCCATGCCCCCCAGGAGTTGACGCAGCCTAAGCCCATCTGACGCTGCTGGATGTGCACTTGGGTCAGGGAACGTGGTGTAAGGTCGCCGCTGTGCTGGCCCCACTTGTGTTCACGGAAGGGACCTGCGTCGAGGTCGGAGAGCAGGTAAGGCAGGGCGGAACACTCGATGGGTGCCGAGGACACGAAGGTCAGTCCACGCTTGGTCTGTCCGTCAAGGACTGTGAACCAGCGCACGTCGGTATGGTTGCCGCTCTCCTGCGGACGGACGTAGGGATAATACTCCTTGCTGACAAGGTTCTCGTAGAATCCGAGGAACTCGCTGGCATAGCGGTCGATGTAGTTCTCGTTGGGGCCGCGACCGTAGTACTTGACGGTATTGTAGCGCTTGGGCATCTGCAGTTGCATGCCGTAGCGGAACAGCCACATGTCCTTAGCCTCCTTGTCGGCCTTCAGCTGCTGGCGAACCAGTATGCAACCGTCCGACTGGAGGGTGTATGTCATGGTGAGCTTGCCCTTGACGTCGGGCAGGTCGAGGTCGGCAATGACGCTATTGCCCTCCATCGTCAGCTTGGTGACCTTCATCTGCGGCGACTTCCACACCGCCCAGCGCCGTTGCAGCCAAGCGCCGTAGTCGTTGTCGGTGGGTGCACGCCAGAACTCCGGCGTGACGGACTGACGGTCAACCAGCATGGGCTCGCCGTCCATGTCGATATAGTCTATCATGCCCGACTGCTTGCCGATGGTGATGGACATGCCTGTCGTCGAGAGTTTGACGTAGCTCTTCGTCTCTTCTTTCTTCACGTTCTCACGTTTGACCTCCATCTTGGGGAAGAGGTAGGGTCTGACGTTGAACTGCTGGCGCTCGCCACTGACGAAGGAGAAGTTCAGCACAATCTCGCCATTCTTCACGAAGCTGTTCATGGCGGCCTTCAGTTTCTCCGAGGTGACCTCCTTGCGCTGCTGGGGCTGTATCACGTCGATGACGTCGTCGAGCGCAGCCACCTTATAGCCGTTGCAGAAGATGTCGACGTGGTACTCCAAGTCTCTCAGCGTACGAAAGAAGTACTCGTTGTACAGCTCGAACTTGCCCGCCTTCATGTCCTTGTCGGTAATCCACAGGTTCTGGTACCAGTACTTCACCTCGTGGGCATGGGGATTCATCTTGCGGGCAGGTGAAATGAGGCCGTTACAGTTGAAGTTGTAGTCGCTGGCAGGATAGCGCCCATAGTCGCCGCCGTAAGTGAAGATTTCACGTTCGGTGATGGGGCTTCTGTCGCGCAGGCCCTGGTCAACGAAGTCCCAGATGAAACCGCCCTGGAATTTCGGATATTTACGGATGATGTCCCAGTACTCCTTGAAACCGCCGATGGAGTTACCCATAGCGTGGGCATACTCACACTGGATAAGCGGACGGGGGTTGTCGCCCTGCGCATAGCGGACACAGTCCTCGTAGCCCATATACATGGGACAGAAGATGTCGGTCTTACCGGCATGTCCCGCCTGTTCGTACTGCACGGGACGCTGGTCAACGCTCTTTATCCAGTCGTAGCAGCGCTCGAAGTTCTCGCCGTAGCCAGCCTCGTTGCCCATGCTCCAAATAATGATTGACGGGTGATTGCGAAGCGTCAGTACATTGGCCTGATTGCGCTCCAAGTGCATCTGACGGAAGTCCTTGCGCTTGGCCAGCGTACCCTCGCCGTAGCCCATGCCGTGACTCTCCACGTTGGCCTCAGCCACGAGATAGAGTCCGGCAGAGTCGCACAGGTCGTACCAGCGCGGGTCGTCTGGATAGTGACTGGTACGCACGGCGTTGACGTTCAGCTCCTTCATGATGCGGATGTCCTCGCGCATACGTTCCATGCCTACCACATAGCCGCCGTCGGGGTCAAGCTCGTGGCGGTCAACACCTTTTATTAATATGGGCTGACCGTTGACCAACAGCTGGCCACCCTTGATTTCCACATGGCGGAATCCTACGCGCTGGCAGACAACCTCCTGCAGCTGAGTGCCCTTCCAGGCATAGACGTACAGGTTGTAGAGGTTCGGGGTCTCAGCCGTCCAGGCACGCACACTGGGGACAGAGGCGTCGAAGGTAAACTCCTGCATGGTCCCCTTGGCACGAGACTTCGGAACCACCGTCTTGCCATCGGCATCCACCAGACGGCCTTCCACTGTCAGACCCCTGCCGGCCTTCACGTTAACATGCAGCACTCCCGTACCGTTCTGCCAGTCCTGACGGACGACGACGTCTTCGACGTGCTCCTTGGGACGGGCATAGAGGTACACCTCGCGGGCAATACCCGTAAAGCGCCAGAAGTCCTGGTCTTCCAGATAGCTGCCGTCACACCAGCGCATCACCTGCATGGCAATGAGGTTCTTGCCCTTCTTCAGATACTTGGTAATGTCAAACTCGGCGGCCATCTTCGAGTCCTCGCTATAGCCCACATACTTTCCGTTCACCCACACCTTCAGGTTGCTCGTGGCCGAACCAACGTGGAACAACACCTGCTGACCCAACCAGCTGTTGGGCAACATGAACTCGCGACGATACGAACCCGTATAATTCTCAGTCTCACCGATATACGGAGGTTTGCTCTCGAAAGTCGTACACCATGCGTAGCCTACATTCTTATAGATGCGGTCGCCGTGGCCGTTCAGTTCGAACAGGCCGGGAACAGGAAAGTCCTCCCACTTCGAGTCGTTAAACTCCGGACGCCAGAAGCCCGAAGGAGCATCCTGGTGGTTCTTCACAAACAGGAAGCGCCAGTTGCCCTCCATCGAGATGTAGCGCTTGGAAAGATTCTTCTTCCCTATCCTGGCCAACGACTCATTCTCATAAGCAAAATAATTAGCCCGCCTGGCCTCACGGTTCTGCTGGTTCACAGACGGATCACGCCACTCGGTGCCACCGCCATTCTGGGCCTTCAACTGCCCCGTCGTCAGGGTCAGCAAAAGCGCAAATAATAAATTCTTTGTCATCTTAATTTCGAAATTCCGTGCAAAGGTACTCATTTTCTTTGAACTTCCTGCTTTGAACTATGAACTTTATGATTCCTCGCCACGTTAAAAATAATAAAAAGGCCGTTCCCGGCCTTTTTAAGTTCGTTTTTGATTTTGACCAAAATGACCATGACCATTTTGACCACCTTTGGTGTCAGACGTCAGGCCATCTTTCTGAACTTCCCGTCCTCCGTCTGCACCACGAGACCCTGCTTGCGCCAGTTCTTCAGCATCTGACGGACGGTATTGTGGTTTACCGAGGCACCCTTCACGGCAACGCTTTGCTGCATGGCCTGCTCGAACGAGAACTGCGGTTCGAGTCGCTCGTAGATGGAGTCGTTCTTGCCACGCTTCAGACGCTCGCCGCTCAGGTAGCCCGCATAGTCACGGCTCGTGAAAGCGTTCTCTATGCGGTCGCGGAAGAAGTAGAGGGCGTTCTCTAAGAGCGAGTCGGCTATCACGTCGTAGGCCTCCAGCATCGTGGGCGTCTGCGCCTTCAGCAAGAGTTCGCGCCACAGGTTGGGATGCTGCTTCAACCGCGTCTCGGCACCGTTCAGACCGTGTTTCTGGATGAGCGTCTCGCACACCTTGCAGAGCATCAGGCAACAGGTCATTCGCTGAGCCGTCACACAGACGCGGAAGCGCTGACGGGCACGGATGCGGTCGTCGTTCTTCATTGTCTCCAGTCGGATGCGCTCCACCCATTGGCGACCCTTCGCCTCCAGTTTCGGCAACACCACCTCGCCCTGCATCAAGGGCAACAGGTGGGCTATCTGCAGGATGCGGTCGCGCTGGCGGTCGGTCAGCACGTAGGGCTTGTCCTCAAGGGGTGCAAACGTGTTGTCGGGCGTGCGGGCTACGGCGATGCGGCTCTGGAAACCGTCGGTGTAGTTGTTCACCACGCGGTAGAGGGCATCGGGGGTGCCACACAGGACGACGTCCCACAACAGGTGGTCGATGTGGACGTTGACGGCATCCACGCTCCTGGCCTCGCGGTCGTAGCGCGAACCGTCGTAGCTCTGGCGCAGCATCACCGAGAAGTCGCTGACCGACTGCTTCCACTTCTGCGCCACCGTGTCGGCCTCGGGAGTGAACGAGAAGGCGTGCTTGCCCTCCGTGTTTGCCAGTCGCTCGGCAATGTTGGCAACGGTATTGTTCAGCGTGATGCAACGCACGGGCAGCTTCGGTTCCTCGGGCTGTTCCTTCTTGTTCTTGGCCGCACGCTTCTTACGGCGCCAGTCGTCCTCCTGGTCGATGTACATCCTGTCGAGGGCCATCACCTCGCTCATCCAGGCCTCCACGACGGGGTCGATGCCACCCTTGCCCGAGGCGAAGTCACCGGCAATATAGGAGATGAGGTTCAGCCCGGTCTTCTTGCCGTGAACGTCGAGCACCACGCCCGTAGCCAGTGCCCGATGCAGGGACAGATGGCCGTCACCACCGGCATCGCCAACTGCGGCCCAACGGCATCGATGGAGTCCTTCACCCCCATCGGCAACTTCTTGAAATTACACAAAAAAGACGGTTCTTTTTGTGTACTTTCATCCTCGCCGTCACCTTCAAGACTATCCACTCCCCTCCATTCAGGGAGGGGCTGGTGTTGGGTCTGCAGGCTGTTCAGCACATTGCGCAGACGGAGGGGGAAGCCGTTGAACTCCGACGCGAGGGCGCTCTTGATCTTCGCGCGCTTCTCTTCCAACGGGAAGCCGTCGTAACAGGGAATGACCTGGTCGAGCCACTCAAAGTTCCTGCCGCAGATGTGCCTGAGGTCGCACGCCAGCTGGTAGGTCAGCGTGTCGCGGTCGCCCTGCGTGGGCTCAAAACCGCGGTTGTTCACCTCCCAGTACTTCGCGATGATGTCCTTGAACGGAATGCCGTGATAGTCGGTGGGGAATAGCCTCCCCCCGTCCCCCTCCCTGCGAGGGAGGGGAGTAGATACCTTTGCTGGTGTGTTTTCGCCTACAGAGTAACCGCCCTCCCCCTTTAGGGGGAGTTGGGAGGGGGTCGGCTTGAAGATTTCGTCGTCCAGATAAATCAGCTCCTGCTCCGTCGTGGTGAAGAACACGCGGGTGATGTCCTTGGCACCCTTGTCGTAGGCAACATTCAGCAGGCCGGAAGCCCACTTCAGGTTCTCCTCCTGAGACAGGCCCGTGCGGCGGCGGAACACCAGGTGGTAGCCCTTGCCACGGGCGCTCTCCTCCAGCATCAGCAGCCCCAGCTCGTCCTTCTTGCTAAGGATACGTTCACGGACTACGGGCATCTCCTCGGCCGTCAGATGGTCAACGTCCATCCCCACCGTCGTACTCATCCGCTTCGAGCCCTTCAGGCTTCCGTCCTCGTTGGGCAGACACGAATAGTTCATCTGCACCAGCTGCGACTTCCGACCGTCCTCGCCGTGACGGATGCGCTTTACCAGCGACTTCTGGCCGCCGCCGTTCCTCAGCGCCAGATACTCTTCTCTCGTCAGGACGGGGCGCATCATCTTCACCCCATCCTTGTAATATATCATGTGTACGCTCATAGTCGATTAGAAATTAGGGTATCCGAGTTTTGAGTTCAGGAATCTCAGTCCGCTGAGCGTCCACGTCATATAGACCCTCACCTTCTTCTCGCCCTTCAGCGAATAGGAGATGTGTGTGCGCTGGCGCACCAGGTCGCGGCCCTTCAGGTCGTCGGAGATGTTCCAGCGGCCGTGGCGACGGTACTGGATGCCCATGTCGCGCAGCACGCAGTTGAAGTCAAAGACCGTCATGTTGAACGTCTTCGCCACCTGCGTCGCCGTCAGCGTGTCCTCGGCTGACTCGTTCATCATGCGCAGGGTGCGACCTACGATGGCGTCGGCTTGGGCAATAATCTCTTCGCTGCTGAGTTCGCGGCCACTGGCATCGCGAGTGGGAATGTAACCGCCCGTCTTACGAATCTGTGGCAGCACCTCGGCCGTTACCCATCGCTTGAAGGCCTTGGCTTGTGGCAGCTTGGAAGAGAGAATCAGCGAGTACAGACCCGACTCGTTGATGAGTGTTACACGGGTTTCGTAGGCAGTGTCGCGAATCGCGACGGTGCCCTTATCCTCGGCATCTACATGCTTACTCAGAGCATCGCGGGTATTGCTGTAGCCCAGTGCCGTAGCCACATCTTTACCCACAAACATGATTTGGTTATTAACTTGGCAAGTACGAATCTCGCCAAATACTTCGCTTGTAAAAATCTGAATATTTGTTTTCATTGTTTTTTTGAGTTGATTTACATCGACTTTTACATCGATCGAGAAGAAGCATTCAGATTCCTTGGCCATTTACTCGAGAACATCCTCCTCGGCTTCAACTCAAATTGTTGTTTCTTTTTTTCTTAGAAACGAAGGGTGGCCACGACCACGTCACCTTCGTAGAACCTGCACGCCGCCAGATTGCCCAGCATGGCGCACACATACTCGTTTTCAAACTTCGAACCGCCCAGCTCCTTCAGCACGATGTTGCACTTCCTGATCTGACCGTTCTCACTCTGTTTGCTCTGTACGCTGAAGGCCTCGCCCTGGCGTACCACTCTTAAGATTTTGGTTTCCATTGTTTGTATCAATAAGTCAAATAACACTTGTCAATCCCCGTTTCCGTTCGTTGACAATGCAAAGGTAAGCACTATTTCCTACGGTTGGAGGGCTTTTGGAAAGGCCTTCTCCAACATTCTCCAACATTCTCTGAAATTCTCCGTTTTTCTCCGTTTTGCTCCCTGAAGGGCACAAAAAAAAGCACCAGAACCCGGATTCAGTTCTGATGCATTCATACAAAAAGTACACAAAAGGACGGTTCTTTTGTGTACGGTTCTTTTTGTGTAATTCCGTACTATCTCTTATAGTACTTCGTGAATGTCTTCAGGCTGTAACCCTCGCCGTCTGGCATCCCCAACCTCACAAGCTCGTTATACGCCTTCTCGGCATTCTGCGGCAGCAGCGCCTTCTTTTCATCGCTCAGCTGCGAGAGGTATTTGCATATCTCCTGTATCCCCTGACGAGCCGCCAGACGCGCTATCTCCTCATGAACCTCCCACGCCTTTTCAGCGTCAAGAGCAGGGTGGACGAAAAGACACAGCCTCTCTCTCCCCGCCGGCGCCGCAGCCTCACCCTTCTGCTTCACCTCCAGCTCTATGCCCAGCTGCTTCAGGATGTCGGCCTGATACAGATGCTCCACATTCTGAATGTTGATGCCGCCTGGCTGGACGTCCACCTGCGTATAGTGTGTGACGCCCGAGAAATCCGTCTTCTCCTTCATTTCACCACCGTGTTAGCCTGTTGCACATTAATACCGCCCGCCTGAACATTCACCGTAGTGCCCACTGGAGCAGGCTCAGGCGGCTCGTCGTCCAGATGGTTCAGAGCCTCCATGATGTCCTCCGGCATATCCAGCTTCGCCGTCGCAATC
>JAEEVT010000138.1 GCA_016291005.1 Prevotella sp. | reverse complement strand
ATTTCCGTTTTCTTCTTCCTGGCCTTGATCCTGCGCATGGCGTAATGCTCTTTCTGCGTTCCGAACGAGCCTTCCATCGCTGTGGCCCTGACTCTGGCCAGCTCTTGGCGGACGAAGTCCTTCTCCTTCTTTCCTGCGGAAGGACGGCCACGCTTCACAAACGATGTCTGAATGCCCAGCTCCTTGCAGAGATTGCGGTTGGATGTGCCTGCATAGCCAGTGTCCCCGCCTATCTTCTTTGCGTCCACCTTGAACAGACGCTTGTGCATCTTGATGCAGTGCACAAGCCTCGTACCCTCACTGAAGGCGTTGAAGGAGAGTTTCTCGATGAAGGAGATACCGTCCGAGGATGTTGTTGCACTTGGCGCCAAACTCCACGTTCTTCACTTCCTTGCCACGCACGATGGGCCTCACGTACGGCTTTGATATGCTCACAATCCTGTCAGGGATGCTTTCCCTGGGATCATTGCTTCCAAAGTGGTTCTTCTGCTGGCGGTACACCTTTGTAACAATGTCTAAGGTCGACAGCTCGCGTATGGTCAATAGTCTCTCGCCATCATGTTCGCGTATCATCTTGCGTGTTTCGCTGCAATAAAAAAATCAACCGAAAAGTTGTATTTTTCAAATAATTGTTGTACATTTGCAACCGAAAATGAACGATAACAATGAAGTTTGAGGAACTGGTAAACGGAAAACTCTGGGCTGTTCGTGACGATGACGCTAATTGCCATGAGCTGGAAATCCTACTTGACCATTGGAACGATGTCGTATGGCTACGAGACTTTTTTATCAAAAACCAAGAAGACCTGAAAGGCTTCTACCATGTCAATATCGAAGATGCCATTTGGGATACCATTGAAGACAGCGACGAGATTGAAAGCTTACTGATTCACTTGGCTGGGAGCGTTGACCTTGACACCCTGTTCAGACCGTTGGACAATAATGAGACCACAGAAAAGTTACTCCAGAAAGGCAAGGCAAGAATCAAAAGTCGGCCATTACACTCATCTTGGTTGCGTGTTTATGCCATCCGTCTTTCCACTGGAGCATATGTCATAACAGGTGGGGCAATCAAACTTACATTAAGGATGGATGAGCGGGAACATACAAGGCTCGAGCTTGAAAAGATTGAAAGAGTAAGAAATTTTCTGCTAAGCGAACACATCATTGACGATGACAGTTTTATAGAATATATTGCAGAACTTTAATACGAATGACAGATATGAGTACAATTGAAGAGAGACTTCGTAAACATGCGCCATCCTCTCCTTCACGATGGAGAGAGAAGGCCGAATGGCGTCAGCAGAACAAGTCGTGGCTGCGCTTTTCACAATTGGTGGCCATTCGAATGTTGGAACAGATGGATGCCGAGGGCTTGACACAGAAAGCCCTTGCAGAACGGCTGGGGTGTAGTCAGCAGTATGTCTCAAAAATCCTCAAAGGGCAGGAGAACCTGTCGATTGAGACCATTTGCAAAATCGAGGATGCGCTTACTTTAGAACTTCTGCCTAAGGAATTGGAAGTAGCATAGACCTATTATATTAAGGTGCCCCAAGTTGAGGCACCTTAATAATACTTATAAGTAGGCATGACAGTTTGACTTTTGAGGCCATCCAAGGCCACAATACATGGAGTAAAGTGCATCCCAAAAGTCTTTGCCTGACTCTTAGGGTGCTGACTTCAACTAATTATTTCTTGTTTATGAATTCTTCGAATCGTTTGACGGTGTCGTTGTAAATCTGGGGCTGTAGGTACCAAAGATAGGTGGCATTGGGAGCTGTCACTATCTCACGGGAAGTGGCATTGAACATGAAGCTGGGAGTTTCTAACGCGACTTTCTGGCCCTCCTCCTTGCTGAGGCGGCGGAATTCTCCCTTATCGTTCATCAAGACGATGTTCTCGCCTTTGTGTGCCTCCCTCTCTTCCTGGCTACGCAGCATATTGGGTGATAGCCAGTTCGCAAGCGGCTGTCCGATATGCCAGTCACGGGTCTGCACCATGTAGTATTTCTCTCCATCCATCGTTACCACGGGAAGAGCATAGCGATTTCCGTTGGCATAAGCCGTCAGCATCTGCTCCATTGCCAAGTTGAATCTGATGGTGAACTGATCCATGTTCTTAATGCGGTTGTTGATGGGTGCCTTGTCGTTGTCGTAGAACGCCTGCATGACATGCAGGAAACCGCGTCGCGTGTCGGGGTATATCGAGATGAGGGTGAGACCGGTTTTAAGACGGTTGTAGATGGTTCCTGCGTCGTAGCGGCCCAACTGCTCCTCGGCGGCATCGACTGACAGTTCCATGAAGTCGCAGGCATTGTCCACGCTGCCTTGCAGCATGTAGATGTTACTGAGCAAGGAATACGTGTTGGCAAGGAGTGTGTCCTTCCGCTCCTTTTGCGCCTTGGCAATCTCGAGTGCCTTGTGGGCGTAGCTGATGGCGCGGTCGTACTGGCCGTCGGTGTTGACGGCGACGCCCATCAGCGCCGCGGCTGCGGCATACTGCTTCTGGCCATCCGTTGGATTCGCTTCCGCCAGCTTCACCGTCTGCTCGGCAATCTTCACGTTTTCTTCTACTGTGTTCTGGGCGTTCACTACTGTTGTTGCGCAGCAAAGGATAGCTGCCATCAATAATTTTTTCATAATGATATTATTTTAATTCGTAATTATAAATCTCGTCCTTGGTGCCAGTGGCTGGAGCGGTCGTCCTTCATCCCATCTTCTTTTTCTTACGATATGGTCGCGAATGCCCTCCAAGTTGTCGATCATCTTCGAGTAATCGGGTCGCGACTTGTAATGATATTGCATCGTCGAATTGTGTTCCTGATGACGAAACATAATAGATTGGTCTTTGACGGAGTCCTTTTCCTGGGTGCTTCCCAGAGGCATCTGTAGCCAGCTCGGCTGGGTTTGGGCGAACAGGGAATAATCTAGTTCAACCCTTAACGGCGGTAACTTTGGAAATCTGTCAGAATACCTCCATGAGACATCGGAGGGCGTCTGTGCCACTGCTGTTGCCGTTATGCAGAGTAACGCCACAAACATACCTGATTGCCGTATCTTTTGCCGTAACTCCAGGTTCTCGTTGATGAACTCTTTGAGGTGGGCATTGCTGTCGCTGATGCGCCATCGCTGGAACACGATAATGGTAACCAACGCCAACACGATCACGATGATGGCTGCGGCAAGAGCGACGGTGATAATCATTTCATAATTCATATTTTACAAATGTATTATTGATTTTCTGGGTGCAAAATTACAAACTGTCAGCGAAACATGTGTCTCACTGGCGGAAAAATATGTCTCAAATCAGGAAAAACTACTTTTTTCCCCATTTCATCGGGGGAAAAACTTAGATTTTGCGGTATTCACTCGGTGTCATGCCATAGGCGTTGCGGAAAAGTCGGGCGAGGGTGGCGCGGCTGGGGATGCCGGAGAGTTCGCCAATGACGGCAATGGGGTCGCTGGTGGACTTCAGCAGACGGGCGACATGCTCAAGACGGTAGCGGTTGATGAAGTCGCCTACCGTCTCGCCCTTAGAACACTGACGGATGGCCTGCTCCACATATTTCACGTTGGTGCCAAGGAGCGAGGCCAGCGTGTCGCGGTTCAGGGTTTCGTCGGTATAGGGCTGCTTTTCGTCCATGAGCGTACAGAGGCGACGGAAGAGGAGCTGTTCGGTGGTGAGTCGTTCCTCTGGAGCGGCCTGCAATAGCTCCATCTCCTGCTGCTGCTCCTGTCGGCGCTGTTCTATCTCCTCGTAGAGCTTGCGGTTCTTTTCAGTCAGTACCTTATTATATTTATAGGAACGCCAGAGCAGATAGGCGATGAGTAGGCAGACGAGGAAGGCGCTGGCGAGAATGATGCGGTGGACAACGAGCGCCTGGTGCTTGCTGGCAATCTCCTCTTCCTGCTGCTTGATTTCCTGCAACTGCTCCACGTCGGCCTGCCGTTCCTGCTGGCGGATGGAGTCCGACAACTGACGTATGCGGTCACTCAGCGCCAATGCCTCTGCCGTGCGCCCCGCCTTTTGCAGGGCACCGTACTTATAATTTAACAAGGTCTTGACATAGAGGTCGATGACGGGTTCACCGTTGGAGTGCATCATGGAGTCGGTTTCGTCGAACAAGCGGACAGCCTCGTCGTAACGGCCTGCCATCGACAGATACAGGCCTTCGGCAGCCCTGTCAAGCGCTCCTAAACCTTGGGACTGCTGATATGCTCCTAAACCTTGGGACTGCTGATATTCGCGGTGAAGAGCCTCTGCCTGCTCTTTCTGATTATTGGCAGCATAGACCATCGCCTTACTGATGGTCACGTTGTTGCGGCGCTTTTGCATCGCCCAGTCGGGAGTGTTGGGACAACGTATCAGACGCGCCATCGCTGTGTCTATCTTTGCTATCAGGGGCAGCGCTTTCTCTGGCATATTATTTTCGATATACAGGTCGTTGAGTGAAAGCAACGTATAGATGAGCGGGTCAATCTCCCCATAATCGGTGGCATGCTGTGTACTTGCCATCAAATCATCGATGCATTGCAGGAACAACTGCTCGGATTCCGCTATATGCCCCAGCTTGCTTTCACAATCTGCCATCTGCATCAGTGCCCTGCACTTCATCTCCACAACGTTTGGCGTTGTGCCGTCACCCACAAATGCGATGATTTCCTTGGAGAGGGCGATCGATTTACCATACTCGCCATCGGCGTATGCACCGTTGCCCAGAATCCAGCGAGCCTTACAATAAAGGCTGCTGTCTGCAGACGTGGTAACAGCATGTCCTGCCTCTGCGGCAATCGCTTTCTCAGCGTAATAGGCTGCCAGCCGCCGTCTGTCGGCATTCTCATAGATAATGGCTTTGGTAATATTAGCACGTACCGCTGTGAACAAACCGGCCTGCTCCGCACTATCCACACGCTCCATAGAATGTTCAACGTCGGATAATCCATTGTTGACTATTTCTTTGCTCAGCGCAACAGCCTCGTCGTTGCGGTCAGGCTTTGTGCAGCCCACCGTCAAGGCCAGTACGGTGACAATAGTTGTCAGTATGATGATGTATCTGTCCTTTCTCATAAATGTCATCGAATAGATTGCTGCAAAGGTACGCATTTTTTGCCGAACAATGCCAAAGGAATCTGAAGGAAAAGGTGAGCAGAGTGTTAAATAAATATAAATATTGGCTTTTCGGAGGTTCTCTTGCGCGCGTATTATGAAGAAAAGTCGTACCTTTGCAGTCCGATTTAGGGGGAGAGACTTAGAATCCCCGCGAGCTGGAGTGTGAATAGCGGCGTCTTTGGCCAGACGCAGTGGTTCGTGAATCGCCGGTTCAAAAGTCCTGGAAGGGTGAATGATGAATTCCTCGGAAGGGAGCGCACGTTAGACTAACAACCGGGAGTTAGACCTCGGGTGTGAGTTTTATGCGCGTACATTATTATTATAAAGTAAAACTGTTTTTTAGTAGTAAAATTATTTTTTGAAATGAACACTTTAAGTTACAAGACCGTTTCCGTCAGCAAGGAAGCTGCTCGTGAGCAGAAGGAATGGCTGGTCATCGACGCTACCGACCAGGTAGTAGGCCGCTTGGCTTCAAAGGTTGCCAAGATTATCCGCGGAAAGTACAAGCCCACCTTCACTCCGAACCAGGACTGCGGTGACAATGTTATCATCATCAATGCAGCCAAGGTGGTATTTACTGGTAAGAAAGAGACCGACAAGGTCTACACTCGCTACACGGGCTATCCCGGTGGTCAGCGTTTCAACACGCCCGCCGAGCTCCGTAAGAAGCCGTTTGGCGTAGAGCGCATCATCAAGCACGCCGTGAAGGGTATGCTGCCCAAAGGCCCGCTTGGACGTGCCCTGCTGAACAACCTCTATATCTATGATGGTACAGAGCACAAGCACGAGGCTCAGAAGCCCAAGGCTATCGACATCAACCAGTACAAGTAAATTAAAGATTAAAGATTAAATATTAATAAGATGGAATACATCAATGCAATAGGTCGTCGCAAGAGCTCAGTAGCTCGCGTTTATCTGTCAGAGGGTACTGGCAAGATCACGATCAACAAGAAAGACTTGGAAGTTTACTTCCCCTCTGCCATCCTGCAGTACGTGGTGAAGCAGCCGCTGACCCTGCTGGAGGTTGCTGAGAAATACGACATCAAGGCTAACCTCGACGGTGGTGGTTTCACTGGTCAGAGCCAGGCTCTGCGTCTGGCCATCGCCCGTGCTCTGGTCAAGGTCAATGCTGAGGACAAGAAGAGTCTGAAGGACCACGGTTTCCTGACCCGCGATGCTCGTGAGGTTGAGCGTAAGAAGCCCGGTCAGCCCAAGGCACGTCGTCGCTTCCAGTTCAGTAAGCGTTAATATACTGAACAGTTTAGCATCTAAACTCGTTGGATTCCTCTGGACTACCATCGGGCTGATTCTGGACAAAGAATTAAAAAGAAAGTAAACACAATTAAAAAAGTAAAGAAAACAAAATGGCAAGAACAAATTTTGACCAATTACTGCAGGCAGGCTGCCACTTCGGCCACCTGAAGCGCAAGTGGAACCCCGCTATGGCTCCCTACATCTATACCGAGCGTAACGGTATCCACATCATTGACCTCCACAAGACCGTCGTAAAAATTGACGAAGCTGCCGATGCTCTGAAGCAGATTGCCAAGAGTGGCAAGAAGGTGCTCTTCGTCGCTACTAAAAAACAGACCAAGGAGATCATCGCCGAGAAGGCTCAGAGCGTAGGCATGCCTTACGTTACAGAGCGCTGGCCGGGCGGTATGTTGACCAACTTCCCCACCATCCGTAAGGCTGTGAAGAAGATGTCGAACATCGACAAGCTGATGCAGGACGGCACTTTCGCCAACCTGTCGAAGCGCGAGCTGCTGCAGGTGACCCGTCAGCGTGCCAAGCTGGAGAAGAACCTCGGTTCTATCGCCGACCTGACCCGTCTGCCCTCTGCCCTGTTCGTCGTTGACGTGCTGAAGGAGCAGATTGCCGTTCGCGAGGCTAACCGTCTGGGTATCCCCGTATTCGGTATTGTCGATACCAACTCTGACCCCAAGAACATCGACTTCATCATCCCCGCTAACGATGACGCCAAGGACAGCGTTGAGGTGATCCTCACTGCTTGCTGCGCCGCCATCAACGAAGGTATCGAGGAGCGCAAGGTCGAGAAGGCTGACGAGAAGGCTTCTGACGCCCAGGCTGAGGCTGAGGAGGAGGAGAAGGCTCCCCGCCGTCAGGCTCGCAAGCCCCGTAAGGAGGCTGAGGCTCCCGTAGCTGAGGAGGCTGCTCCCGCTGTGGAAGAGGCTCCCGCTGCTGAGGAAACTCCTGCGGAGTAATTTAGAGTTTAGAGTTAAGAATTAAGAGTTGTTGGCGCTGCCAATTAAGAATTTAGTATTAAAAGTTATTGGCGCTGCCAATTAAGAATTTAGAATTAAGAATTGTAAATCAAAATGGCTATTTCAATAGACGATATCAAGAAGCTTCGCGCTATGACTGGCGCTGGTCTGGCTGACGTAAAGAAGGCTCTGACTGAGGCTGAGGGCGACTTCGACAAGGCTAAGGAGCTCCTTCGTGAGCGTGGCCTCGCTATCGCTGCTAAGCGTAGCGACCGTGAGACTTCAAATGGTTGTGTTCTCGTAAAGGCTGTTGACGGCTTTGCCGCCATGCTCGCCCTTAAGTGTGAGACCGACTTCGTGGCCAACGGCGCTGACTTCATCGCCCTGACCCAGAGCATCCTCGACGCTGCTATCGCTGCCAAGGCTAAGGACATCGAGGCTGTAAAGGCGCTCGACATCAACGGTCAGACCGCTCAGGAGGCTGTGACACAGCGTTCTGGTATCACTGGTGAGAAGATGGAGCTCGACGGCTACCTGACTCTCGAGGGTGAGAACATCGAGGTTTACAACCACATGGGTAAGAACACCCTTTGCACCATGGTACAGACCAACAAGCCCGCTGCTGAGCAGGGTCACCTCGTAGCTATGCAGGTGGCTGCCATGAAGCCCGTAGCCCTCGACAAGGAGAGCGTAGAGCAGA
>JAEEVT010000137.1 GCA_016291005.1 Prevotella sp. | reverse complement strand
AACTGACAACCTGTATAGGAATAAAAACAATGAAGTGTAAACCAAGTTAGGAATAACAAACAATACTGTCAACCAAATTCAGTACACTACAACCTGATGTTCCCACCGTGGGAATACTCAGTTATCCTAAGGATTTCCTCAGGTTATCCTAAGGATAACTTCAACTTATCCTTAGGATAACTGGAGGTTTTCTACGTGATTTCTGAAGGTTTTCTACGCTTCAGCAAAATAAGCGCTCCGGCTGGGTAGCCAGAGCGCTTTATACGTTTGTCGTTTTAGGGAAGACAAGGATTAGTCTTCGAGAGTGATGGGCTTGTACTTAGGAACAAGGGCCTTCATGATGCACCAGCCGATGAGGTAGGCGACGGCGCAGATGCAGAATACTACCATGTAGGCGGCAGGTTTGCCCTCGAAGCCGAAGAAGGTGAAGTTGGCGCCCTGAGCGGCTGCCCAGTCGAAGAACTTACCCGAGCCGAGGTTGATGGACATAGAGCCGATACCACCAGCCATTGTTCCGAGTCCGACAATGGTTCCGATGGTTGACTTCGGGAACATGTCGCCAATGGTTGAGAAGAGGTTTGCAGACCACGCCTGGTGTCCAGCACCTAAGAGACCGATAAGGATGGCAGGCCACCATGCGCTATAGGCACCGAGTGGCTGTGCAAAGAGTCCGAGTACGGGGAAGCATGCGAAGATGAGCATTGCACGCATACGTCCTAAATAGGGATTCATGCCTTTCTTGTCGACGAAGTAGGTTGGCAGGTATCCTCCGCCAATAGAGAGTATGGTCACAATGGCGTAGAGCGTGAAGATAAGCGCAATACCCATAGCTGAGTCGGAGGTATAGCCGTACTGGTCGGAGAAATAAGCCGGTGCCCAGAAGAGGAAGAACCACCACACGCCATCAGTCATGAACTTACCCACAAGGAAGGACCACGTCTGCTTGTAGGTGAAACACTTGAAGAACGGAATGGTCTTCTCCTCCTTCATGTTGTCGCGATCCTGAGCCTCAGCCAGGTCGTTGTCCTGTTCGATGTAGTTCAGCTCAGCCTGGTTGACGAACTTGTTCTTGGCCGGCTTCTCGTAGAGCCACATCCACAGACCCATCCAGATGAAGCCAAGGCAACCGATGATGATGAATGCCATCTCCCAGCCCCAGGCACGGGCCAGCAGGGGAATGGTGGCAGGAGCAGCCAAGGCGCCCACCGAGGCACCACTATTAAATATAGAGGTGGAGAAGGCACGGTCCTTCTTGGGGAAGTACTCGGCGGTAGCCTTGATGGCAGCAGGGAAGTTGCCTGCCTCACCGACGGCAAGAATCAGGCGGCAGCTTAGGAAGAGCCAAACGGAGATGGTGGCAATGGCCACAGCGGCATCACCCGTCAGCTGACCTAACTGTGCCACGGAGTCGTAGCCTTCGACTGTCATGGCCACCCAGCCGCAACCGGCGTGCAGCACAGCACCTAACGACCACACGAAGATAGCGATGAGGTAGCCCTTCTTGGTGCCCATCCAGTCGATGAACTTGCCAGCGAAGAGGTTGGCGATGGCATAGAACAGCGAGAACATACCAGTAATGGTTCCGTAGTCGCCGTCAGTCCAATGGAACTCAGGGGCAATAAAGTCTTTCCAGGTTAGTGACAGGACCTGACGATCCATGTAGTTAATTGTCGTTGCCAGGAACAGCAGCGCACAGATGACCCAACGAAAGTTGGACATTTTGGTTTTTTGAATTGGTGTCATATTTTTGTGAATTTAGAATTTAGATTTTAGAATTAAGAGTTGTTCCTTTCAGGAATTAAGAATTAAGAATTATTTGGTTTCGCCGATTAGGAATTAAGAATTATCAAGACCGGTATTTTTACGTTTTGTTTTGATGATTGAAACCAAAAGGCGTTTTAGTTCCTCCCCATCATCATAGATAGATTGAAACTGCTTTTCATCCAAATCATTCACTTTTCGCAAAAGACGTAACCAGTAAAGAGTTTCGTTACATTCCTTTAAAGAAATGTAGAGTTTTGATAAGAAATCATTATCGCTGATGGCACATTCGGCTTCGGCCAAATTGGCTCCAATGCTCATTCCGCTGCGCATAATCTGATCAACAATGTGCCTACCTTTTCGTTCTTTATCCAAGAAACGGCACAAATTAACCACTCTCACAGCAAACATGAGACATTTTTCATCAAGCATCTTGCCGAAGTCGCTCATCGCAATAATTCTTAATTCCTAATTCTTAATCGGCTTAGCCGATAACTCTTAACTCTTAATTCTTAACTCTTAACTCCGTCATCGAATATCGATGACGGGGATGTTGTCCTTGTCGTTGTAGTAGAGATTCTCGCCGGCCATGCCCCAGATGAAGGTGTAATAGTAAGTGCCGGCGGCAGCATGCATTGACCACTCAGGAGACATGATGGCCTGCTCGTTGTGCAGCCATACGACGCGGCTCTCCTGCGGTTCACCCATGATGTGGGCAATAGTCTGCTCCTGAGGCAGGTTGAAGTAGTAGTATGCCTCGATGCGGCGACCGTGGGTGTGAGGCGGCATGGTGTTCCAGGCAGCACCGGGGTTGAGCTGTGTCAGACCGAGCTGCAGCTGGCAGGGACCTTCCTCCAGGACGTCGTTGACGATGAGCTTATAGACGGTGCGGTTGTTGCACTCCTCCAGCGAACCGACGGGTCCCCAGACGGCAGCCTTCAGCGAACCCTTGCGACCGTCAAGTGTCACCCACTGCGTCTTATAGTGCTGGTGGGCGGTAGCTGAGTTCAGGTAGAACTTGGCAGGCTTCTGAGCATCCTTTGAGCGGAACAGTACCTCCTTGTTGACATCCTTGTCCTTGCCGATGTGGCCGCGACCGATGTAAAGTGCCTCCTTGGGAGAGAGGGCGTACTCCTTACCATCAACGATGACCCAACCGTCGCCTTCGCCACAGTTCACGATGCCAATCTCGCGGTTGTAAAGGAAATACTTCTCCTTGATGTTCGGATCAACGTCAAGACCCAGTTCGAGGAAGTTCTCCAATTTCAGGTCCTTCGTCACAGGCATGGCGCCGCCGAAGATGAAGCGGTCGTAGTGCGAGTAGGTCAAGTTAATCTTGTCGGCCTCCATCACTTTCTCCATGACGAAGCGCTCCCGCAGGGTTTTGGTGTCGTAGTGTTTCACGTCCTCCGGATGGCATGCCGTCTGGAAGTTCACGGTCTGCTGGCCGAAGCCATTCAACAAATTGCCCATAAGCATTAAAATCAAAATTGTTTTTTTCATATATTTTTTTATTAAATTAATGTTCGTTTTTGTTTTATTTGGAAAGAAATCAGCAAGAATTAGAAAGAATCCATTCCAACAATTAGAAAAAATAAAATATTCCGTCTATATTTTCCCATTTCTTTTCTCACTGGTAATGTAGTCCTTATAATTGTCCTGCGTAAGTAAGACAAAGTCATCGTCTTCAGGCAGATAGAGAAAACGCTCAGAACGAAGGAATTTTTCGCCGAAATTAAATAGAATGCCACGATGCTGTCCAGTTATACGCATATAGTTAAACAACTGTGCACGATGGTCAGAGGCGATTTCTTCAACCGACTTCAATTCTATGATGATGCCCTGATAGAACATATCGGCATAGTAAACCTTTTCCAATAATACATCTTTATAGCTTAATCTGAGCTCTTTCTCACGCTCAACAATCAGTCCCCGCTTCTTCATCTCCACAGCAAGAGCTTCTTGATATATTGCCTCAGCCATGCCACGCCCTAAGGTTTTATGAACCTCCATAGCAGCACCAACCACTTCATATATATCCTTATATTCTTGCCTCGTCATCTGGAAATATTATTCTTTCTAATTGTTGGACGTAATTATTTCTAATTCTTTCCCATTTCTTTCTAAAAATCACTGCGCATTTTTGTTCTCGCGGGCGATGCGGAGGCGGTTCCAGACCACCATGCCAATGGTGATGAGTGTCAGCACGCCGGCACCAATCCACTTCAGGTAAGCCACGCACTTGTATATAACCCAGCCGAAGAGCGACGAGGCGAAGTCAAGCGCGCCGCCCTCAAAGCCCTGCGGGATATCGGCGGCCTTGTCGCCAGTCTGCTCGAAGACGGTATGGGCAGCCTGTGTGAAGGCTGGCGCCATGTCGGTGACGAAGTATAGGCCAACGGCCAGCGCCACCAGTCCGATGAGGAACGTCTTCACCACATTACCCTTCGTAAACGGCAGCACCACGGGGAAGAGGTAGAACATTCCAGCCAGCGAGGCCAAAGGCAGGAACTGGTTGCCAGGCAGGATGACAGCCAAACCCAAGGCTACGGGAATCAGCAGCAGCGAGACGACGAGTGTCGTAGGATGGCCGATGACCACGGCGGGCGACATACCGATATAGACTTTCTTGCCGTTGAACTTACGCTTCACCACTTCCTGCGTCTTCTCGGCGATGGGTTTCAAGCCTTCTATAAATAAAGAGGTGATGCGGGGGATGAGTTCCATGACGGCACCCATCGTCACACCGAGGAACAGAATCTTCTTGATATCGAGCTGGGCCAAAACACCAATCAGGGCACCCACGATGACACCCAGGATGAGCGGTTCGCCCATGACGCCGAACTTCTTCTTCATACCTTCGGCGTCGATGTTCAGCTTGTCGAAGCCGGGAATCATATCCAAAGCCTTGCCAATGATCAGCGCGAACGGCACGAAGCTCTGGCAGAAAGGCTGCGGGATGCTGATGCCCTGCCACTCAGGATAATATTCTTGGAACTTGTCTGCCGTGAGATCAGCCATCACCAGCGTGACGATGTAGCACACGATGGCAGCAAAATAGCCCCATGCCAGGCTCTGGTCCATAACGAAATAGGCCACGGCGCCGATGAAGGCGAAGTGCCAGTAATTCCACAGATCAATGTTCACCGTCCTGGTGCAGCCCGTGATGAGCAGCAGGAAGTTGACGCCCAGGCAGATCGGAATGATGAGCGCACCAACTGCCGTATTGTAAGCCACGGCGGCAGCGGCTGGCCAGCCCATGTCAAACACCTTCAGTTGCAGGTGGTAAAGTTCGCTGATAGCCGACAGCGGACCGCCGAAGTTCGTCGTCAGCAGGGCCGTCACGATGCCCAAGCCCACAAAACCGACGCCAACATAAAGTCCCGACTTCAGCGAGCGTCCGAACTTCAGGCCAATGCAAAGGCCGATAATGGTAAAGAGGATGGGCATCATCACCGATGCTCCCAGGCTGATAATGTAACTAAAGACTTGTTCCATTGTTCTTTAAATATCGATATTTTACGTTTGTTTTAGCGTTATCGGATGCAAAGATACAAAAAAATCAGCGAACGGCGTACGTTTCGCTGACTTTTTCTTACTAAATCGTTAACGTAAATCTTTGTTTCCGTCACACGCTAAAGCCCGACTAATCCTGGAAATAGACCTTCTTGACACGCGAACTGACGCTGGTGAGCACCTCGTATGGAATGGTTTCGAGGATGTCGGAGAGCACCGTGACGGGCAGGTGATCACCAAAAATCTCTACCGTATCACCTTCCTGAACGTCAGGGATGTCAGTAACGTCAATCATCGCGACATCCATACAGATGTTACCCACATAAGGTGCCTTTTTACCACTCACCAAACAATAGCCAGCGCCGCGACCTAAGTGACGGTTCAGCCCGTCGGCATAGCCAATGGGGATAGCTCCGATGACGCTGTCGCGCGTCAGGATGCCTTTGCGGCTGTAGCCCACGGTTTCCTCCTTCGGCACATGGCGCAGCTGGAGGATGGTGGTCTTCAGCGTGCTGACCGTCGACAGCATCTTGTTGTCGCGCGGGTCAACGCCATACAATCCCAAACCCAACCGGCACATGTCCATCTGGCGCTCGGGGAAGTGCTCGATGGCGGCAGAGTTGTCCATGTGGCGCAGAATCTTATGGCTGAAGGCAGCTTGCAACTGTTGGCTGGCACGATCGAACTTCTCGAACTGCATGCGGGAGAAGTTGTCGAAGTCGTCGCTGTCGGAGCCTACGAAATGGCTGAACACCGACCGCGGAATGATGGCATTCTGGTTCTTCAGCCTGCGGATGACCTCATCGATATCCTTCTCCGGGTCGAAACCTAAGCGGTGCATGCCCGTGTCTATCTTGATATGTACGGGCCAGCCGGTGATACCCTCCTTCTCGGCAGCATGTATCAAGGCTTCCATCAGCCGGAAGGAATAGACCTCCGGCTCCAAGTCGTAGTCGAACATGGTCTTGAAGGCTGTCATCTCAGGGTTCATAATCATGATGTTCTGCGTGATGCCATTGCGGCGCAGGGTGACGCCCTCGTCGGCAACAGCCACGGCAAGGTAGTCCACGCGGTGGTCTTGCAGCGTCTTAGCCACCTCTACGGCACCTGCACCATAGGCATCGGCCTTCACCATACAGACCAGTTTCGTCTCGGGTTTCAAGAGGGAACGATAGTGGTTCAGGTTATCGACCACGGCATTGAGGTTGACCTCCAAAATGGTCTCATGCACCTTCTGCTCCAACTGTTCGCTAATGCGGTCGAATCCAAAGGCACGGGCGCCCTTGATGAGTATCAGTTCGTTACGCAGCGAGCGGAACACGTCGCTATGGAGGAACTCGTCGGTGGAAGTAAAAAAGTACTTCTCGCCGATGGTTATCAGGTTGCTCTTCGAAGCCATGCGGGTGCCAATGCCTATCAACTTGCTCACGCCGCGCTGTACACACAGCTCGTTGACGCGGCCATACAGTTCGTCGTAGTCCATGCCGCTCTGGTGGATGTCGCTGAGGATGATTGTCAGGCGAGTGTCCTTTGCCTGTCCAGGATGTCCGGTATCCCCGCCGACAGGCCGTTTGGTGTCTTCAGAAAAGCTGCCGCCACCCGCTGCTGCCCGCCGCGCCATGAAATCCAGCGCAATGTCCAACGAATTAATGTCGGAGTTGTATGAGTCGTTGATGAGCGTACAGCCCCGTTGTCCCTGCTTCACTTCCAAGCGCATGGCGACAGGTTCCAGTCGGGCCATGCGTTCCTTCAGCACCTCTGGGTCAACGCCTAAATAGAGTGCCGTGGCAGCCACCGCTAAGGAGCACTCTATGGATGCCTCGTCGCTGAACGGTATCTTAAATTTGTCCACCAGTTCCTCACGGCGCCAGGCGATGCGTTTGCCCTTGAAGTCGGAACGACGGATGCAGCGCGACACAATTGGCTCGTCGGCATTATAGATAATGGCCTGAGCGTTATGGAACAGCTTCAGTTTTTCTATACACTTCTCTTCCATCGAGCGGAACTGCTTCTGGTGGGCGGCACCCAACGACGTGAACACGCCGATGGTTGGCTGGATGATGTCGGCCAGCGCTTCCATCTCACCTGGCTGACTGATGCCTGCCTCAAAGAGCGCCACGTCAGTCTTCTCGTTCAACAGCCATACGCTCAGCGGCACACCAATCTGTGAGTTATAGCTCTTCGGCGACCGCGTCACGCAATGGTCTGGCGATAGCACCTGATACAGCCACTCCTTGACCATCGTCTTACCATTAGACCCCGTGATGCCTACCACGGGACAGTCGAACTCGTCGCGATGTCGCTCAGCCAACCGTTGCAAGGCCTCTAATGGCGACGGCACAACGAGGAAGTTGGCGGCGGGGTATTGAGAATTGCGATAGTGTGCCATACTTTGACCTTCAGGTCGAAGCCCTGAAAACGGTGAACTGTTCTCCACCACAAAGTTACGGACGCCACGACGGTATAGATCGTCAATGTATTTATGGCCGTCGTTGCGCTGGGTCTTCAAGGCAAAGAACAGCGTCTCCTCTGGGAAACACAGCGAGCGGCTGTCGGTAAGCAACCATCCTATCTGCGCGTCTGCCATCCCGATGCGCCGCGCCCCAATAAGCGTAGTAATCTTTTCTATCGAGTAATACATAACTTCAATTTTTCATTGCGAAGCCACACTCAGACCTTTAGGTCAGAGATTTCTTCGTGACAGCAAAAGCGCCGATTTTAGATAACAAATTGACTTTCAGTAATGATTAGAGTCAATATTTTGAAGAGGTTACGAATTAGTTACATACAGGAGTCTGAAATTCTCCGCGATTTGCGTAAACAT
>JAEEVT010000136.1 GCA_016291005.1 Prevotella sp. | reverse complement strand
CAACCACCTGGAGGACTGGAACCAGGCCGAGCACCTGAAGAGCACCAAGCTCATCTTCTCGCCCAACAAGATCAAGGTTGGCAAGAAGAAGGTTGCCGAGGCCATCGCCGATGTGACCTGGTCGATGCGCGACGTTGCCCTGAACTCGAAGGGTCAGCCCCTCTACGGAGCCAAGGCCGTCCGCGAGGCGAAGCAACAGGCAGAGCAGGAGCCCTAACAGCCTCCCCCAGCCCCCTCCAAGCCTACCCCCGACCCCTCCCATTGCGTGCCACACTCCATTGCAACGCCACACTCTCAAAGAGAGAACCTTTAGGTGGGAGAAAGGGGAGGGGGGAAGCTGAGGGGGAGAGGGATTAGCCTAAAGGAGAATTGAAACGGGACGCGGCTACCCGATGTAGTTAGCCGAAGAGTTTTAAACCATGAAAGACACACATGCTATGAAAAAGGACACTTGGAAGACCATTCTGCAGGTGATAGCGAGCATTATCACCGCCGCACTGACGGCGCTGGGAACGACCTCCTGTATGGGCTACGGCCCCATCGCCCTCTAAAGCCTCCCCCTAACCCCCTCCAAAAGGAGGGGTTTTTCGTAACAACGTCGCGCGTACCTCTTACATAATATGGCATCACCCCGGTTTGCTCTTGGCCTTTGCTCTTGTTTGCTCTTGGGTTTGCTCTTGTTTGCTCTTGGGTTTGCTCTTGGAAAATAAGAAAAAATAAAAAAAATCGGTTTTCTTCGTGTGTAATTCATAATTTCTTTGTACCTTTGCAGCCGATTTGTGGCCTGAAGGGTAGTTTATGCCTTGCAAAGAACGAGTTTCGGGGCTGCAAACTGTTGTGAAATAACAATAAAACAATAAGAATAATGGCAAAAATGAATCAACAGCAGGCTGCCGCTTTAGAGCAGCAGGTCACGAAGACCGAGGCTTTCTTCGAGAAGTATAAGAAGGCCATCATTATCGCCGTAGTGGCAGTGATTGCCATCGTGGTATGCGCCATCCTGGCAAACAACTATTATTTCGAGCCCCGTCAGCAGGAGGCCAGCACAGAACTTGGCAAGGCTCAGGAGCTGTTCGTCAACGACGAGTATGAGAAGGCTCTGCCCCTGTTCCAGAAGGTGGCCAGCGAGTACAGTTCTACCGATGCAGGTAATCTGGCTCAGCTCTACATCGGCATTTGCCAGGCTAACCTGGGCAAGTGGCAGGAGGCTGTCACTGCTCTGGAGTCGTTCAATGGTCAGGACGATCAGATGATCAGTCCGGCTGCCGAGGGTGCCCTGGGTAATGCCTATGCCAACCTGAACCAGTTGGACAAGGCTGTGGAGCACCTGAAGAAGGCTGCCCAGATGGCTGACAACATGTCGCTGTCGCCCACGTTCCTCATCCAGGCCGGTCAGATTCTGGAGAGCCAGGGTAAGAAGGCTGACGCCCTGAAGCTGTACGAAGAGGTGAAGACGAAGTACTTCAACTCTATGCAGTATCAGACCATCGATGCTTACATTGAGCGCTGCAAGTAATGGCAACGAAGAACCTGTCGGAGTATAATATAGATAAGGTACCCGATGCGTCGAACATGATTTTCGGCATCGTGGTGTCGGAGTGGAACCCTGAGGTGACGGGCGCCCTGTTGGAGGGCTGTCGTTCGACGCTGGAGCGCCACGGTGCGCTGCCCGAGAACATCCACATCAAGACGGTGCCGGGAAGCTTCGAGCTGATTTACGGTGCTCACCAGATGACGCTGAACGACGGCTACGATGCCGTCATCATCCTCGGCTCGGTGATTCGCGGCGAGACACCACACTTCGACTATATCTGTCAGGGCGTGACGGCAGGCATTGCCCGTCTGAACGCCACGAGCAGCATTCCAGTAGTCTTCGGACTGCTGACTACCGACAACCTGCAGCAGGCCTTGGACCGTGCTGGTGGCCGGTTGGGCAACAAGGGCGACGAGTGCGCCGTAGTTGCCATCAAGATGGCAAAGTTTTGAGAATTGAGAATTCTCTGACCTTATATTATGAAGAAACTCTTAATCGTAGTTATCATACTGCTGGTTGCCGTACTGATGACGCAGACCGTGCCTGACAAGGCAGCCCACAAGGCCGCCATGATGAAGGCCGTCAAGGAGTATGTCGACGAAGAGGCTGAGAATCAAGGATTTGGTGACAACTTTCTTACCAAGTTGGGTAAGGGCATTGTCACCAAAACCGTTGAAGTAGCCCTGAACTCGAAGCTTGACGTCAACAACTATTATGTTTTTAATACGACTTCCGTCGACTTGGGCGACGAGGAGAAGACACTGTCGTTAGGCGTTTTCGGCCACGTGTTCACCTTCGACAAGGAGATGCTGCGCGACGCCTTGGAAGAAGCCGCCCAGCTGAAGGAGGAAGTGAAGAACGAGCGCAAGGTTGCCAAGGAGGCCGCCAAGGAACAGAAGCGCTTGGAGAAACAGCTGCGTAAAGAGCAGAAGCGCCGCGAAAAGGAAGCCCGCAAAGCTGCCAAACGCGCAGAGAAAGAGGCTCGCAAGGCTGCCAAGCAAGCTGAGAAAGAAGCCAGGCGCAGAGCGAAAGAGGCAGGAGAATAGTTGGCTGTCGCTCAGAGTTAATTGTAAATCGTAATTGTAAATGAAGCTGGTTAGTTGGAATGTTAACGGTCTGCGAGCCTGTGAGGGCAAAGGCTTCAGCGATACCTTCAAGGCGCTGGATGCTGACTTCTTCTGTCTGCAGGAAACCAAGATGCAGGCTGGACAGCTGGACCTTCAGTTCGAAGGTTACCAGTCCTATTGGAACTATGCTGACAAGAAAGGCTACTCAGGTACTGCCATCTTCACCAAGCACCAGCCTCTGAACGTGGAATACGGCATCGGCATCGACCTGCACGATCACGAGGGGCGCGTCATCACTTTGGAGATGGACGACTTCTACCTCGTGACCTGCTATACCCCTAACTCGCAGGACGGTCTGAAGCGCTTAGAGTACCGCATGTCTTGGGAGGATGCCTTCCGCAACTATCTGAAACGTCTCGACCAGCATAAACCTGTCATCCTCTGTGGCGACCTGAATGTTGCCCACGAAGAGATAGACCTGAAAAATCCCAAGACCAACCGCATGAACGCCGGTTTTACCGACCAGGAGCGCGAGAAGTTCAGCGACCTGTTAGCCTGCGGGTTCATCGATACCTTCCGCACGCTGTACCCTGAACAGGTCACCTATTCGTGGTGGTCGTACCGTTTCCAGGCCCGTCAGAAGAATGCCGGTTGGCGCATCGACTACTTCGTCACTTCCGAACGTCTGCGTGACCGCATTGCCGACGCCAAGATCCATACCGATATCTTCGGTTCCGACCACTGCCCCGTGGAGCTCACGCTGAAATAAGAATCAGGATTCATTTTTTTGTTTAACATAATTAAAAAGGAGAAAGCTATGAAAAAGATTTTGTTAGCAGTGATGGCTGTAGCTGCCATCAGTTTCACATCGTGTGGCAACAAGACGCAGCCCGTGACTGAAGAGCCTGTTGACTCTGTCGCTATTATTGCCCAGCAGGCTGAGGAGGAGGCACAGGCAACTATCAGCGCCCTCACCGAACAACTGGAGGCTCAAGATGCCTCAAAGCTTCAGGCTGTGCTGGAGACTGTGAAGGTAAAGGTGGCTGAGCTCATCAAGAGCAACCCGGAAGTTGCCAAAGAGTATGTTGCCAAGGTGCAGAACTTCCTGAAGGAGAATGCCGACAAGGTGAAGGCCATTGTTGGTGACAATGCTGCCGTCGCTGCCGCTGTGAGCGCCATTACCGAGGTGGAGCCTCAGAGCGTCGTCAATGGTCTTTTGGAGCAAGTCGGTTCAGCTGCCGAAGGTGCCAAGGATGCTGCTGTTGATGCTGCCAACGAGCAGATTGATGCTGCCAAGGCTGCCGTTGAGCAGAAAGCCAACGAGGCTAAGGATGCTGCCAAGCAGAAGGCTAACGAAGCCATTGACAATGCTGCTCAGGATGCCAAGAAGGCACTGGGAATATAAAATTAAGAATTAAGAGTTAAGATTTTTGAGTTCTCTGACCTAAAGGTACAGAGCGTTTTAAAAACGATGAATTGCCTGACGGCAATTAAGAATTAAGAGTTAAGCGTTATTCTTTTCGTTGAAGAAAAGGGCCTGTTCGCTGAAAATATTTCTCGAACAGGCTCTTTTTTTGTACCTTTGCCATGTAAAATTGAAGTTATTAATGATATAGATTATGATGAAGAAAACATTTTTCCTTACCATTCTGGCTATGCTGACTATTTCGGCGCAGGCTGCCGACACAGCCTACCAGTATCTGGTATTTACCCTGACTGACGGTTCGACGAAAGCCGTTACCGCTACGAATCTGAACATTGCTTTTGACAATGGTAACCTGACTGCCACCAATGGTTCAGAGACTCTGGCCACCATTCCCCTGATGTCGCTGACGAAGATGGAGTTTTCCACCGACGGCACTACAGCCATCGAGGGCATTAGCGTCGATCAGTTGGTGACCGATGACAACACTGTCATCTACGACTTGCAAGGCCGCGAAATCCAGAATGGTAACTTGTTGAACGGCAAGCTTCCACGTGGCACGTATATTCTTAAGAACGGTAACAAAACTCTTAAAGTGAACATCAGATGAAACAGAAAAATATCCTGAAAGCAGCCCTTGTGGCCGCATTTCTCACTTCTCACTTCTCACTTCTCACCTCCTCAGCCCAAACGCTGAACGTCTCTGTGGGCAACGTCACCGACCAGTATCCGGCAGCACAGGCAGGCGAGATGACCTATACTGGCGGTACGGCACTGACCATACTCGGAAAGACCTATCAGCTGGCCGACATCACCAAGACGTTTACTGACGAAAGCAGCGTCAAGGACAACAACGTCAATGTGGTTTACAATGGTACGGGCGCCTTAGTCTATGTCGCCGGCAACGTGGCACAGTATGTTGACGTCACGGTCAATGGTGCCCATGTCAGCATCAGCCAGAAGAATACCGATGCCGTGGATGGCGACGAGATTACCTATACGCTCTCAGGTACTACGACAGACGGTTCTTTGGCATTAGACGGTAAGTACAAATGTACCGTATCTCTGGCTGGCGTCTCGCTGACCAATCCTAATGGAGCCGCCATCAACATCACCAACAAAAAGCGCATCCAGGTCAGTGCCAAGAAGAACACGGAGAACGTGCTTGCCGACGGCGCTGGCGGTTCGCAGAAAGCTTGCCTCTATAGCAAGGGACAGATACAGTTGCAGGGCAACGGCACGCTGACCGTCACTGGTAATACCAAGCATGCCATCAAGAGCGGCGACTACATCACGGTGAAGAATCTGACGCTGAACATCACGTCGGCTGCCGGCGATGGCATCTCGTGCAACAAGTACTTCCAGATGAAGAGTGGTACAGTGACTATCAAGGGTGTGGCTGACGACGGCATACAGTGCGACTTAGAGACAGACGATGACAATACCGGCGAGACAACAGATCACGAGGACGAAAACTCGGGCAACGTCTATCTTGAAGGTGGTACACTCAATGTCACTGTCACTGCAGACGCAGCCAAGGGTGTCAAGAGCGAAGGCGATATGAAGGTCAGCGACGGGGACATCACGATCACTACTACTGGCGGTGGCGTGTGGGATAGCGAAGACGTGAAAACCAAGGCGTCGTCGTGTCTCAGTGCCGACGGCAATATGACCATCAGCGGCAGTAAGCTGAACCTCACCAGTACGGGAGCTGGTGGCAAGGGCATCAACGTCGATGGGAAACTGACGGCAACAGGTGGTACTGCAACCATCAAGACTACGGGTAATGCCGTGGTAGCCAGCAACACAGGTGCGCTGTCCGTTGTCTCCTCGTCACAGGAGCTTGACCGTTACAGCAGCAACTACAAGTCGTCGCCCAAGGGTATTAAGGTCGACGGTGCCATCCAGATCAGCGACAATGCCGTCATCAGCGTCACCACGTCAGGTGCCGGCGGCGAGGGCATCGAGTCGAAGAACAGCATCACTATTTCTGGTGGACAGACTACGGTGGTGGCTTCCGACGACGCCATCAATGCCTCTTACAACAGCAGTGCTGACTCTGGCGATTTGACTATCACGGGAGGCTATGTCTATGCCAACTCTACCGGCAACGACGGTCTGGACGCCAACGGCAACCTGTATATAAAAGGCGGACTGGTCTATGCCATCGGCAGTGGTGGCGCGGAGAAGAGCATTGATGCCAATACCGAGCAGCAGAAGAAGCTATATATCACTGGCGGCACTATTATTGCCGTGGGTGACCTGGAGAGCGGTTCCAGCATCAGTGGCGGCACGTGTAAGTACACCACCTCGTGGAACGGTCAGCAGTGGTATGCCCTTTACAATGGCGGTACCCTCGTGGCAGCGTTTAAGACGCCCACTAAGTCAAGTGGCGGCGGCTGGGGAGCCCCTGGAGGCCCAGGCGGTCCCGGCGGTCCCGGCGGTGGCGGCAGTCAGAAGCTCATCGTCTATACATCGTCAACCCCCACAATCAACACAGGTACAACAAATACGCCGATGACAGTCACTGGTGGCACAGAGCACTTCGACGGTGTGATGAACATCGGTGGTACCGTTGCAGGAGCTACCAGCAGCGTGACGCTGAGCAATTACTCCTCAGGCGGCGGATGGTAGAATTGGAATTAAGAATTAGGAATTAAGAAATAAAAACGGACTTTTTGCGTTATATGATTTGGATGAAACAACAGTCAAGGTACGAAAATGCATCTTATGCGGTGCTGTGGGGGCTACTCTTCACAGCACCCCTGTTGAGCCTTTTTGTCCGCACGATGCACGACTCCAACATGTCTTTCGACTGGCAAGAAGTTTGGCTCGTCTGGCGACTCTTCGGCGTTTACCTGGTGCTGTTCCTGATTCATAACTTCATCCTGGCACCGTTACTTGTTTACGGTCGAAAACGCTGGCTGTACGCCGTGCTGACGGCATGTCTGTTAGGAGCTTTCACCTTCTATCAATGCTCTACGGGACCAGACCGTAGGCCTCATGGACCACACGGACCTCATGCGATGGAGCAGCGAGGCGAGCGCCCTCCTTTTATGGACAATCACCGTCCGCCTGAGTTCGACCAGAGACCTGACGGAAAGTTCGACAAGCAACCTGACAGAAAGTTCGACAAACGTTTTGATGAGAAGTTCAGGGGTCACCGCCCGCCAGTCTTCGTTGGCCAGCATGACATCATTGCCGTAGTCATCCTCATCCTGATGTTCGGCATGAATCTTGGCGTCAAGCTTTATTTCCGTAGCCGGGAAGACCAGAAGAAGCTGGTGGAACTGGAGAACCAGAATCTGGAACAGCAGTTGGAGTATCTGAAGTACCAGATTAACCCGCACTTCTTCATGAATACGCTGAACAACATCCACGCTTTAGTGGACATTGATCCACAGAAGGCGCAGGAGACCATTCTGGAACTGTCGAAGATGATGCGTTTTGTGCTCTACGAGGGTGACAAGAAGGGTGTACCCCTGAGTCGTGAGTTCGAATTTATCAGAACCTATATCAATCTGATGCGGTTGCGCTATACCGACAAGGTGAAGATTTCCGTCAATCTGCCCGAAGAGGTGCCAGACAGGACTATCCCCCCGCTGATGCTTATCTCGTTTATCGAGAATGCCTTCAAGCATGGCATCAGCTATCAGCATGAGTCGTTCATCGATATCAAGGTAGGCGTGGAACACGAACGGTTGCGATTCTCCTGTCGTAACTCGAAAGCCGACAAACCCAATCAGGAAAAAGGCGGCGTAGGACTCGCCAATGTCAAACAAAGACTCCATTTACTATATGACAACAACTTTACGCTGAACATACAAGACGAAGCCGACATCTATAACGTCGAACTCACTATTCCCTTGAAAAATTGAAGAATTGAAGTTTTTTTGATGAATTGAAAAATAATAAATTCCATGATTCGTTGCTTGGCCATTGACGACGAGCCGTTAGCGCTCCAACAGATAGTAGCCTATATAGGTAAGGTGCCGTTCCTCGAACTGGCAGCCCAGTGCCAGAGTGCCTTAGAGGCAAGACAGTTTTTAGAGAATGATACGGTGGATGCCATCTTCTGCGACATCAACATGCCCGATCTCAATGGTATGGATTTCGTCAAGTCGCTCGCTGTGCCGCCATTGGTTGTCTTCACTACGGCCTACGCAGAATATGCCGTCGAAGGTTTCCGCGTCAATGCCGTTGACTATCTGCTGAAACCATTTGGCTTGCAGGACTTTCAGCGTGCAG
>JAEEVT010000135.1 GCA_016291005.1 Prevotella sp. | reverse complement strand
TGAGCAATACCTTTCCAAACACTCAGGTCGCCAGTCTCTTTCCAATACATATATGCAAGTGAAGATTTTGTTCCTGCGCCATCAGCATGCATGATATTACAATACTCAGGATCGCCACCAAGGATATCTGGTATGATCTTGCAGAATGCCTGTGGGAATATACCCTTATCAATGTTCTTGATGGCGTTATGCACATCTTCTTTAGCGGCACTAACTCCGCGCATCATATATCTGTTGTCCATTTCTATTTTTTGTTTCTTTTATCTTCCTTTTTCTTCAGAGCAAGCATGGCTTGCGAAATTTATTATTTCCAAAACTCCCAACTTGCAAACGCCTGTAGAAGAAGCATCTCAAGACCGTTCTTTACGGTTGCTCCATGTTCCTTACCTTTCTTCATGAACAAGGTCTCGTCAGGATTATAGATAAGGTCGTAGAGTAGGGTATGGGTGTCCATAGCCTCATAAGGCAGGTCAGGACATTCCTCTGTCTTTGGATACATACCTAAAGGTGTGCAGTTTACAATAACATTGTATTCCTTTATCACCTCAGGTGTAATCTTATCATACTGTATGGTGTTTGCACGTTCGTAACGACTGACATAACAGGTTTCAAGTCCCAGACTCTTCAGTCCGTAGTTGATAGCTTTTGATGCTCCACCTGTTCCAAGGATGAGTGCCTTCTTATGGTATTTCGTCTGCGGGAATGCGAAGGGTTGCTATCGACTGGTCGGGCTGGTCAATCGTTACTTTCGTTCTGCCAATCTCTGGCTGTTGCCACCAAAGGAAGCTGAGGCTATCACCATCAGGGTCAAAAGATTTCGAAGCGTCCATACGAATGGAGAAGGCATCGCCCTTTCCGACACCAGGAGGAACGGTGATGGTAATCGTGTCGTTAGGCATGGCTATCGAGGCTCCTTCAAGGATAAGCGGGTGAACAAATTCCACCTGCGGAGATAATACAATATAAGGATTAAGATTGCCGCGGCCCTCGGCGGCCCACTGCATACGAGCGCAGAAGTCGTTGAGTTCGTCGGGATAGAAGCGACGTTTGTAGGCGACGCTGATGCTGCGCAGGGGCTCCTGCCATGAGGTCCAGGCCGTGGTGAGCGAGTCGGCACAGAGACCACGCTCGTGGTAGCCAGCCCAACCTGCCTGATGTGGGTCTTCTGGGTCGTTCAGTCCGTTGGGCATCACGTAGAGGAAACTTGGCGTATCACCCTCCACGCCCCATTTGTAATTGGGGTATTCCTTGCCCAGCGCGCCATGGCCCTGAATGTATTGCTGATGCTGAGTCCAGTGTTGCTTGCCCAATTCGCACTGCTCTTGCCAAGCGCCCTCGTCCCAGATGAACTGCAGGTCGTCAGCAAAGTCCTTTCGCAGCCACATGTGAGAACTATAGGCACGGTTCATACGCATATCATACTTCATGTCCTGATCGGTGATGGTGAAGAGGCGGAACTTGCGGACGAAGTTTCTGACTTCGTTATCACTACGCGTCTGTTTCACTCGCCAGATGGCCTGAGACAAAGTATTAGCTCCGCCCCATGCTGCTACGTATATTGGACGTGGATCATCCTCATCTGCCAGTCGGATAAGCATCTCGCTACCGGGTGAATCGTTGCCCTCGCCTATCACCTTGATGCCTCCATGCTCACTACCCATCAGAGCGCGATTCTTGATGTAATCAGCACTGGGCCAATAGCCAAGTTCCTGCTGTCCGTTTTCTTCTTCCAAAGGTAGAAACTCACTTTGACATGAACGTCTCATCAAGTTTGACACATCCTTGCGATAGGCCTCGATGACACGTGTCAGATATTGTGCCCACTCCTTTGGATACGGGTCGCAGTTCCACCCTACGCTCGTGATGAGTGCTTCTATCTCAAAACAGTCGGCATATGCCATCAGTCGCACCATCGACTCCATGTCGTCAGGCTCTACGTCGGCAGGCGCAATATCGGTACACACCACTAATCGTGGCTTTAAATCACTCTTTGTCGCCCACACCGTCAACGGCATCAGGAGCAACATCCATATCATTGCTTTCTTCATCATCATTTCAGATTATTAATCCAATTGGCGATGTCGCTGAGGACTTCGGGCGAGATGGTTTCCTCTATTTGGGCGTACTCGGTGACGAGACCTGTGCTACTGTGCTGGAAGAGGTGATTCAGACCGGGGTATTCTTTGACGAGATTCTTCTTCGACTTTGGCAGCAGACGCTCGATGGCCGTGAGATTCTGTGTGGAGATGACTTGACAGTCGTGGTCGCCATTAAGGGCGAAGACGGGGCAGCGCGTCGCGGCAATGTCGGCAGATGGGTCGTAGTCGACGAACCACTTAAGCCAAGGCATTTGTTGGACGGCGTCCTGTTTGCGATATTTCTCAACGGTCATGTTGGCAGGCATTCCTGAAAGTGACAGGATACGGTTGCTCTGCGCCACCAAAAGCGTGTCCCCCTTCACACCAGGACCCGCCAGCGAGACGATGAAGTCAGGGTACCCTTTCACGAGGTTATCAAAAGTGCGGCTCCCTCCCTTCTTTGTGGCGAGCATGAAAGCGATAAGACCACCCTCGCTGTGTCCGAGGATGCCGACCTTAGAAAAGGCTTTCTTGTTGCGTAGGTATTCCAAACCTGCCGCTGCGTCTCGGGCAAAGTCGTCAGTCGTGGCGTTCTTCACCTCACCACCCACGGAGGCTCCTGTGGCGCGGTCGTCGTAACGCAGTGTGGCGATGCCGTGACGCGCCAGGAAATCGGCAATGACGAGGAAGGGCTTGTGGTTCATCAGCTCCTCGTCGCGGTTCTGCTGACCGCTACCCGTAACCATCAGAACGACGGTGGGCTTCTGCTTTGAGTTCTTATCATAGCCTACGGGCCACGTCAGCGTACCAGCCAACGTGGCGTTGTCCTTCTTGTTGCTAAACATCACTTCCTCTGTCTTATAAGGGAAAGGCTCTTTGGGCGTTTGCGGACGATTCACCTCAGGCACTCCTTTGGTCAGAACGAGTGGCGTAGAAAAACCGTTCTGTGCAAACGTACCGTCGAGTTTGCCTTCCTTGAGCCGTGCGCGGTAGGTCATGTTGATGCTCTCTACCTTGATGGCTACTGAGTCGTCACTCAGGTATTCCTTAAAGGTGGGAATACCTTTAGCCCCTTGATCGGGACTGTCGAGCGACACCTTCACATATCCGTCGGCTTGTTCCAGATGGAGTACCAATGTCAGCGACATGGCGCCTGCGTTCAGCTTGCCCGACCACGAACCGAGCAATGCGGTGGTGGAATTTACCTGTGCCCAGCCCGTCAGTGCAACGAGAGCGAGGAGAATGGTCACGAAATATTTCTTCATAATAATAAGTTAAGTTATTTTCTTTGTGCCTTAGGCGTTTTGGACGTCTTCGACTTGCGTTGACGTTTGGGTTTCACATCGACCTCACTCAAGGCATCGAGCATCGACATCTGCTTCTCGTGCAGGTAGTTGTCAACGGTAAAGCCTTTCTCGGCTATCTTAACAAGCAGGAAACGACGGGCGAGCCACGCCTGTCTGAGGTCGGGTAGGGCGTTATTGAGGCGGCGCGAGGCCTGCTTGTTGTTGGTCTCTACTTTTGCGCTGAGTTCGATGGGCTTGGTGAGGATGTCGCGCAACTGGTTGGCAAAGTATTCGGCACTGCGTTTTACGCGGTCAAGGAAGTCTGTGTCGCGAAGAGTATCGATAGGCATGACCAGAATCTTCTGCTGCCACTTGACGGCGACATCGATGACGCGTTGGCGAATGTCTATCAGCGTCTGGTCGTGGAGTTGCTTTAGCGAGGCATGACTGTGGTAGAAGAACTCGGCGAAGATGCGCACCATTGACTCTTGAAGATTTAGGATGTCGCGGAAGTCGAAGAGCTGAATCAGTAGGTAACGCTCGTACTCCTGTTTGAGCACGGGCAACTGCTGGATGCTGCGCTCGGCCTTGCTCTCCTGCTGGGCGATGTACGAGTCCACCCGTTCGTCGTTGATGACGGAACGAGTCTCCAAAGGTGAGGCGAGTACGAGTCCTTCGAGGGTGCGGCATCGGCTCAGGGCGACGTACACCTGACCTGGTGCAAAACTCTGGTTAGCGTCAATGATGGCTCGGTCGAATGTCAGACCCTGACTTTTATGGATGGTAATGGCCCAGGCCAGACGCAAGGGTAATTGTTTAAAGGTTCCTTGCACCTCGCTTTCTATCTCACGCGTTTGTTCATTCAACGTGTAGCGTGTGTTCTCCCACTCTAATGGTTCCACCTCTATGGCATCCGCATCGCCTTCGCAATAGACGGTGAGACGATGTTCCGATGCCTCTATCACACGACCGATGCGCCCATTATAATAGAGGTGGTCACCAGAGGGGTCGTTTTTCACGAACATCACCTGCGCACCTTCCTTCAGTACCAGCGTCTCGGCCGTGGGATAGGAATACTCGGGGAACGTGCCCTTGACCTCGGCGCGATACTGGTACGAACGACCTGGGAGCTTCTGCAACTCAGACTCGTTGTAGAAGTTGGCGAGGTTATTGTGGGTGGTCAGGCGGATGAACGGCTCCTCAGGAAGAGGGATGAACGTGGGCTGACAACGGCCGTTCAGCTTTGACAACGCCTCTGTCGACGGATTTCCACCGCGTATCTCGTTCAGCAGCGCGATGAACGACTCGTCCTGCTGACGATAGACATGCGTGAGCTGGATGGTGACATAGTCAATCTGCTTTAGGGCCTTCGAACCGAAGAAGTACGGCGTGTCGTAATACTGCTTCAGCATCCGTTCGTCCTCAGGCGTGACGACGGGCGTCAACTGTGCCAGGTCGCCAATCATCAGCAGTTGCATACCGCCGAAGGGCTGTCCGTGTTCACGAAATCGGCGCAGCACGGCGTCGATGGCGTCAAGCAGGTCGGCGCGCACCATCGAGATTTCGTCGATGATGAGCAGGTCGGACGAGGCGATGATCTTGCGTTTTTCCTTACCGAAGTCAAACTTGCTCTCGACCTTTGCACCAGGAACGTAAGGGGAGAAAGGCAGTTGGAAGAACGAATGAATGGTCACACCGCCAGCATTGATGGCTGCCACACCCGTCGGGGCCACCACAATGGGTCGCTTGCGCGAATGCTCCATCACTGCTTTCAGGAACGTAGTCTTGCCCGTTCCCGCTTTGCCCGTCAGAAAAATGCTACGTCCCGTGCTCTCGACGAAGTCCCACGCCGTGCGCAGCTCGTTGTTCTTTTCCATCTTTTATTTGACAACTACCTTGCGGCCGTCTTTGATATAGATGCCACGTTGCAGCTGTCCCTCTCTCAGCCGCCGGCCGTTAAGGTCGTAGCAAGGGCTATTGTTTGTTGTCTCACGGTTAACGTCCTTGATGCCTGACGTATAGAACTCCTTGGCCTGGATAGTGACTTGTCCCAGCACGAAGTCGGCAGTCTTCACGGCGTCGGCGTAGAAGACAAAGACATATTCGCCCGTCTCGGTAATGTCGAACTCAAACCGCTGCAGACGGACGCCGGTAAAAGGATTGGCCGTGTTGCCACCTATATTACGGATAGGTTTATAGACGGTCGATGCAACTTCCTGTCCGTCGACGGTCTCTACGGCGATGGTCACGGGGGTAAACTCAGGTTGGTTCCAGTTGTACAGCCTGTAGCTGAGGACATAATGGCCGCTGTGCAGCGTCATAGCACAACGGGCCTTGGGGTCGCCAAATCGTGCCCATGCGGCTTTCTCTACACCGGTGTTGTTCTGGATGAGCAGACCGTAGTCAAAGCCACGGGACTCGTTGGTGAAATGTAAGAGACGGGGTCCGCTGGTAAAAGGAAGGCCGCCACCCACGCGCTTCGTTGACGCAGAGCCATTGCTGACATACCAGTCCTGAGGCACCACACCCTCGGTGGTGAAATGCTGGTCCAGGCTGTAGGAGTTATCGGAAGTTTCGCAGCTGACCACACAGGCGGTCTCGGCCGTCTTGCCGTTGCTGTCGGTTACCACGACGCGAAGGTTGTGCTTGCCTGCTGAAGGTGCTGGAAGCGTTGCCGTGTAGGGAGCCTCGGTCAACGTGCTGATGGGGTTGCCACCGTCAAAGATTTCTGCCTTTACCACGCTGCCGTTAGAAGCCTTGGCGGTAGCCTCAATGGTGATGTCGGGATAAACAGCCTCGCCCGACGGTGCCATATATAAATAGGTGGTCTCGCCAGCCGGCTCCGTGATGCGCACCGAGGGCTGGTTCAGCGAGAAACGCTTGCAGAAGTTCCAGATGAGGACACGGTTATCTGTCATGGGCCAGTGGCCGCCGTTATTATAGGAATAGAGCCATACCTCGCCGCCGTTAGGACCGCCGGTCCATTTCTCCAGGTCGCCGTCGTACCAACAGCCGTTGACAGGCCGGTAACCAACCGTCTTACTGTATTGCTTGTGCTGGTCGTGTTTGGCATAGTTCTCGATGTAGGCATGGATGCCGTATTGCTCATAGCCGAAAACATCGTCGCCGTAGGCAATACATTCCAACATGTTGACGGGCTTCCGGCAGTTGTTCCACGGCTGTTCCGAGAACTGGATACCGCTGGTCGGAGCGAAAGCTGCAATCTTGTTCTGCATGTTAGCAATACAATGGTGGATGAGCATCGAACCCATCGAGAAGCCCGACCAATAGACGCGGTCCTTGTCTATCTTGAAACGCGTGGCCATCTCGTCAATGGTCTTCGAGACGAAGTTCTGGTCGTTCGTTCCACCCGTGTCCCAGGTGCTGCCGTCGCTGCGCAGATAAGTGACGACAAACTTCGCCGTGTCAATCATCTCGTAAATCTTGTCCGACCCCATCTGGTACTCAGGGTCCTGGTTCATGCCGTGCGTCACAATCATCAACGGCGAATTATCAGGCAATTCGTTAGGTGTGAAACAAATCATGTTCCGCGACTTGCCGTTCACGGTAATGTTAATCGACTGCTGCTTGTAAGCTGAAGCCTGCAATGACAGGAGAAAAAGAATAACCAACGTAAGGCATGAATATTTCATAAACTAGTAATAATTTAAAAACGCTGCAAAGATACGAATAAGTGTTCAAAATACAAAACAAAAACCGTTTTTTTTTCATCAGAGCAGATAAAGAAGTTCAGTACTTTTCCTTCAGAAGTTCAGTACTTTTCCCTCAGAAGTTCAGTACTTTTCTCTCTGTCCCAAAGGGTGGAACACTCAGAAATCACGTAGAAAAGTTGCAGAAGTTACCGTGATTTCCTCAAGAAGTTGCCGTGATTTCCTGAAGAAGTTGCCGTGATTTCCTGAAGAAGTTGCCGTGATTTCCTGAAGAAGTTACCGTGATTTCCTGAAGAAGTTGCCGTGATTTTTTTCGACGGGGTAAAAAAAAGTTGGTAAAAAGCTTGCATTTTGCTTCTTTTTTTTGTATCTTTGCACTTGTAATCTCAGAAGCGTCTGAGGGTTCTCTATGAAGGGGACAGATGGGACAGATGGGACAGAGGTTTTCAAGGATTCCTCGCGTACCGCGCGTGTATGCGGTACGCGAGACTTTTTATAAAACTACTGTTCCATCTGTCCCATCTGTCCCCTCTGTGTTTTGTTTCTCCGTATGGTGAAGAGTTCCTGAGTGTTAAACAAAAAAAGAGCACCCGAAACTGGCTCGGGTGCTCTTTTGGTGTGGTATAGGGAATAAATCCGCTTTTACTCCTCTTGCTCACTCGCAGCCTTAAAGTTTTCAAGGTCTTCTACCTGGAAGGCCTTGATGTAGGCGCTCTTACCGAGGATGTCCTCTTCAGCCATGCGGACGTAGACGTTGGCACTCTTCTTGAAAAGCTCGGGAGCCTTGCTGGCATCGCGGATGATGAGCAAACTCATTACAAGCTCGGCAGTCATATCGTAGAGACGACGTGCCAGGAAGTCCTGAGCATCCTGATTTTCCAGAGCCTTCACGTTAGCAAGAGCTTCCTCGTAGACGGGGATGAGCTTTTCAACGCGAGCTTTCAGTCCTGCCATACAATCGCATGTCTGGAGATTTGCCGCCATCTCCTTGATGTTAGCCAACATAGTACCGTTGGTGATGTAGCGGATAGCTGCAACCACCTGCAACTGAGTGGTACCCTCGTAGATAGAGAAGATACGGGCGTCGCGGAACAGGCGCTGGCTCTTGTACTCCATGATGAAACCTGAACCACCGTGGATACTGATGGCGTCGTAAGCGTTCTGATTGGCATACTCAGAGTTCATACCCTTGGCAAGCGGTGTGAAGGCATCGGCCAGGCGCTGATACTTCTTCAGCTCCTGCTTCTCC
>JAEEVT010000009.1 GCA_016291005.1 Prevotella sp. | reverse complement strand
CTGCTGGTTCCGCATCCTTAACCGCCAGGCCTCCAAGTCCATTGCTATGGGGAACCATTTCCCTGAGGAGCGGCTCGTGTATTATGAAACCGACGAGACTTCAGCGCTTATCAGGCAGCTGCGCCCAGACGCCATCATCACCAAGGAGAGCGGTCTGAGCGGCGGCTTTACGGAAAAGGTGGAGGCAGCGCGACAGGCTGGCGGGAAGGTCGTTGTAGTGGAACGGCCCGTCTATGTCTCCACAAGTTCCTCCCATTACCTTGTTGTCAACGGTCCTCACGGCCTGCGACGGGCAGTAGAGAAGCTGTTGCCAGAGTTCTTCCCCCTGCACAGCGGACTGACGACAGGCACCTGCGCTACGGCGGCTGCTGTGGCGGCAACCATCAGGCTGACTACTGGCGAGACGCCTCAGGAAGTGCCTGTGCTACTGCCCAACGGCGAAACGATTTCTGTTGCCGTAGGTTATGCCGACGACACCCCATCGCCCGCAAAGGAAGGAAGTTGTTGCGCCTACTGCGTCAAAGAGGCTGGCGACGACCCTGACGTGACCGACGGCATCAAAATCCGCGCCACCGTGGGTTATGGGGACGGTTTGAATCTTGGGAACGGTTCTCAAATGAATCTTGGGGACGGTCCTCAAATAAAAATCCTTGGTGGCGAAGGTGTTGGGCGCTTCACGTTGCCTGGCTTCGACTATCCTCCTGGTGAACCAGCTATAAATAAAGGTCCGCGCGCGATGATCCGCCAGAACCTCGAAAGACTAATCACTCCCCTCCATTCAGGGAGGGGACGGGGGAGGGTCTTCCAGGAGGTGGCCTGTCGGGGGGTGGTCTGCACCATCAGCGTCCCTGGTGGCGAAGAGATTGCCCTCCGCACCTTCAATCCCCGTCTGGGCATCGAGGGTGGCATCTCGATCATCGGCGTCTCGGGCATCGTGAAACCTTTCTCAGAAGAGGCTTTCATCGCCAGCATCCGCAAATGCGTTGAAGTGGCGCTGGCAAGCGGTACTGACCGCATCGTCATCAACAGCGGCGGCAAGAGCGAACGCTTCGTCAAAGCCCTTTACCCCACCCTGCCCCAGCAAGCCTTTGTGGAGTACGGCAACTACATCGGCGAGACGCTGAAAATCATCGCCAGCCTCTCCCCTCAGCCCTCATCCATCAGCCATCATCCATCAAACATCAGCCCTCTTAACGTCACCCTCGGCGTCATGCTGGGCAAAGCCGTCAAGCTGGCTCAGGGACACTTGGACACCCATAGCAAGAAGGCCACGATGGACAAGGACTTCATCCGCCAGATGCTCGACGAGACCCATTGCGACATCGACATCAGCCACATCACGCTGGCCCGCGAACTCTGGGACATGCTGCCTGACGACAAGAAACAGCCCTTCGCCTCCGTCGTCATCAGCCATTGTCAGGAACATTGTCGCCCCCTGCTGCCCAACGGCCATCTCACCATCCTCCTCATCGACGACGAAGGGACCGTTTATGAAGAATAACGAAAACGAAAACGATAACGATAACGATAACGAAAACGATAACGAAAATGAAAAAATATACCGACCTTTTTATCGACTTCGACGACACGCTGTACGACACCTACGGCAATGCTGTCATCGCCCTGCGCGAGACCTTCGAGGCCTTCCAGTTAGGGCGCTATTTTCCTGACCCGCAGGTTTTCTACGATGCCTACTGGGCTGCGAACATTGACCTGTGGAGCCGCTATTCCAAGGGCGAGATTACCCGTCCCTTCCTCATCGTGGAGCGTTTTCGTCGCCCATTAAGCGCCGGACAAGGACTTGAAGTAACTGAAGAGATGTGTTTGAAAATGAGCGACATATTCCTCGGCTTCTGCTCTAACAAACCTGGCGTCGTCGATGGCGCCCACGAGCTGATGGACTATCTGAAAGGGAAAGGTTACCGCATGCACATGACCAGCAATGGCTTCCACGAGGTGCAATACAAGAAGCTGGCTGCCTGTGGACTCCGCGACCACTTCGACACCATCATCCTCAGCGAAGACGCCGGCTTCAACAAACCCTCGCCGCAGTATTTCGACTATGCCATGAAGGTCTCAGGAGCTCGCCCTGAAACCACCCTCATGATAGGCGACAACCTTCAGACCGACATCCTCGGCGCCCTGAACGCAGGACTCGACGCGATGCTCTTCAACCGCTGGAATGTCGATGCGAAGAGCACCCCGCAGGCCCCCACTTATATTATAGATAGCCTGCGCGATATCATGACCATTTTATAATTTTAACCCCCTTTCCGTTGAGATTCCGGCAGAAAATGAGTAACTTTGCAGCCGAAATGATGAAGAAAGGACTTGTACTTGAGGGCGGTGCCATGCGTGGACTGTGGACGGCAGGCATTACAGACGTCATGATGGAGCATGACATCTGGCCCGACGGACTGATCGGCGTCTCGGCTGGTGCGGCGTTTGGCTGTAACTATAAGTCACGACAAGCTGGCCGGACCATCCGCTATAATACCCGCTTTGCCAACGACTCGCGCTATAGCGGCGTGCGCTCCCTGCTGACCACCGGCAACTACTTCAACGCCGACTTCGGCTACCACATCATACCCACACAATACGACGTCTTCGATAACGAGGCCTTCAACAACAACCCTATGGCGTTCATCGCCGTGTGTACCGATGTGGAGACGGGACAAGCCGTCTATCGCCAGCTAGACAAGGCCGACGACGAGTGCTACGACTACATCCGCGCCTCGGCATCCATGCCATTGGTGTCGAAAGTGGTGGAACTCGGCGGCCTGAAACTACTGGACGGCGGCGTCAGCGACAGCATTCCCTTGGAGTACTTCGAAAGCATCGGCTATAGCCGTAACGTGGTCATCCTGACGCAACCCTTGGGCTACCGCAAAGCGCATAACCGACTGATGCCGCTGATGCGCATGTCACTCCACAAATACCCGAAAATGATTCAAGCGATGGATGAGCGTCACGTTATGTATAACAAGCAGTTAGACTATGTTGCTCAAGCAGAGCGTGAAGGTCGTTGCCTGGTCATCCGTCCTGACGAAAAGATACCCATTGGCCACATCTGTCACGATGCCGACCAGATGCGCCACGTCTATAACCTCGGCCGCCAAGTGGGTGAACAGTATATAGACAAAATCCAGGCATTCTATAACAAATCATAAAGGTCAAAGATCAAAGATCAAAGTTCAAAGTTCAATGAGAATAGACATCATCACCGTACTGCCCGAAATGCTGGAGGGCTTCGTACACGAAAGCATACTGGCCCGTGCCGAAAAGAAAGGTCTGGCCGAAATAAGGCTGCACAACCTGCGCGACTACACGTTAGACAAGTGGCGCCGCGTTGACGACTATCCCTACGGAGGCTCTGCAGGAATGGTCATGCAATGTGAACCCATAGACCGCTGCATTACGGCGCTGAAGGCAGAACGTGACTACGACGAGGTCATCTTCACCTCGCCCGACGGCGAACGCTTCGACCAGCACATGGCCAACGAACTGTCGCTGAAGGGGAACCTCATCATCCTGGCAGGCCACTACAAAGGCATCGACCAGCGCGTGCGTGACCATCTCATTACCAAGGAAATCTCAATCGGCGACTTCGTATTGACGGGTGGCGAACTGGTGGCTGCCATGATAGCCGACGCAATCGTCCGCGTAGTACCTGGCGTCATCGGCGACGAGCAATCAGCACTCTCCGACTGTTTCCAGGACGACCTTCTGGCAGCACCTATCTATACACGTCCGGCAGACTACAAAGGTTGGAAAGTGCCAGAGATACTCCTCTCCGGCAACGAGGCGAAAATCCGCAACTGGGAACTGGAACAGGCCCTTGACCGCACCCGAAGACTACGCCCAGACCTGCTCGATGAGAAGTAACTTACATCAAAAATAATTATCTTAGTACAAAATATTCGGAAATTCATCTTGTTGTTTCAAGATTTTTTCGTACCTTTGTCACCACTTTCACAAAAAGAACACAAATAAACAAAGACAAATGGAAAGAGACAATCAGATTTTTGAATTGATTGAGCAGGAGCACCAGCGCCAGTTGAAAGGCATTGAGCTCATTGCCAGTGAGAACTTCGTTAGCGACCAGGTGATGGAAGCCATGGGCTCCTACCTGACAAATAAATATGCCGAGGGCTATCCCGGTCACCGCTATTATGGTGGCTGTCAGGTGGTGGACAAGGTAGAGCAACTGGCCATCGACCGCGTATGCCAACTCTTCGGTGCCGAGTATGCCAACGTCCAGCCACACTCTGGCGCACAGGCCAACGCTGCCGTACTGCTGGCTGTGCTGAAGCCCGGCGACACATTCATGGGTCTGAACCTGGATCACGGCGGCCACCTTTCTCACGGTTCGCTGGTCAACACCTCAGGTATTCTCTATAAGCCCGTTGGCTACAACCTGAACAAAGAGACGGGCCGCGTGGACTACGACGAGATGGAGCGCTTAGCCCTGGAGCACAAGCCCAAGCTGATTATCGGCGGTGGCTCGGCATATAGCCGCGAGTGGGACTACAAGCGCATGCGTGAGATTGCTGACAAAGTGGGCGCCCTGCTCATGATTGACATGGCTCACCCCGCTGGTCTTATTGCTGCCGGACTCTTGGAGAACCCCGTCAAATATGCACATATCGTCACATCGACCACCCACAAGACCCTGCGCGGTCCGCGTGGAGGTATCATCCTCTTGGGCAAGGACTTCGACAACCCCTGGGGTTACACCACACCGAAGGGTGTCGTCAAGAAGATGTCGCAACTCATCAACAGCGCCGTATTCCCTGGTCAGCAGGGCGGTCCGCTGGAACACGTCATCGCTGCCAAGGCCGTTGCCTTCGGCGAGGCCCTGAAGCCCGAGTTCAAGGAGTGGGCCAAGCAGGTACAGAAGAACGCCAAGGTGCTGGCCGAGGAACTCGTCAAGCGCGGATTCTCAATTGTCAGCGGCGGTACCGACAACCACTCCATGCTGGTTGACCTGCGCTCCAAGTATCCCGACCTGACCGGTAAGGTGGCCGAGAATGCCCTGGTAGCAGCCGACATCACGGTCAACAAGAACATGGTTCCCTTCGACTCTCGTTCAGCCTTCCAGACCTCAGGCATTCGCCTGGGTACACCGGCCATCACCACGCGTGGTGCCAAGGAGGACCTGATGGTGCAGATTGCCGCTTGGATTGAGGAAGTGCTCAACGCTCCCGAGGACGAACAGGTCATCAGCAGCGTTCGCCAGCGCGTCAACGAGACGATGAAGAGCTACCCCCTCTTCGCATACTAAGTATGAGTACGGCACGCAAACGCCGATAAAACATACATAATGGCTACAAACTACTACAGGAAACTATTACTAACACTGCTTGCAGCGCTGGTGCTCTTAGTCCCACAGGAACTGAGAGCCCAGCATTTGCAGGCATCATTGTCACACTACTCCACAGACGACGGTATGCCAAGCAATACCATTGCCAAGTTGTGCTGTGATGACTATGGTTTCTTGTGGATGGGCACATGGAATGGTGTCTCACGTTTCGACGGTTACACCTTCTATAATTATCAGACAGGCAACCGCAGCGGAATTAGAGGACTTCACAACCGCGTGGACGCTATGGTAGCCGACCAGTCGCAAAACCTTTGGTTGAAGATGTACGACGGTCGTCTCTTCGTCATCAATCGCCAGACCGACCGTATAGAAGATCCCCTAAAGGACATCAGCGGACATGACGAGTACAAAATGGACTACTTCTACCAGCCCTTTGTCACAAGCGGGGGCGACGTGCTCGCATCGTTCAAGGACATTGGCCTCTACAAACTGAGATTGGACCGTAACGGACTGAAACAGCAGCTCATCATGACCGGTAACCTGACGGTCAGCAGTATTGTCGAAGGCTACCACGGCGACCTTTGGGTAGGTACTGACGCTGGTGTACACCGCATAGACATGGCCAACCTTTCGGTTGAAAGGAAAGGACTGTTGTTGGATGAGAACATCTCTCAGCTGAGCTCTAACGGATATAACATCTATGTCGGCACGAGAAGCGGAAAGATTTACCAGTTCTCATACGGCAAGGAGCCTACTCTGGTGAAGGATATCGGTCAGGAGGTAACAGGACTCTATATTGACAGCCACGGAACACTCTGGTATTCTGACTTGGGCGACGGCGCCTACCGCATGAATCTTGAGACAGGCGACGTGAAATCCTTCCACCAGCGCGTGCTGATTCCAGAGTTTACCAGCCGAGGCGCAGAGTTCGGCGAGGCACTTGGCCTGGTATGGATTCGCATGAATCATGGCGGTTACGGATACTACAATCGTGATACCGACGAAGTGGAGTACTTCCACAACGACCCAAGCAACCCGTGGAACCTTTCCAACACGGTGAACGCCCGTCTGGAGATGAACGATGGCGTGATATGGGAGTCAACCATCCGCCGCGGACTGGAAAAGCTGGAGGTGCTGAAGAACACCATCACCCGTACATTACTAATACCCGAATCCGACCATCCCATGGACAACGAGGTCCGTGCCATGTGCTATGACAAGAAACGCCATCTGACTTTTCTTTGCAACAAACGTGGATGTATCTTCATACAGGATGACAACGGCAAACCCGTAGGCACCATTACCCACGACTCAACCGGTAAGCCTATCGGCAGACCCTACGGCATGTCCGTGGACTCGAAGGGGAACTCCTGGGTGTGTGACAAAGAGAACGGCATCTACAAAATTACTCCTAACGGCAGTGGCTATACCGTTGTGAACATCCGCCACGACGACAAAGACATCTGGTCGCTTAGTGCCAATAGTGCCTATCAGGCCGTAGAGGACCACGAAGGAAACATCTGGGTAGCGACATACGGAGGTGGCGTCAATATTCTGCGCAAGAACAAAGCCGGTAAATATGTTGCTCTTCATGCCAAGAACGCCTTGAAACACTATCCATTAAATGATTTTCAAAAGGTGAGAACCATAGCCGTAGCCAAAGACGGCAAAGTATGGGCAGGAACCACCGACGGCATCCTCATCATGTCGTTGCATAAAAACGCTGTCAGCATTGAAGTGCTCAAAGAACCGGAAGAGATGGAGAAAGGCCTGATGAGCAACGACATCGTCTACTTGACCTGTGCTCCGGACGGCACCATGTGGATAGGAACTAACAGCGGTGGTCTCAGCCGGACTGTCCAAATGGATAAAGACGGCGCATGGCAATTTAAAAACTATGGTGTAGAAGACGGACTGCCTTCAGAGGAAATAAGAAGCATTACCTTTGACGACAGGGGCAACGTATGGTTTGCCACCGACCACATCCTTTGTTCGTTTGATGTAAAGAAGGAAATTCTGACCACCTTCTCGCAACTGGACGGCGTCGATGATACCATGTGCTCAGAGGGGGCTGCCATCACCGCAGGCAAGGGAAAAATCCTCTTTGGAACCTTGAACGGCTATTATACCATTGACAGAGGTAAACTGAGGAACTCCACCGGTTCGTTACTGAAGTTGAGAATAACCGATTTCTATCTCAACGATGAACTGCAGAGCCCCAGACTGACAGACACATACGACTATTATGTGCCGGAGAGTAGACGCGTCATCATCCCATCTCACAGCACCATGTTTACCTTCCGCTATGCAGCACTTAACTACCAGTTGCAGCACCGCATCGTCTATCAGTACAAATTAGACGGCTACGACAAAGAGTGGCAGAATGCCGATAAAAGCCGTAAGGCAAGCTATACCGACATACCCGCTGGCACTTACCACTTTCAGGTTAAGGCCTTCCTGCTGGAGTCGCCAGAGGCCTACGACATGAGGACTATAGAGGTTGTCGTACCGCCGTACTTCATTTTCTCTTCAGCAGCCGTATGGGTTTACATGATTATCATTATGGTGGGAATGCTCTGGGGACTTTGGTGGTATCAGGAACATCTGCGAAAGCGCTATGCGCCACAGGATGCCGAAGACACACTTTCAGAGAAGGAACAGCAACCCAAAGAGCAGCAACCCGAAGAGGAAAAGACGGATGAATACGAAATAATTGAAGACTGATTATTAATAATTCATAATTGGTTATCCAACATTCAGAATAATTTCGTATATTTGCAGTCGAAGACATGTGAGAACGGGATAAACCGTCCTTACAAAAGAAACAAAAACCATAGGGGGCGTGCCGATTCGATCGGGATACTCATCAAATTACATCGAAAACTGAGTTAGTTTCTCTTGCCAATGGCGGGCCACACTCTCACAACGTGAGAAGCCGAAAGACCAGTGGATTACAAAGACAGAGAGCGCTCGAATCTTTTAACAAAGGAGTTTTCATCACATCATCGGGCGTCCCCTTTTTTAATTTTGAGTTAAGAATTAAGAGTTAAGAGTTATCGGCGATACCGATTAAGAATTAAGATTTTTATGTTTTCCGGAATCATCGAGGAGTTTGCTACCGTTGTAGCCATCAAGAAAGACAGAGAGAATATTGATTTTACGCTGCGCTGCTCGTTTGTCGACGAGTTGGGCATTGACCAGAGCGTAGCTCATAACGGTGTATGCCTCACCGTAGTAAGTATAGAGAACGGTACCTATACCGTCACAGCTATGAAGGAGACCTTAGATCGTTCGAACCTCGGACTGCTGAAGGTTGGCGATAAGGTGAACATCGAGCGGTCTATGCTGATGAACGGACGTCTCGACGGACATATCGTTCAGGGACACGTTGACGAGACAGCCCGCTGCATTGCCATGGAGGATGCCGACGGCAGCACCTACTTCACGTTCGAATACAAGCAGGACAAGGAGATGGCGCATCATGGTTACTTTACCGTCGACAAGGGTTCCGTTACGGTAAATGGCGTCAGCCTGACGGTGTGCAACCCCACGGAGAGCACTTTCCAGGTGGCTATCATCCCCTACACCTTTGAACATACAAACTTCTGCGATATCAAGGTCGGCACCATTGTCAATCTGGAGTTTGACATCATCGGCAAATACATTGCCCGCCTTCAGCAACTGTCGTAAACAGCCCTATGACGCGCAAAGAGAGATACGATTTTATACTGGACTACTTCCGAAAGGAAATGCCGGAAGTAGAGACGGAGCTGGAGTTCGGCAGCGTCTTCCAGCTATTGGTTGCCGTCATTCTTAGTGCGCAATGTACCGACAAGCGCATCAATCAGGTAACGCCGGAACTCTTCCGACACTATCCCGATGCGCGAAGCATGGCGCTGGCCGAGCCAGAGGACGTACTGGAATACATCAAGAGCGTTTCCTATCCTAACGCGAAGTCAGAACATTTAGTAAAGATGGCACGAATGGTGGTTGAACGGCATGATGGAGAAGTTCCTTCCGACATGAACCTGCTGCTGGATCTCCCTGGTGTGGGACGCAAGACTGCAAATGTTATCCAGAGCGTGGCCTTCGGCAAGGCTACGATGGCAGTCGACACTCACGTATTCCGAGTCAGCCATCGCCTTGGGCTGGTATCTCCCAAAGATGATACGCCATTCAAGGTGGAACAGGCTTTAACAAAAAATATACCCGCGGAGGATGTTCCGCGGGCTCATCATTGGCTGCTGTTGCATGGACGCTATGTCTGCACAGCGCGCAAGCCTCATTGTGAAAAGTGTGACCTCAAGGGCGTTTGCCCGTCGGCTTCCCATTAGGACCGCCAAAACCTCCTGGGCGCCAGCCCATCGGCTTGCCATTAGGGCCGCCTGGTCTGCCCATTCCTCCGTGGCGCCAGCCCTGCATCATCTTTCGATGGAAATCAGACTCGGCACGGATAGCATCATAGAGCTTGGAAGCTGAAATCACCTGCAACATCTTCTTGTGATAGTTCTGCTCAACTTGGCGCAGTTCCAAATTACACTTGTCGCGCTCCCTGATAGCCTTTTCACAACCGGCTTCGTCAGCAGGCTTCTGCATACCAAGACCACGCATCCTACTGTAAATGGCACGCTGCTTCTTTTGCATCTCCCTCAGCAAAGGAAAGAATTTCGCTGCCTCACGTTCGTCCAGTTTGGCTTCCTTGGTAATAAAGTCCTGCTGGTCGGCCTCGAATTTCTCGGGCGAGAATTTCTTGTTGTCCTGGGCAAAGCCTGCAAGACTCACCCAAAGGCATATCCCTATGAAGATGATTTTTCTCATGTATCCTACTTTTCTATTAGTTTTCTGCCAGATAGGCATATATTTCTACATTGTCAAGCATGGCATAGTCTGCGGCTTCGTCGATATAGGATTCCTCGGGACTTACTGGCATGACAGTAGTAGATGCCTGCAGTTCGGTACCTGCATTCCGATGGAAGTAGTACGACAGCGACATCACCAGAACAATGACGACACTTGCTGCGGCATAAAGCCAGGGACGCAGTGCAACAATCTTGCTCTTGGCGTGACGCTGCGGCTTTATAGTCACCGTCTGCTCCGACTTGATGAAGTCTCGCTCCGGCAACTGAGCCATCACTTGTTCGGCCAGCTGGTCAAAGTAACCTTCTGGTACGCTGAAAGGATTTTTTTGTCCAATCTTCTCGCGGATGTATTTTTCTTCGTTGTTCATGTCCGTTTTGTTTGTTTATATGACGTAAGGTATATAAAAAGGTTTAATCTCGCTGCTTGAAAAATTCAGAAATCTTTTTCACCGCTATGTGGTAAGAAGCTTTCAGGGCTCCCTCAGAGGTCTTCAGGATCTTGCTGATCTCGCTATATTTCATGTCTTCATAGTAGCGAAGTGTAAATACTGTACGCTGGACGTCAGGCAGTTTGGCTATGGCTTCCTGCAACTGTGCCTCGGTCGCATCGCCGTCAAAATAGTCATCAGCCATCAGCATGTTGGCAACACCCGACTCCACATCGTCAGAACTCACCATATCCATCTTTTTCTGCCGGCGCATAAAGTCTATGCTCTCGTTGATAGCGATGCGATATAACCACGTGGACAGCTTAGAGTCGCGGCGGAAATCGTCCAAATGGGTCCAAGCCTTGATGAAGACATTCTGCATCACATCGTTGGCATCTTCATGTGTCAGCACAATGCGGCGCACCTGCCAGTAAAGCGGTTCGCTATAGTCGCGTACCACACGTTCGAAGGCTCTTCGTTGCGTCTGGGGATCTAAGAGCTGTTGGATGAGTAGTTGATCGTCTGTCTTCATCATCATATATAATGTTGCAGGTGACGCCAAATCACCTCGTCATAACCATAAACGTCAGGCCACGTCTGGAGAATCCCCGAAGCGTCAGGCCATAGCGTATAGTATATTATATAAAGAGGTACGCGAGGCTTAACAGGCACATAGCCTATCAATTTGTGCATCTGGTTAGGATGTGACTCGACATACTCTCGGCCTCGGTCGGTCTGGGGGGGCAATCCCATGGAGATGGCAATGCGGTCCAATAGCCACTCGTCAGGATTGTCCAGCACAAAACGTGCCAATTCGTAGGGTTTCGACACACGCACACAACCGTGGGAGACGGCTCTTGACTCTCTTTGGAAGGCTCCCGGATTGGATGTGTCGTGAAGGAATACTGAGAAATTGTTCTTGAAGCGGAAGACGATACGACCTAACGAGTTGCCTGCCCCACCTTCCTGGGCGACGCGATATCTGCCGCTCAGCAGCATCTGACGCGAGACCTCATGGACACCCAGCTTCTTGTTGGTGGAGCGGTCGTAAATGGCATAGCGGTTACGGGCGAAATAGGAAGAGTCGCCAGCCCTTCGTGCTACGTCAGCCTCGACAATGCTCATAGGGATGACCCATTGTGGATTCACCTCCATCCACTCAATATTACTGGACAGTTGTGGCGTCTTTGTCCTAACCGTTCCACACACCACTCGCATGTCAAGCATGCTGTCAGGCGAGTAGGCATAAAGATGATAGGCGGGAATGTTAACAACAATACGCTTGGCATGCTCCTCTATAGGCTGATGGCGACGCCAGCGACTGCGCTCCATATTGACCATGACGCGTTTCCTCTGTTCTTGGGTGGAGACATTGGCCAACATGTCTTTCAGTTGCAGGTAGAACCTGTCTTGGGGCTGGATGGTATTCAAATAGTCCGTCAGGCTGTCGGCCTTGACCTTCTGTAGGACGGTATGTGCATAATGGGCATTAGGCAGATCCATTTTGACATCGAACAGGCCTCGGTATCTGAGGACGTTTCCCAGCGTGTCCTGCTTCTCGGCATCCAGGTTATTAAAGAGTTGATAAGGGTTCACGAATCCATAGCGCTGACCGTAGGAATAGCGCAGGCAGGCTTTTGTCAACAGGAATTCCAGACGTGCTGCAACCGTATTGATATTGTTCTTTTCGTCAAAGTCCAGTGTACGCAGGCGCTCCAGGTCTTTCTCTATCACCGATACGGTAAAGGCTTTTTCCGACATGCCCAGCTCATTCACCTGATGGAGCCATGCCAACAACGAGTCGGCTCTCTCATCGATGCCCGTACGTTTCAACCACACAAAGGACGAACCTTCCGAGCGGTAATAGTTGCGCGTCTGCTTGTCGGCTTCAAAACCGTCATGGTCAGCACTGGCAAAGTCCAACAGGTTTTTACGGATTACCTGTTGGTCTAAGAAAAAGGTAGGCGTTCTCAATTCTGAAAACGCCTCCATCGTTATGGTCTCTTTTTGTTTGGCTTTCCAATCGTCGCAGCCTACTGTCAGCAGCGACACTATGGTCAGGAGTACTGTCAGCGCACTGAAACCTTTCTGACCACCTTGCCTATCTTCAAAATGTAGCAACCTCTGGGTACATTAAGTTCTATACGTTGTGCGGGACTCTCAATTTTTACGGATAGCAGGCAACGGCCTGTCAGCGAGACTACCTCAAGCGTCTTACCCTGAGCACCGCTAACGGTCACCGAAGAACCGTTCACCGATATATTAATATCCTCTTCTATCGTCTGCTCTACGGGAGCCATTTCGGCATCGGCAGCCTGCACGAAAACAGGAGCCGTCAGCATAAGCGACGTAGCAAGAGAGAATATAAGTAATCTTTTCTTCATAAGCAATCCACTATATAGTTTGTGCAAATTTACGAAGTTTTTTTGGAACTTCCAAATTTTTTTGCAAGAAAATGCATTTTATACCTCAAAAACGGCCTGTTCGTCGGTCAGGAATGCCTGAGGGAACACTTCTTGTGCCTCTTTCAGCAGTAATTGTTCATCCTCATAGCGTGAGGAATAATGTCCCAAAAGCAGTTGCCCTACACCAGCATCGCGGGCAACCATGGCAGCCTGACGAGCGGTAGAATGGCAGTATTTTTCTGCCAATAACTGGTTGTCCGTGCCGTAGGTCGCCTCGTGATAAAGGGTACTGACACCTTTGATGCGCTCTGCCAGCGACGGCATGTAGCGGGTGTCGCTGCAATAGGCATAGCTACGCGGCGGGTCGGCTGGTGTTACCAGACGGCTGTTAGCCACAACCTCGCCATCCGCCGTTGTCCAGTCGGCACCTGCCTTGATGTTGTTCACCTGACTGACGGGAATCCGGTAGAAGTCCATCATATCCCGACGGATGTGCGGCAGCTGTGGTTTCTCACGGAACAAGAAACCGCAACAGGGCATGCGATGTTCTAAGGGAAGGGTCTCGACGGTGAGCGAACGGTCTTCGTAAATCACCTGTTGCTGTTCTGTATCTACTTCGTGAAATACGACCTCGAACTCAAGATGTCGACAGAAGAGCTTCAACTGGTCGTCCAACATAGGTCCTAATGCCGCGGGGGCATAGACGTGCAGGGCAGCCGTTCTACCAAGCAAGCCAAAGGTACTGATCATACCTATCAGGCCAAAGCAATGGTCGCCGTGAAGATGGGTGATGAAAACCGCTCCTATTTTAGTAAAACGGATGCGCGAACGTCGCAGCTGCATCTGTGTCCCTTCGGCACAGTCGACCATAAACTGCTTGCCCCTCACCTCCACCACCTGTGCAGAAGCATAGTGGCGCGGTGTGGGCAATGCACTGCCACAGCCTAAGATATGGACTCTGAACGGCTCCAATGACTACATGAAGAATTCGTTCTGGGCGTCTTCCAACTGTACCTCCGTGCCGTATTCCTCCTTCGGTTTCTGACGGGTGTATTCGAACGTCTCATCGGCATCCTTATAAACCAAGGAGTCGGCACCTAACTTGACAATATCATAAAGGTTGGTCTCGTCTTCCTCGCTACCGCCTTCACGAATCAAGACAATTTCCAGCTTACCGCGATAGAGGCGCCAAGTCTTGTAGATAATAGTACTTTGGGCAATACTTTCGGCAATACCGCCTTCCTTGATGCTGATACCCACTTCGTCGGAACCGTCAATGGGATTTGGCATCACCCAGTTTCCTAATAGCGTGGCCTGATTGATAATCAGTTCCGCAGCTGTTCTGTCGGCATTTGCCAGCACAGCCATGCGGTCGCCGGTATGCATTCCGCCGAATACCTGTCCGTTCTCCTGAGCGCTGGAGACATCCAACGTCAGCGTGTCACCCATGTCAGTAATAATCTGCAAGGTGTTCATCGACGTCTCCTCACCACAGATACCATAGATGGTGGGGTCAGCATTAGCAACAGCGGCAGAGTCGCCATTGTCAAACGGCACTTTGTCCGACTTGTTTCCGCAACTGCCCATCATCAGTACTGCACAGGCCACAATAGCGATAATTCCAAACTTCTTCATAGCTTACGATATTTTAGTTTTTTGTTTATCATTTTTCAATTCTCAATTTCAATTCTCTTCGCCTCGTTCCACAGGGCATCCATTTCCTCTAACGTCATCTCCGTCAAAGGCTTGCCTGCCTTGAGACTGTGTTGCTCAATATAGTTGAAGCGGCGGATGAACTTCTGGTTCGTCATCTCCAACGCATTGTCCGGGTTTAGTTTATACAACCGGGCGGCATTGATGACGGAAAAGAGGAAGTCGCCCAACTCCTGTTCCGAGTGTTCCTGGTCTTCCTTATTTAACTCGGCCTCCAGCTCGCCTAATTCTTCTCGCACCTTAGCCCAGACATCTTGGCGGTCTTCCCAGTCGAATCCCACATGGCGGGCCTTGTCCTGTATACGATACGCCTTGATAAGCGATGGTAGTGCAGCAGGCACACCACTCAGCACGGTCTTGTTGCCGTCCTTCTCGCGTTGCTTAATCTGCTCCCAGTTGTCCAGCACCTCTTCAGCACTCTTGGCAACGGCCTCGCCATAAACGTGCGGATGGCGGAATATCATCTTGTCACACAGTTTGTTGCAGACATCGGCTATATCGAATTCTTGTTTCTCTTCACCTATGCGGCTGTAGAAGACAATGTGTAACAGAACGTCGCCTAACTCCTTGCAGATTTCCCGATTGTCGTCGCGGATGATGGCATCACTCAGCTCGTAAGTCTCTTCAATGGTGTTCTGGCGCAGCGAGTCGTTAGTCTGTTTGCGGTCCCACGGACACTCTTCGCGAAGGCGATCCATCACGTCCAGCAGCCGTCCAAAGGCCTCCATTTTCTCTTCTCTCGTATGTTTTCTTTCCATAGTCACATGCAAAGGTAGAAAAAAAATATGAATAATGAATCATGAATTAAGATTTTTTTTGTACCTTTGCAGCCATTATTATAAATAAGGTATAGAAAGACTATGGAATTAGCAAGCAAATACGACCCAAAAGAGGTCGAGTCGAAATGGTACCAATATTGGTTAGACAACAAACTTTTTTCCAGTAAACCCGATGGTCGCGAGCCCTACACCATCGTGATTCCGCCGCCCAACGTGACGGGTGTGCTCCACATGGGCCACATGCTGAACAACACCATTCAGGACATTCTGGTGCGCCGTGCCCGCATGGAGGGTAAGAACGCCCTTTGGGTGCCTGGAACAGACCACGCCTCCATTGCTACTGAGGCAAAGGTGGTGAAGAAGCTGGCCGAGCAGGGCATCAAGAAGCACGACCTGACTCGTGAACAGTTCCTGGAACATGCCTGGGACTGGACCCACGAGCACGGTGGCATCATCCTCAAGCAGTTGCGCCGCTTAGGTGCCAGCTGCGACTGGGACCGCACGGCCTTCACGATGGACGAGAAGCGTTCAGCAAGTGTCATCAAGGTTTTTGTCGACCTCTACAACAAGGGACTCATCTATCGCGGCCTGCGCATGGTGAACTGGGATCCCAAGGCCCTCACCGCTCTCTCCACCGAGGAGGTTATCTACCGTGAGGAGAAGAGCCACCTGTTCCACCTCAAATATTATGTAGCTAACCCCGACGGTTCTATTTGTTGCGATGGCATCGCAACCAACGGGGAAGAAGGCAACGTTATCCATAAGGACGAGCGCGGATACTACGCCGTCGTCGCCACCACTCGTCCTGAGACCATCATGGGTGATACCGCTATGTGTATCAACCCCAAGGACCCGAAGAACCAGTGGCTCAAGGGTCGTAAAGTCATCGTTCCTTTGGTGAACCGCGTCATCCCCGTAATCGAAGACCGCTACGTCGACATCGAGTTCGGTACGGGTTGTTTGAAGGTGACCCCAGCCCACGACACCAACGACTACATGCTGGGTAAGACACACAATCTGGAAACCATCGACATCTTCAATGCCGACGGTACTATCTCCGACCAGTCGCCCATCTATGTCGGCATGGACCGCATGGATTGCCGCCGTCAGATTGCCAAAGACCTGGAGGCAGCCGGACTCATGGAACGCATTGAGGACTATACCAATAAGGTGGGTTATTCTGAGCGTAACCCTGACACCGCTATCGAACCGCGTCTCTCCATGCAGTGGTTCTTGTCGATGAAGCACTTTGCCGACATAGCCCTGCCGCCTGTCATGAGTGACGACATCCTCTTTGTTCCCGCAAAATACAAGAACACTTATAAGAACTGGCTCGAGAACATCCAAGACTGGTGCATCTCCCGTCAGCTCTGGTGGGGCCACCGCATACCGGCCTACTACTACAATGAGGCTGGCGACTTCGTAGTTGCCGAGACCCGTGAAAAGGCTCTTCTGCTGGCTCAGCAGAAAGACCCGAAGGTGACCGATGCCGATCTCCGTCAGGACGAGGACGCCCTCGATACCTGGTTCAGCTCATGGCTCTGGCCCATCAGCCTTTTCGACGGCATCAACAACCCCGACAACGAAGAACTGAAGTACTACTACCCCACCGCCGACTTGGTGACAGGCCCAGACATCATCTTCTTCTGGGTGGCGCGCATGATTATGGCTGGCTACGAGTACGTAGGCAAGATGCCTTTCAGACACGTTTACTTCACCGGTATCGTTCGCGACAAACTGGGCCGCAAGATGTCGAAGAGTCTTGGCAACAGCCCCGACCCCATCGAACTCATCGAGAAGTTTGGTGCCGACGGTGTCCGCATGGGTATGATGCTATCCGCACCAGCTGGCAACGACATCCTCTTCGACGAAGCACTTTGCGAACAAGGCCGCAACTTCAACAACAAGATATGGAACGCCTTCCGCCTTGTCAAGAGCTGGCAGGTTACCGACGATACAGTAAGTTGCGATGCCATCGCCACAAACAAACTGGCCGTCGCCTGGTTCGACGCCAAGCTGAAGGAAGTCAACGCCGAGCTGGACGACCTCTTCTCTAAGTACCGCATCTCAGAGGCCCTCATGGCCGTCTACAAACTCTTCTGGGACGAGTTCTCCAGCTGGTATCTGGAAATGGTGAAGCCCGCCTACGTCAATGGTCAGCCTCAGCCCATCGACCGCGAGACCTACGACCAGACACTCCGCTTCTTCGACATACTGCTGAAGATGCTGCACCCCTTCATGCCGTTCATCACCGAGGAACTGTGGCAGGCTCTCTACGACCGCAAGCCCGGCGAGAGCATCATGCGCGAAAGTCTCACACTCGGTGCTTTACCCGCCGAGGACAAGACCCTCATCGCCGATTTTGAACAAGTGAAGCAGATTGTCTCTGGCGTGCGCATGGTCCGTTCACAGAAGAACATTGCAGCCAAGGAACAATTAGAGCTGCAGATGCTTAACGCCAACCATTACGAGGCCTACAATGCCGCCATCGAGAAGATGGCCAACCTCAGCGCCATCAGCGTAGTGACGGAGAAAGACGCCACAGCATCTGTCTTCATGGTAGGCACCGACGAGTTTGCCGTACCCCTTGGCAACCTCATCGACATCGATGCCGAGATAGAGAAGCAGGAGGCCCAGCTGAAACACTTGGAAGGATTCCTGCAGGGCGTAATGAAGAAGCTCTCCAACGAACGCTTCGTACAGAACGCTCCTGAGGCCGTTGTCGCTATGGAACGTAAGAAGCAGAGCGATGCCGAGGAGAAGATTGCTTCTCTGAAAGACTCGCTGGCTGCCCTCAAGGCTCAGAAATAATTATGAAACGAATCTTCTTTAACATCTGTGTGATGCTGACAGCACTGACGGGTAGCGCACAGATGACGATGGACGTGAACACCAAGAAACTGGGTGCGCCCATCCAGCCGACGATGTACGGCATCTTTTTCGAGGACATCAACTATGCCGCTGACGGCGGACTGTATGGTGAATTGGTTAAGAACCGCTCGTTCGAATTTCCGCAACACCTGATGGGGTGGCAGGCTTTCGGACGTGTAGAGGTGAAAGATGACGGACCGTTCGAGCGCTGTCCGCACGCGTAGGTCTTGCCTGCCAGTTCCAGAACTGGAACGACGAGTCTGCCCATGTAAAGACGGACGAGTTGCAACCCAAATGATAGTATGACATATGAGAATTGTTATTCTTGACGGCTATACAGCTAATCCTGGCGACCTTTCGTGGAAGGAGCTGGAAGAAGTGGGTCAAGTGACCGTGTACGACCGCACAAGTCCGAGTGAGACAGTACATAGGGCTGCGGATGCAGATATCGTGCTGACCAACAAGGTGGTACTCGACAGAGAAAAGATAGCCCAGCTGCCCCACCTTAAATATATAGGCGTGCTGGCTACGGGCTATAACGTGGTTGACATCGAGGCTGCCAACGAACGCGGCATCATCGTGACCAACGTACCAGCCTACAGTACAGAGAGTGTGGCGCAGATGGTGTTTGCTCATCTGCTTACTGTTACAGACCGTACGGAACACTATGCCATACAGAATCGCAATGGACGATGGTCGGACAATCCAGACTTCTGCTATTGGGACTTCCCACTCATGGAACTGGCAGGTAAGACCTTTGGCATCGTCGGACTTGGCAATATCGGTCGTCGCGTGGCTGAGATTGCCCTTGCCTTTGGCATGAAGGTGAAGGCCATGACCAGCAAGAGTCAGGACCAACTACCCGCAGGCATCGAAAAGGCAGAACTACAGGAACTGCTGGCTGCGTCAGACGTACTGTCACTTCACTGTCCGCTGACCGACAAGACGCACCACCTCATCAATACCGATACGCTACGTCAGATGAAGCCGACTGTCATCCTCATCAACACAGGCCGAGGGCCATTGATCGATGACCAGGCCGTAGCCTGCGCCTTACAGGAAGGACGGCTATGTGCATTCTGTGCCGATGTGCTCACCACAGAGCCACCCAGCAGTGACAATCCCCTGCTCTCACAGCCCAATGCCTTTATCACTCCACACATCGCCTGGGCATCCACCGAGGCACGCAGCCGTCTGATCCAGATAGCCACCGCCAACGTTCGTGCATTCCTCAACAGAAGCCCGCAAAATGTGATAAATAATAGATGACCTCGACCCCTTGTACTTACAAATCCTGAAAGTAACCTAACAACCTACCATGATCCTTCGGGAGCCCTTTATTTACAGGGGCTGAAGCATGGTAGGTCAGTTGTCGGAGACCTACCATCCTACCTACCATCGAACCTAACATCGGATAAACAATGGACAAAAATCGGACGTAGGATCTGGGTTGGTTTCAATTTACAAGGAGACTATAATGATGGTAGGTTGAAAAACAAAAATGGTAGGTTTGATGGTAGGTTTCGGAAGGATAACCTACCATGTTCAAACCCAGTGTGCATCGGGATTCCGGGGCGCTATGGTAGGTTGTTAGGTTGGTTTTGGAATTGCCGTGATTACAGCATAAAGCCTTGTCGGAAATCGCAGTTCCCGTTGGCTACAGGCGCACCATGTCCCATGGGGCTGGGACACCCAGTTTTCCTTAGGAAAAGGCAACTTTTCTAGGTGATTTCCGCAAGAAATCACGGCAACTTCTTGAGGAAATCACGGCACTTTCCTGAGGAAATCACGGCAACTTCTGGAACTTTTCTAGGTAATTTCTGATTGTTCCCAGTCTTGGTCACACAAAAAAAAGAAACAAGTTTCTTTGTTTTGTGCTCGACTTTTCGTAATTTTGCCGCATGCAAAGTAAAGTACTGCTCATCTATACTGGCGGAACGATCGGCATGAACCGCAATCCGCAGACGGGTGCCTTGGAGCCTTTCGACTTCGAACACCTATTATTTAATGTGCCTGAGCTGAAGGAGTTCGACACTGAGATTGATACTTACCAGTTCTCACCGCCCATCGACTCCAGCGACATGTCACCAAGGCTATGGACAGACCTCAGCCACGTCATCAGCGACCATTACGACGAGTACGATGGTTTTGTGGTGTTGCACGGAACCGACACGATGGCCTATACGGCGTCGGCGCTGTCGTACATGCTCGAAAACCTTACCAAGCCCGTCATCTTTACTGGTTCACAGCTGCCCATCGGCCTGTTGCGTACTGACGGCAAGGAGAACCTCATCACCTCCATTGAGCTGGCTGCCGCCAAGGACGACGAGGGACATGCCCGCGTGCCGGAGGTCGGCATCTACTTCAACAGTCGCCTGCTGCGCGGCAATCGTACCACGAAGCAGAGCGCCGAGGAGTTCAATGCCTTCGAGTCGTTCAACTATCCCCATCTGGCTGATGCTGGCGTCAACATCGTCTATCACCCCGAGCGCATCCTGAAGCCCGACTTCAGCAAGCCCATGACGCCCCACTTCCGGTTGGACAACAACGTCATCATCTTCTCGCTGTTTCCTGGCATCCGCGAAGACCTCATCCGCCACATCATCCATACGCCCAACCTCAAGGCCATCGTCATGCGCACTTTCGGCAGCGGCAACGCGCCACAGAGTCCATGGCTCATCAACGCCCTGAAAGAAGGTACGCGCAACGGCAAAGTCATCGTCAACATCAGCCAATGTCTGCAAGGCTGTGTCGAGATGGGTCGATATGACACGGGATTCCACCTGCAGGAAGCTGGCGTGGTGAGCGGCTACGACTCTACCGTCGAGAGTGCCGTTACCAAACTCATGTTCCTACAGTCGCACTATAGCGACCCTGAGCAGATACGCCACTCCATGAGTTGCAGCATCCGAGGGGAGATTACTAAGACTGCCACTTGAGAAGGCGGGCAATATCAGCATTACAAAGACTAACACTTGAAAACGCGGGCGACATTGGCTGTGGTCTGCTGACAGATTTCCTCTTCGCTGACGCCGTAGGCCTCAGCCAGACGGGTAATGACGTAGCGGATGAAAGCAGACTCATTGCGCTGGCCACGCTGGGGAACGGGAGCCATGTAGGGGGCGTCAGTCTCGAGAACGATGCGGTCGAGGGGAACTACTGCTGCCAGCGTCTCAGGCAGATGGCTCTTCTTGAAAGTCAGCACACCACCAATACCCAGCACGAACTGGGGGAACTCAAGCAGTTGGCAAGCCTCCTGTTCGTTACCCGTAAAGCAATGGAAGACGCCGCCAGGGAGGTCGTGCGCGTACCTTTTTAATATAGTAACCAACTCGTTCTGAGCCTTGCGACAATGTATCATTAGCGGCAGGCGCGTCTCTACCGACCAGCGCACCTGTTCCTCGAATGCCAGCAGTTGCTCGGCCTCGAATTCACGACTCCAGTAGAAGTCGAGTCCGACTTCGCCGATGGCAATAATTGAAGCCTCACCCCCTGCCCTCTCCATTGCGTGCCACACTCCATTGCAACGCCACACTCTCAAAGAGAGAACCTTAAGGTGGGAGATAGGGAGAGGGAGCTTTTGTCTTATACTGGAGAGGACTTCACGCCAGTCGGCACGGACCTCTTCTGGATGGAGGCCGAGCATGGGGTAGCAATAGCCGGGATATTGAGCACAGACGTCAAGAACCGTCTGGCACGTCTTCAGGTCAATGGCAGGCAGGAAGATTTTCTCGCAGCCAGCCTCACGAGCCCGCTGCACGACGGCGTCGCGGTCGGCGGCAAACTCCTCGCCGTCCAAATGACAATGCGTATCAATAAAGTTCATTATCATTCCTTTCATTTATTCCTGTGCAGCATTTCGTCCATGTACTGACGGAGGTATTGTTTACGGTCGTCAGCCACAGCCAACTGGCCGAGTAGTTTTCCTGCTTCGGCGAAATAATAGTTGATTTTCTCTTCGCAAAGCTGACGGATGCCTATCTCGTCGTAAATGCGGGTGACGGCAGCAACCTTCTCCTGACGGTCAAACTCTTTGGCATTAATCCATCGCTCCAGCTCAGCCCGCTGGCTGTCGTTGGCACGCAGGGCAGCATTAATCAGCATGTAGGTCTTCTTATTGCTGGTGATGTCGCCGCCGATGGCCTTGCCAAAGACTTTCGGGTCGCCATAGACGTCGAGCAGGTCATCCTGCAACTGGAAGGCCAGTCCTAACTGTTCGCCCATGCGGTAGATGCGGTCGGCATCCTCCTGAGGTGCACCAGCCAGGATGGCTCCCATCTTCGTGGCACACGCCAGCAGAACAGAGGTCTTCAGGCGAATCATCTCGATGTATTCGTCCTCAGTGACGTCGTTACGCGTCTCGAAACTCATGTCGTACTCCTGACCTTCGCCAATCTCGAGTGCCGTCACGGTAAAGAGGTCAAGCACCTGTTGCAACTTTTCGGCAGGCACCTGGGCCACGCGCTGGTAGGCCAGCACGAGCATGGAGTCGCCCGAGAGAATGGCCTTGTTGGCATTCCAGCGACGGTGGACGGTCTCGTTGCCGCGCCGCATGTCGGCATTGTCCATGAGGTCGTCGTGCAGGAGCGTATAGTTATGGTACGTCTCCAGTCCTACGGCAGGCATGAGAATGTCCTCGGGATGTTCGCGCCACAGGTTGTAACTGAGCAGCATGAGTACGGGGCGGATACGCTTGCCACCCAATGAGAGCACGTATTTTACTGGGTCATAGAGCGATGCCGGCTGGCGGTCGTAAGGCAGTGAGGCCAGAAAGTTGTTGACCTGCTGCAGGATGTCGTTGGGAGAAACCATGATATTTAAAATTTGACGATTTACTATTTACAATTTGACGATTTACTATTTACAATTTGACAATTTTCAATTTACAATTTATTATGCAATTGGACGATTTACAATTTAAAGACGATGGGGATGCTGACTTTTGTGCGGCAGGGCTTGTCATTCTGGATACCAGGCTGCCAGTCAGGCATCTGCTGAAGGACACGCAGGGCTTCGCGGTCACATTCCGGCGAGAGCGGCTGTGTAATCTTGATGCCCGTCACCTTACCCGTCTTCTCGATATAGAACACAGCCTTCACCGTTCCTTGTACTTTCTTTATGCGGGCGCTGTTGGGATAGTGCAAGTGCTTTGTGAGCCACTTCATAAATTCCACGGCGCCACCAGGAAACTGCGGCAGGTCCTCGACGATATGGAAGTTCAAGGGATTATTGGGGTCAACGCCCATAGCCTCCAAAGGCTTGTCCTGTTCCTCATCCAACTCCTTCAGCAGCGTCTCGTCGTCAGCGCCCTCATCCTCGCCAGTCAGCTCTTCGTTAGACTGTTCCAGCTCTACCTCGTCATCGACAATGTTCAGCTGTTCGGCTTTCTCGACGGGCTGCTTCTCCACGAGCTGGGCTACCGTCTCTTCATTTGACATAGGCACCAGTTCGCTCTCGTGCACCAGTTCGTCAAGGTCCAACGGGTCTATCGGCGTTTCATCGATGGTAGAATTCCACTCCAAAGCCACATAGAATACAGCCAGCACAAAGACTAGCCCCAGGAGGAATCCCGTGGTGCGGCGCTGTTCCATATCAACCTGTGGCGACTTCTTTTGTTCCATCGTTCTAACAATAAAATGCCGAAGGTTACGTTATTAATTGTGCAAAGGTAACAAATAATTGAGAATTGAGAATTCTTTTTCTCAAAAAATGTGTAGCGTTGCTATGAGAATTGAGAATTATTCGTATCTTTGCAGATATTTTAGGAATAATTAGATGAAAAAAGGTGTTATAACCATCATAGCGGCCCTATTTGTCACGTTGGTCCATGCTCAGGAGAGTCAGGAAGTTTACAGTTTCCTGCGTCTCCCCGTCAGCGCCCATGTGGCAGCATTAGGCGGCGACAATATCACCCTTACCGACGACGATCCTACAGTCATCTTCCATAACCCTTCGCTGTTGAGCAATGTCACCGACAAGAGCTTGAACCTGAACTACATGACCTACATGGAGGGCTGCAAGACGGCGTCGGCATCCTTCGTCAAGACTTACAACGAACGGGCTACGTGGGGCGTGGCTGCACAATACATGGACTATGGCACGATGAAGGAAACCACCGTGGAGAATATCCAGACGGGCACTTTCTCCGCCAGGGACATTGCCATAGCCGGAAGCCTGAGCTACCTGTTGAGCGACAAGTTCAGCGGAGGCATCACGGCAAGGTTCATCTCCTCCCATCTGGCCAGCTACAACTCGGCAGCCGTAGCCTTCGACCTGGGCGCCAACTACTTTGACGAAGAGAAAGGCTGGTCGTTGTCGGCCGTAGCCAAGAACCTGGGTGGACAAGTCAAAGCCTACGAGGATGACTTCGAGCGCATACCGATAGACCTCCAATTAGGTGTCACCAAACGGCTCATCGGTTCGCCGCTGCGCCTGTCAATAGCATTGACACGCCTGAACAACTGGGATCAGGGATTTATCAAGCACCTGAACATCGGCGCCGACCTCTTGTTGGGTGAGAACATCTATGTCGCCGCCGGCTATAACTTCCGCCGTTCGAGTGAAATGAAAATCAACGACGACGAAGGCGACAGCAACCACGGCGCAGGTTTCTCCATCGGAGCAGGCCTGCACTTGGAGCGCTTCAAGCTCCAGGCTGCCTATGCCAAATATCACGTCTCGGCATCATCCATATTAATTAATGTCAGTTACTCACTATGAAGAAGATTACCATTGCTATTGACGGTCATAGTTCGTGCGGCAAGAGCACGATGGCCAAAGACCTGGCCCGAGAGGTGGGCTATGTATATGTCGATACGGGCGCCATGTACCGCAGTGTCACACTCTATGCCCTGCGCCACGGGCTGTTTAATGCCGACGGCAGCATCAAGACCGAAGAGTTGCAGGCGCAGATGGACGATATCCGCATTGAGCAGCGTCTGGTGGACGGCAAGACCGTCACCTTCCTGAACGGCGAAGATGTAGAACGCGAGATCCGCACCTTAGAAGTGTCGAACCACGTCAGCCCCATAGCAGCATTAGGTTTTGTACGCTCTGCCTTAGTGGCCCAGCAGCAGCGCATGGGTGCCGAGGGTGGCGTCGTCATGGACGGTCGCGACATCGGTACGGTAGTATTTCCGAACGCTGAACTGAAAGTATATGTTACCGCCTCTGCCGAGGTGCGTGCCCAGCGTCGCTACGACGAGCTGAAGGCTAAAGGTATGGAGGCCGACTACGCCGACATCCTGAAGAACGTACAGGAGCGCGACTATATCGACTCTCACCGCGAAGTGTCACCCTTGCGTCAGGCCGACGACGCCATTCTGTTGGACAACAGCCACATGACCATTGCCGAGCAAAAGCAATGGCTCATAGAGCAGTTCCAACAACGTGTTTAAGAAAGTTCCAACAACACATTTAACGTATCTGGCGAATCTTTTCCTGGCATTGCTCCATGAGCCATTTCGGCGTACTGGTAGCACCACAGATACCCACCGTATTGATGCCGTCCAACCAGGCGGCATCAATTTCTTCTGGTCCCTCAATAAGGTGTGTGTTTGCATTAACCCGCCGACACTCGTTGAACAGCACTCTGCCATTAGAACTCTTCCTTCCGCAGACGAAGAGGATGAGGTCGTGACGGGCGGCAAACTGCGAGATGTTGGGCATGCGGTTGGCCACCGAACGACAGATGGTGTCGAAACTCTTGAAGGTTGCCGATGAGGATATGTGCTGTTGGATATACTCAATAATACGATGGAATTCGTCCAGCGATTTCGTCGTCTGCGAATAGAGATAGATGTCGCGGGAGAAGTCCAGTTTCTTCACTTCCTCGAAACTCTCGATAACGATAGCGTCCGAATGTGTCTGCCCAACCAGTCCCAACACCTCAGCGTGACCCTTCTTGCCAAAGATAACAATCTGCCCAGCACCTGTCTCATATTGTTTCTTGATGCGCTTCTGAAGCTGTAGCACCACAGGGCAGGTGGCGTCGATAATCTCAATATGGTTACGACGAGCCAGTTCGTACGTCTCTGGGGGTTCGCCATGAGCGCGTAACAGCACCGTCACGTCGTGAAGACGAGCCATCTCTTCGTGGTCGATGGTAATCAACCCCATGTTGCGCAGACGTTCACACTCCATACCATTATGAACAATATCGCCCAGGCAATAGAGCGTATTGCCCTTTGCCAGTTCCTCCTCAGCTTTCTGGATGGCTGTCGTCACGCCAAAACAAAAGCCGCTACCGCTGTCAATTTCTATCTTCAATTTACAATTTGACGATTAAATGTACAAATTAACTATCTGACTATTTTATTAATTTAAAATAGGTGTCGAGGAGGTTTTGGGCGGCAGTGAAGGAAGTCTGTTCGCCAGCCAAAACGGTACGCTCGGCAAGTTGAAGCTGCTGCTTAATCAGCGTGTTGTTATAGAAGTTCAGGCGTAGCTGTTCGTTGATGGTCTCGTACATCCAGTACTTGGATTGCTCGTTGCGGCGATAGTCGAAGTATCCGTTAGCCTTCACGAAATCAACGTATTCGTAGATCATGTCCCACACCTCCTTGATGCCATAGCCATAGAATCCGCTATAGCAGAGCACCTTCGGCATCCAACCGCTTTCCGACTGGGGGAAGAAGTGGAGAGCGTTGCGGAAGTTGGTGGCGGCCATGTGGCACTTATCGACGTTGTCGCCGTCGCACTTGTTGATGACGATGCCATCGCAGATTTCCATAATACCACGCTTGATACCCTGAAGGTCGTCACCTGTACCTGCCAGCTGGATGAGCAGGAAGAAGTCGACCATTGAGTGGCAAGCCGTCTCACTCTGCCCTACTCCGACGGTCTCGACGAAGATCTTGTCGAAACCTGCCGCCTCGCAAAGGATGATGGTCTCTCGCGTCTTGCGGGCTACGCCACCTAAGGAACCTGCCGTCGGACTGGGACGGATGAAGGAGTCTGGATGAGTGGAGAGCTTCTCCATGCGCGTCTTGTCGCCTAAGATGGAACCCTTCGAACGTTCCGAGCTGGGATCAATGGCCAAGACGGCCAGACGTCCACCCTTCTCATTCAGCACGTGGATGCCAAACTCGTCGATGCTCGTCGACTTGCCCGCTCCAGGCACACCGCTGATGCCCACGCGGATGCTGTTACCACTATAAGGCAAACACTTGTTGATAACCTCCTGCGCCTTGGCCTGATGGTCAGGGTTGACGCTCTCAACCAACGTTACAGCTTGGGAAAGGATAGTCACATCGCCCTTGACGATGCCCTCCACCATGTCGGCAGCAGAGAGTTCACGACGGCGGAAGCGGTTACGCTTCAGATATGGGTTGATGATAGCTGGCTGTTCTACGCCACTATTGACCTGCAAACCTGCATATTCAGAACTATTCTCGGGATGTTCCATAATCTATTATTCTATAATAAAGGAATGAAAGGTTTCTTTCATTTATTATTGACGGTAATTGTAATCTTAGGACGGCGTGGGTCGTTGGTAATCATGAGGATGCGCGGACGGGTGCGTACCTTCTGCAAATCCTCGCGGATAGCGGTAATCTTCAGCTTGGTAGATTCGCCAGGTTGCAAGCGACTCTTGCCTAACGAGATACGCAAGCCGCGGGTGAACATCTGCAACGAAGAAATCTTCAGTTCCGACTTTCCCGTATTCACCAGGTCGATGACTTCCGTCTTCTTGGACTTACCCTCAAAGACGATATTTACCGAGTCTGCCGACAGCTGCAACTGGGGTGCAGATGCAACATCGGTGCCGTCTGGGAAAGAAGGCAACAAGACCGTAGAAACGCCAATCTCGTGGTCTGAGCTGACCTTGTCGCCAAGTCTCTCGCCCAGATAGACTGACGTCTGCGTCAGGCCGTAGTTGTGAATCTTGGTAGAGTTCAGCGTTACCGTAATGACACCCTCATCGCCGGGAGCCATTACCTCGGGTACGACCTGTGCCGATAGATACGGCGGCAGGTGCATGAGCCTCGGCTGACATGTCTGCGTACTATTGTTATAGATGCGCAACTGCTGAACACGCTGGTCGCCGCGGTTGATGTCGTCGAACTCCAGATAGTCCATGTTAAGTCTCAAATCGCCCATGACGACTGGATACGAGCCTGTCAGGTCGACGTAATGTTCTAACACCTGACCCTTCATCGTGATGTAGACGGGTTTCTTTGAGGCGTTGGTATAGACCGCCGCCTGCTTGTTGAAGTGGCCCAACATCTTGGCATCGTAGGTCATGCGTATTTCGAACCTCTCGCCCACTTCACCCTGAGGATAGTCCACAACGGTACAATAGCAGTCGGGCACCACTTTCTCTATCCTAAGCTTATGGCGGCCCTTGCTGCGGAACTCGAAGACGGCGGTAACGGGTTTCTTCCAACCCGTCCGGCCTATATCAATCGTCGTTTTGCCAGTTTCGAGTTTCTGAGCACCAATAGGACAAATTATTAAATTACATGCAATCAATAACAATGCCCTGCGACAGAATTTCCAATATGCTAAATTCATATACTCCCTTATTCCTTATTAATATTTAATATTTTAGCTTTAATCTTTAATCTTCAGCATCATCGATGGTGCCGTAGCGCGGTATTCCGGCGCGTAAGCACATTGAACGGTACATGTACCCGTCTCATACTGTCCGGCGCGATCCACAAAGTATTCCGTCTCCATCGTGTACTTACCTTTGGCCAACCCACCATAATAATAATAGGTGGCGAAGTCCTTCGGCGAAACGTATGCCCCGTTATGATAGCCCGAGAGTTGACGAACGGGCTCCATGCATGCGGCACGACGGTCAACCACTTGTACGAAGTCGATGTCGCGAGTGGTCTCGATGGTGATGCGCACCTTGATGCGGTCGCCTACTTTCAGATCGGACGAACTGGAAAGAACTGTGTAAGGTGAATTACCAGATTTACCTGTTACCAATAACTCGCGCTTGACAGTAATACCGCTGCCGCTCTGTTCGATGTCACTGGTCTTCTGGAGGAACTGCGCATAGACGGCGCCCCACGATGTACCCTCACTGGTCTTGGTAGCTGTGAAGGTCTTGCCCTGCGGCTGCTGGATGGCTGTCTTCACATAACCGATGCCTGCTGTTGCCTTGGGCGTCTCGATCGGCGTTCCGTCGATGGCCAGGACAGTAGGCGTATAGTCGGTGGTCAGCGGACTGTTGCCGTTGAGGAAGGCATAGATGGCGTTAACGCTATTGATAGGCGTTCCCCAGGCTTGGGTGCGCTTCTCCTGAAGGAGCCAGCGGCGCATCTCGTCAACAGTCTGCTGGTCGTCGGGAGTAATGGTCTGGATAGCCTCTACGGCAGCCACCTCAGTAGGTATCTTGTAGTCGTACCACGAGTAGGCGGCACGCTGGGTATCATAGTAGCGTCCCATCTCCTCGGTAAAGACGGTATATTCCTTCAGGCTCTGCACGTAGTCGGCAGCCAGCTTCCTCTCGCCGCGCTTAGCCAAGATAACGGCAGTCAGAGCTTTTTCGTAGATGGTCTGACGCTTGATGTCCTTCTTCAGCAACTTCATCAGATACTCGTTGGCCTTCTTCACGTCCGAGGGGAGTTCCCTACCGTCCAAAGCACAAATGTAGAGCCAGCGCAGGGCGGTAAACGACGGGAAGTAGGGCTGGCCGCTCTTCTTTTCAGACTTCTTGATTCTTTTCACCAGTTCTACCATCTCGTTGCCTAAATAGCCGATGGCCTTGGACTGCAACTTCTTGGTGCTCTCCTGCTCGCCAGCCATCAACTGCAGGCGTGCCAGCATCTCGGCTACGGCTACGGTAATGTACGTACTGCCCTCCATACCTTCGTACCACGAGAAGGAACCGTCGCGGTTCTGGAGTTTATCCAACTTCGTGAGAGCCGTCCCTATGCGGTTGTTAATACCGTTCTCGTCGAAGAAGTCGGCCAGTCTCTTGCGTTGTTCCGTCTCGCGGTCTGCGACATTCACCCAAGGTGTCTCAGCCAACAAGACGTCTTTCAATTCCTGGTTCTTCTCTAATTGAGAATTGAGAGACGAGGCATCTGCCGTAGCATCTGCATTCTGCATTTCGCGGCGCCATTGTTCAAAGACATCCTTCACCTGCGGACTCTGGGCCATCAACGCCTTGGCCAGCGCATTACTATAGTAAGATGCGGCCTGGTCGATAGCACTATGTTCCCAAGGCTGTCCAACGACGGGCAGCGACTGCACCATGAGCCACGCGGGATTGTTGGTATATTCTACGGTAAGCTTCTGCTGGGTAGTACCCTGTGGGAAGAGTGCCGCGATGTCGATGGTCTTTACGCCCGGCTCGTGCTGGGTATAGGGAACGGTCTTGGTAACGTATTCGCGGTCGGGCAGAACGGGCAGATAGTGACGCTCGCCGTCAGAGAAGCCTTCGCCAGAAACGATGACCTTGCATATCAAGAGGTTCGTGTTGAGCGACGAGAGGAATTCGGGTGAGAGGTTGAAGGTGACGCTGGTCGTCTTCTCAGGCTCCAGTCCAAAGGGCACCTTCTCCTCCAACAGCACCTTCTCGCTATCGGGATCGGAGAGTTCTATCAGGGCATGACCGCAGACAGCATGGTCGCTGGTATTGATGACGCGGGCACTCAGCTGGGCTGCATCACCCATACGGACGAAGCGCGGCATGTTGGGCTGAACCATCACGTCCTTTTTGGCAACCGTCTCGCCCTCGATGCTGCCGTAGAACATCTGTGGCGTATTGGCAACGCCCATGAAGCGCCACGTGGTGAGACACTCGGGCAACGTGAACTTCAGTACGACCGAACCGTCCTTGTCGGTAGCTAACGACGGATAGCAGAAGGCGGTCTCGTTCAGGTTCTCGCGCAACTGTACTTCCTGTTTCGGCTCCTCAGGCTTGGCGGCGGCATTCACGGCCTTGACATCGGCTGCTTGTTCAGCCTGCTTCATCATCGGGGCTGCCATCGCTGCCTCGTTGGCCATCATGGGACGACTCTCCAGCACGACGGCATCATCTGCCAACGCCCTGTATCTGCCTTTTGAGGAGCGACGACTCCGGCTATAACTATAATAATAGGTGGGGAAGATATCTTCGTCGAACGACGAGAACTTCAGTTCTGGAACTTCCAACGGCGACTTGTATGCCTGTGAACAGCTCCAATCCACTGAGCCCCAAGTGCGGAACAGCCAACTGGTGGACGGCAGGGAAACGTATATCGACGGGGCTAACGACCAATCATGCGAACGCAGCTGGTCGAGGCTCTTGTCGTAGAGTACGGCCATGAGGCTGGCATCGGCAGGCTTGCCATCAGGAGTCAGGACCTTCAGGCTCCACTCCTCCTGCTGACCAGGTGTCAGACGGTCGCGGAACGTCGTCCATGCCAGACGCAATTGCTTGTCGGGCAAAGGTCGCTTAATCTGCTGCTGGTGCTGGTAGCACTTGCCGTCCTTTACCCAGGCAAAGCTTAGGAGCAGACCGTTGTCGTACGCCTCTTGATACGTGAACTTACGATTCAGCAAAGCACGGTTCTTCTTCACCACGCCGCTCTCTATCACCTTTTCGCCGGCATAGATGCCATAGACGATGTGTAGATCAGGATCGCTGGAGCCTACCTGTACGGTAACGGGCGTGCCGTCAGACGGGAACTGGTCATGCGAGACGAAGAACCAGTCGTGGGTCTCGGTGGCAGGTTTCTGGTCGTCTAACGAGAAGACCACAAACTTCATATCGATGGTATCGGCCTCGCAGACGGCCTCTAAGCGATGAGAACCACTTGTTAATTGAGCATTAAGAAGTGAGAAGCGGGAATTGGCTGGGCACTCTTTCCAAGCGGGAGCGTTGCCAGAAGGCTCTCCCTTTTCGTCTAACTTCTGAATACGGTAGCGGACGGTACCGGCAATCTCCTGACCGGCAGCATTGCGACGGGTGAAAGTCACCTCGGGCAACTGGTCGCGACGCACCTTTTGCGGCAGGTCACAGGTCAGCGCAGTAGGCTTGGTACCTAAGGGCAACGACATACTGCCGTTGTGGGTCTCGCCAGCCTGGTCGGTAACGTCAGCCTCAACGACGAAATGATAGTACATTCGCGAAGAGCTGGCATCGTCGGGCATCGTCAACGGCATGTCCACCGTAAACGTTCCGTCGTCGGCGGTCACTGCCCTACCCTCATGTACAACGGTCTCGTCAAATCCGTGACCATAGTAACCGCTCTGCCAGTACCACGAGTACGACAGCCACCAATAGGCCACACGACGCTTCACCTTATATTTCACCTTGGCTCCCTGTACGGGAACACCGGCATAGCTCATAGCCTTACCCTGAGCGTGTACCGTATCGCCGGCCTGGTAGGTCTCCTTGTATTCTGGGAACTCTACCTGGAACGTCGGGCGCTTGTATTCCTCGACCCTGATGTTCGCAGTAGACCTCTCGGTAGTAATAGTAAAATTACCATTAAGCTTCCCCGTAGGCAGTATGAACTCTACCGCACCGCGTCCATAGTTGTCGGTAACGCAGGCCTGACGGTCCACCACCTTGTAGTTGGCGTCGCGCAGCTCCAGCGTCATGTTCCTGTCACTAACAGCCTCGTTTTCGAGAACGGACTTTTCTTTCCACACAATGACGTTGGCATACACCTTCTGACCGGGACGATAGATGCTGCGGTCGGTATAGATGTTCACGTGGACGTTATTGTAGTTGTGTTCGTAGTAGGAGTAGCTGCCGCGGATGTTAGACTCCGGACAGGCGGCGTCAGAAGAGGTATAGGCAAACACCTCGTCGGGCATGCGGTTCTTATATCGCAACAGATATTCGCCCTGTTCGTTACAGGTGTATTTCTCAGTCTTGGCGTCTTCGTTCCAGCCACGCTGCCAAATGACGGTGAGCTTGGCGCCAGCGACAGGCTGGCCGCTACGGGCATCGACCACCACGAAGCGCACCTGGCTGTCAGGCATAGGCTGCGTCATCACGCGCACTCCCGACACGAAATACAAATGGCGCGAGGGTTCCGTCTGAGGCGACGAGAACTCCATCATATAGACGCCCGGCGCCAAACCCTCAATGTCTAACGTGTCGTCGTGGAATTCATAGTCGGCAAATGCCGCCTCATTTCTTTCATTCCTTTCATTTCCTTCATTTCTTTCATTTCTCAACGGATAGTGTCTTGTCAGACTGGTCAGCTCCTTCAGGTCACCCTTCATCTTCTTGTAGTCCTCCTCACGGTTCGGGCTCAGGCCGGTATTGCCATTCAGCTTCGTGCTATAGATACGCAACGTCAGTTCCTGGACGTTACGGATGCGCGACAGCTTCACCTGCTGCTTCTCGTTAGGCATCACCACGCTCTGCGGCATGCGGGCAGAGAACTCCGAGTGTGTCAGGTCTTGCTCATCGTTGCGCAACTTGTTGGCACCAGGCCACGAGCCCCATCGCTGCAATGCCTGTCGCAGATAGTCCAAGCGCTGGCCCGTATCGTAGTCGCGACCGTACATCATGCCACAACGGCGGATGGCCAGTTCGCAGGCCTCAGGCAGGTCGCCGTAGGTCTCGATGAGAGAGTCCAGGTCGTGGATGGAATAGACATACTTCGCCGCCGTCAGACAGGCCGCCCTTCGGTTGCCCACCTGCGAGTAGTACTTGTGCAACACGCCCCACTCGCTCAACTCAGAGCCGATGACGCTCAGCAAGTCGCCGCCAAAATACTTCCCGCTGTCGTCGCCCTTGATGACGAAAGGCTCGTACAATCCCGCCGACGTCTTTGCCAGCACGTCAGGATTGGCCAGGGCTACCTTACGGTAGTCGGAACTCGTACCCTTCACCGTGACGCGGCCACTATTCGAGGAGACAATCTTCGAGAGTACCGTCGCATAGACCGCCTTCAGCGCTACGTCCTTCGTCTCGTCGTACTCGCGCTCTATCCGCGACACGGCAGGTGCCAGCGAGTCGGGAGCTACCTCAGCCTGCAAACGGGCATAGTAGAGCGTCGATTTCAGCAACTGGCCGTAAGCCTTCTCCTTACGAGCCTTGTCCTCTATCTTCTCCAGGAACTTCATCGCCGTCTTCGGCAAGTCACGTTCCTCGGCATCGTCCACCTGTGCCCACAACTGCTTATAGGACTGTCCCTTCACATTCAACACGCCCAGCAGCAACGCCGCCAACAAGAATAACCTGTTCTTCATTGTCTCCTATATTTATTTGTTCTTTGTCCTTTATTATTTATTCATTATTCTTTATTATTTAGGCCGAAGGCCGCATAATCCAGCCTACAAAGTTACGAATAAGCCCGCAAAGAACAAATTAAATCAACACTTTTTTAATTATTATAAAATTAATTGTTCAGAAATTCTTCCTGACGCCTTGCCACTCTAGTTTTAAATTAGTTTAGTGAATACTCATTATTTCAGGCCCTTCCACTCGCCTTTGATTTGCTTGCACTGGGTATAGAGGCTGGGGCAATTGAACACCTGATGCAGTTCGCTGTCTGGTTGTTTGATGATTTCCACACTACGCTGATGTGTATCCCATCCGTCACCCATGATATAGATGTACATCACGCGACCTGTACCTCCAAACGTCATGTCCTGATGTTTGTTCACGCTGGCCTTCATCTCCACCGTGTAAGGCAGACTTGGCGTGTAGGCGTTCTCAGGCTTTGCACCCTTCAGCACGGCGGCAGGCAGATAGCGCTGGTGATAGCCGTCGTTGGCAGGCGCATACTCAGAGGTGCCGTATTTCTCCTTCAGCTGCGACACGACGGAGTTCACGTTGTTAGGCCAGTTGATGAGTTTCAGACAGCGCAGGCCCTCGTCGCGGTTACGGCCGTAAATCTCCATCGCCATCGGCATCATTGCGGCTGTTCCGTGAGGCGTCTTTCCGAGGAACTGGGTGTAGAGAGCCTCAAACTCCACATAATCAGTAGGCACGTTGGTGAACGTCACCACACCCGTCGCGGCGTTGTTATACTTCTCAGCGGTCAGGTTCCCTTCCATCGTGTAGGTATGGTCGCCATAAGTCCATGTACTCTGAGCCCGAACCATCAAGCCCATACAAATCATCATCAATAAAGTCAATTTTCTCATAACAGTCCTTTTTTTATTTTTACCTTTTTACTTTTTTACCTTTTTACCTTTACGCGAATCCCCTGTTTCGCCATTTCCCTGACCTCCAGCGACGTAGGAGGATGACGCCGCGGATATTCTCGTCGAGGGCGAAACCCACCCACATGCCGACAAGTCCATAGCCGAGCGGGATGCCGATGACGTAGCTCAGACCGACGGCGATAGTCCATTGGAAGATGACGCCAACGACAAAGGGGTAGATAACGTCGCCCGTAGCACGGAGGGTACTTCCGGCGAATATGTTCGACGTGCGGCCAATCTCGAGAAACCAGTCGATGACGAGCACCCATACGCTCATAGCGATGATGTCTTGGTTGTCGGTCAGTATGCTGAGGACGCTACGGCCACAGAGTGCGAGCAAAGCCGAGCCAGTGAGCGTGATGATCATCGACCAGCGGAAGAAGTAGTTGCCGAGGATGTAGGCTGCCTGATGGCGGCGCTGGCCTACCAAGTGGCCCACGAGTATGTCGCCACCCTGCGTAATGCTGAGGCAGAACAGATAGACGAACATAATCATGTTGTGGCAGTAGGTACGCGCGGCAAGGGCCTCGTTGCTGATCTGGTTGATGAAGTATGTGATGACCACCTGCGAGAGACAGTACGAGATGTTCTCGCTCATGGCGGGGATGCCGATGTAGAGCAGGTTGCGCAGTTCGTGCCAGGGTATGGGACGGAAGTAGCGCAAGGGGAAACTGGGAATATGCTTCTTGAAGTGGATGGCTCCGAGCAGCAACATGGCGATGGCGCGGCTGGCGGCAGTAGCAATGGCAGCTCCCTCGACGCCAAGCTGTGGACAGCCCCAGTGGCCGAAGATGAGCGCATAGTTGCCAAAGATGTTCAATATGTTGACGACACCCGTAACAACCATCGGATAAACCACCTTGTCGGCACTTCTCAGCGAGGCCGAGAACGTGAGCGAGAGTGCCTGGAAGAACGACAGGGCGCCTGTGATGCGGAGATAGACGAGTCCGTCGGCCATCAGTTCCTGTCGCAGTCCCATCAGCTGCAACAGTTGTTCGGCATAGAGGAACAGGTAGGCGCTGACGGCGAGGCTGAGCATGAGGTTGACGACGAGGGCCATGCCGACTACCTGTACCAGCCGCTTCCGCAGACCCGCACCGATGTATTGCGCACAAAGAATGGCTGCACCCATCGAGAAGAACTGATAGACGAGGAACACGAGCGACATCAGCTGGTTGTCCAGTCCGACGGCTGCTACGCTGTTGTCGCTATAGCGGCTCAGCATCACCGTATCGACGGCACCGAGCAGCATCACCAGCGCCATTTCAATGAATACCGGGACGGTCAACACCTTCAGTTGTCGTTTCAGGGAGTGTTCAGACATTGGGACTTCTTTTGTTTGCAAAGGTACAAAATTTTTCTCAATTTTTACGCAAAAATGCAGAAAAAAAATAGTCCTTATCGGTCTTTTTTTGTGATGCTTCAGCTGGACAATGGTTCTCGATGTCAGCTTAAATTTCAGCCCACATAAATGCGGTCAAAGTGGTCAAAGTGGTCAAGGTCATTTTGGTCAAAATCAATTTCGAACATGCGGTCATTCTTAAACAGTATATATAAATTATAATTTATATATACTGTTGCCAATTTGACAATGTGTTTTCGATTTTGACCAAATGACCAAATGACCAAAATGACCGCAATGACCATCAGAAATCACCAAGAAAAGTACAAGAAATCACGGCAACTTCCTACGGAAATCACGGCAATAATTGCAATAAATCACCGCAACTTCTGATGAAAAAGTACACAAAAGGGACGATTCTTCGACTAAAGATCGAAGTGTGGCGTTGCAATCTTTTTGTGTACTTATTGCGTAAACTTTTTCTTTAAAAAAAGTGCGGAAATATTTGGTAATATGGAAAATAATTCGTAACTTTGCAGCATGTTAGTCATGTCCAGAACTCTTTCTCGCCAGTCTCCTCCATCTCACCTTGACACTTTGGGCAGGTTCTCTTATTCCATAGCCTGATGTTGTCGCTGCCGCATTGCAGACACAGCCGCCCCACCTCACTTCTGTAAGAAGGTGCAACATCGGCAATGATGCCACCCACTACGATGTTCTGGATGGTCTTGCAGTCAGGGCACGACATCGCCGTAATCTCCTGGCGAAAGAGGCCGCGACCTTCATACACCTCAGCCTCGTAGCCACAGGCTTTGCAGCGATATTTCAGTTTCCAAGCCATTGTATAGTCAAACAAGTTGAATCCATTTTTGATGCAAAAATAGCGAAAAATCACGTCACCACAAATTTTTACCGTACTTTTCTCACTGGTTTAATAATAATTTTGTACCTTTGCAGAAAGTCAATACCCCATTTATGGAAACATATCCTTTGCTTCAATCCCAGTTAGGCATCTTCATGGAGTGGATGAAGGATCCCTCCGTCACCCAGTATAACCTCCCGTCACGAACCCACCTTCCCAAGTCGGTGGACCTGAATCGCCTGAAAGCCGCCTTTGAGGAGATTGTCAGGCAGCGCAAGGAACTGCGAACCCGTTTCGTGATAGTCGATGGTGATCCTCGTCAGTATGCCGACGACGAGATGCGGATTCCCATCCCCGTCCATCACATGACGGACGATGAAGCAGCCCAATATATTGAGAACCGGTTTGTGCGTCCCTTTGACCTGCTCAGCGGAGAGCCGCTGTTCAGGGTCGAGCTCATTGAGGCAGGGAAGGAGAACTGGCTGCTGGTGGACATCCACCACGCTATCGGCGACGGTGTGACGCTGGCTCCCAACCTGACCATCTATGACATGCCGGCAGCCTACCGCGGTGAGGCTCTGGAGCCTGTGGAATACGGCATGTACGACTATGCCGAGGACGAGCAGCAGAGTTTCGGAACAGACAGCTACCAGCGTGCCGCCCAGTACTATCAGGAGAAGTTTGCCGGCATCGACTTCGTGAGCCTGGCAGGCAATCCGGACAGCCATCTCGGCAACATGGTGCGCGAAAGCGCATTCATGCCCGCTGACTGTAAATGATAACGTAAAAGTATACCAAAAAATAATTCAAAAGTAT
>JAEEVT010000134.1 GCA_016291005.1 Prevotella sp. | reverse complement strand
GACACATCGAGGTGCGGTCGCTCCACGATCTTGCCCCATTCTTCCTTCTTCGGATATCTGATGATATTCACTTTTTTACCTTTTTACCTTTTTACTTTTTTACCTTTTTACCTTTTTACTTTTTTACCTTTAATTCGGTGCTTGTTTGTAGCAGAAGTAGGCAATGACGGCGTAGAGGAGGTTGGGGATCCAAGCGGCGAGCATGGGTGGCGTGCCGGCATTGATGGCAAAGGTGGCGCTAACGGTCTGAAGGAGGATGTAGGTAAACGACAGGGCGAGGCCGATGCCGAGGTAGAGTCCCATGCCGCCCTTTCGCTTTCGCGACGACAGCGAGACGCCGATGATGGTCAGGATGAAGGAGGCGAACGACGATGCTATGCGCTTGTGGTACTCCACCTCGTATTGTACGACGTTCGACGAGCCGCGTTCCTGCTGTTTGGAGATGTAGCGCAGGAGTTCCGGGGAGGTGAACGTCTCCTGCTGACCCTTGGAGAAGATAAGGTCCATGGGCTCCATCAAGATGAGCGTGTCTATCTCGGTGCCGCCGATGATCTGCTCGCGCATACCCTTCAGCGTGCGGATCTTGTAGTTGCGGGCCTTCCAATGGTAGCGCTCCTCGGCAATGGTGTCGTACTGGATGACCGAGGCGTTCATCTGGCTCACCAGCTTCTTGTTCTCAAACTTGTAGAGGGAGAAGCCGTAGCCTGTCTTGCGGATGTCGTCGTACTGCGAGATGTAGGCCACGACGCCTCGGTCCACCATGAGCTGGATGTTCGACGCCGACGTGTTCTTCTGGTTGTTTTTGTAAAGCGACTCGAAGTCGTGACGGATGACGGTTCCTCGCGGTATGATGTATGCTCCGAGGAAGAAGTTCAGCGTGGCGATGAGTGCTGCCGAGATGATGTATGGCCTGAGCAGTCGCTTGAAGCTCATGCCGCAGGCCAGCATGGCGATAATCTCTGAGTTTCCTGCCAGCTTCGAGGTAAAGAAGATGACGGCAATGAAGACGAAGAGCGGCGAGAAGAGATTGGCAAAGTAGGGCACGAAGTTGGCGTAGTAGTCGAAGACGATGGCCCTGAGTGGCGCATGGTAGTTCGTAAACTTCGCCAGGTTCTCGTTGACGTCGAAGACAATGGATATCGAGATAATCAGCAGGATGGAGTAGATGTATGTGCCGATGAACTTCGCGATGATGTATCGGTCCATCCTTTTAAGGAACGAAGGAAATGAAAGGAATGAGAGGAACGAAAAGAATGAACGAAATTTCTTCATTCCTTCTTTTACTTTTCCCATGACATTCTTTATGTTCATTACTTTCATCTCAAAGTCTATATTCTTCTTCCCAGGTCTTCTGTCACGCTTCGCTTCCATTGAGAGAAGTCACCCTGTTCTATGTGTGTGCGGGCATCGGTCACCAAGCGCAGGTAGAACGCCAGGTTGTGGATGCTGGCAATCTGGAGCGCTAACAGTTCCTGCGCCTTGAACAGGTGGTGCAGATAGGCCTTCGAGTGGATGCGGTCTACGTCACACCCGTCGGGGTCGATGGGCGAGAAGTCCTGTTCCCACTTCTTGTTGCGCATGTTCATCGTACCCTGATAGGTGAAGAGCATGGCGTTGCGACCGTTGCGGGTGGGCATCACGCAGTCGAACATATCGACGCCTCGTTCGATAGCCTCCAGGATGTTCTGCGGCGTACCAACTCCCATGAGGTAGCGCGGACGGTCCTTAGGCAGGATGTCGTTCACCACCTCTATCATTTCGTACATCACCTCGGTAGGTTCGCCGACGGCCAGTCCGCCGATGCTGGCACCACCGCCGTCGTTCAGTCGTCCTAAGACGTCGCAAACGTGCTTGGCAGCATCCTGGCGCAGGTCTTTATAAGTACAGCCCTGGACGATGGGGAACAGTGTCTGGTTGTGACCGTATAGGGGTTCTGTCTCGTTGAACCGCTTGACGCAGCGTTCCAGCCAGCGCTGGGTCAGCCCGAGCGAGTTCTTGGCGTACTGGTAGTCGCTCTGTCCCGGAGGACACTCGTCGAGGGCCATCATGATGTCGGCGCCGATGATGCGCTCAGTGTCCATCACGTTCTCAGGGGTGAAGATGTGCTTCGAGCCGTCTATGTGGCTGCGGAACTCGCAACCCTCTTCCTTCAGCTTGCGGATGCCGGTCAGGGAGAAAACCTGAAACCCGCCCGAATCGGTCAGGATGGGACGGTCCCATGTGTTGAACTTATGCAGTCCGCCAGCCTTGCGCAGCGTGTCGAGTCCCGGGCGCAGATAGAGGTGGTAGGTGTTGCCCAGGATAATCTGAGCCTTCACCTGCTCACGCAGTTCCGAGAAGTGCACGCCCTTGACGCTACCTACCGTGCCTACGGGCATGAAAATAGGTGTGCGTATGTCGCCGTGGTCGGTGGTAATCAGTCCACTTCGGGCGCTGCTGTACGGGTCAGTATGCTCTACGTTAAACTTCAATTCTTCAATTTTTTAATCCTTCAATTCTTTCTTGTCTTCTTCCGGAATGGTAAAGTCCATCGGGTGTTCCACCAGTTCGTCGGTCAGGGCGAAGCGCCAGACGTCTTGGACGTTCTCCACATAGTGGAAGGTGACGCCTTTGAGGTACATCTCTGGAATCTCGTTGATGTCCTTCTCGTTTTCCTGACACATCACGATGTCGGTAATGCCGGCGCGCTTGGCGGCAAGTATCTTCTCCTTGATGCCGCCCACGGGGAGCACCTTTCCGCGAAGGGTGATCTCGCCAGTCATTGCCGTGTTCTTGCGCACCTTACGCTGGGTCAGGGCCGAGGCGATGGAGGTGGCGATGGTGATACCTGCCGACGGGCCGTCCTTGGGTGTGGCACCCTCGGGAACGTGTATGTGGATGTTCCAATGGTCGAAGATGCGGTAGTCGATGCCCAGCGTATCGACGTGGGCCTTGACGTACTCCAAGGCGATGACGGCACTCTCCTTCATCACGTCGCCCAGGTTACCTGTCAGCGTCAGTTTGCCGGCCTTGCCCTTCGACAGCGAAGTCTCGATGAACAGTATCTCGCCGCCCACGCTGGTCCACGCCAGTCCTGTGACGACGCCGGCATAGGCGTTGCCCTGATAGATGTCGCGGTAGAAGGGTGGCTTGCCCAACAGGTCCTCGATCTCCGTCGGGGTGATCTTTGTCAACGGCTTGGAATCGTCAGCCGACCCGTTACCGTTGGCCATCGCTTTGTTGTACGCAATCTTGCGCAGGGCTTTGTTTATCTGCTTCTCCAACTGGCGCACGCCGCTCTCGCGGGTGTATTGTTCGATGATTTTCTCAACGGCAGGCTTGGTGAAGGTCAGGCTCTTGTCGTTCAGACCGGTGTTGTCCTTCTCCTTCGGGATAAGATGGCGCTTGGCAATCTCGTATTTCTCCTCGGTAATGTAGCCGCTGACCTCAATCACCTCCATGCGGTCGAGTAGGGGACGGGGGATGGTGCCCAGGTTGTTGGCGGTGGCAATGAACATCACTTTCGACAGATCGTAGTCCACGTCCAAATAGTTGTCGTGGAAGGCGCCGTTCTGCTCGGGGTCCAATACCTCCAAAAGGGCGCTGGCGGGGTCGCCGTTGTGGGTGCTTTGCGTCACCTTGTCTATCTCGTCCAGGATGAAGACGGGGTTGCTTGAACCAGCTTTCTGGATGTTTTTGATGATACGGCCGGGCATGGCGCCGATGTATGTACGGCGGTGTCCGCGAATCTCAGCCTCGTCGTGCAGACCGCCTAACGAGACGCGCACGTACTTACGCTTCAGGGCGTCGGCTATCGACTTGCCGAGACTGGTCTTTCCCACTCCCGGAGGACCGTAGAGGCAGAGTATGGGCGACTTCAGGTCACCCCTGAGCGACAGCACGGCGATGTACTCCAGGATGCGCTCTTTCACCTTCTCCATGCCGTAGTGGTCGCGGTCCAATATCTTCTGGGCACGCTTCAGGTCCAGGTCGTCCTTCGTATATTCGTTCCATGGCAGGCCCACCAGCGTCTGCAGGTAGGTCAGCTGCACGTTGTAGTCGGGCGAGTTCTGGTTCACCTGGTCCAGTTTCTCAACCTCTTTATAGAAGAACTTCTCGATGTCCTCGGGCCATTTCTTCTTACGCGCCTTCTCTAGGAGTTCCTTCTTCTCCGGCGTACTCTCGTTGCCCATCTCGGCCTGCAGGTTCTTAATCTGCTGTTGCAGGAAGTAATTGCGCTGCTGTTCGTCAATGTCGTCGCGCGTCTTGTTGCGGATGTCCTGCTTCAGGTTCTGCAGGTTAATCTCGCGGTTCACAATGCGCAGGGTGTTGAACAGACGTTCCTTCAGTGAGTCCATCTGCAGCAGCTGCATCTTCTCCTTGATGGTGAAGGGCATGTTCGAGCAGATGAAGTTCAGCGCCATGATGTTGTTCTCCACGTTCTTGATGGCGAAGGTGGCCTCGTCGGGGATGTCGTCGTTCATGCTGATGTATTGGCCCACCTGCTGGCGCAGGTCTTCAATGGCCGTACGGAATTCCACGTCGCGCTTCTCGGGCTCCACCTCGGGGGCGGCAACCACGCTGCCCACCAGGTAGGGCGAATATTTCTTCAGTTCCAACAGTCGAATGCGGCCGAAGCCCTGCACGATGGCAGTAATGTTGCCGTTGGGCAGCGTCAGCGTCTTCAGTACCTTGGCAATGACGCCCACGTCGTGGAGGTCAGAGCGGATGGGGCTGTCCACCTCCGGGTCGCGCTGGGTGATGACCCCCACCATCATCCCCGACTTCTCAGCCTTGCGAATCAGCGTCATGCTCGAGTCGCGGCCAATGAGTATTGGTACCACCACGCCCGGAAACAGTACCAGGTTGCGAACCGCCAATATCGGCAGCTCGTCGGGAAGTTCACCGTTTGTCAGGTCGCTGTAGTCGCCTTCAACGTCGGCAATCATCGAGAACGCCCTGTTCCGGTTGTCCATATACATTGTTATATTATCTATCTCCATAATGTCTTCTTTACAAAATCGAGCTGCAAAGGTACGAAAAAAAACTCATACTTCATCGTTCCTCATTCAAAATTAAATAAAATTTGTATCTTTCCCCCACTTTGGATGACTCACCACGGCCTACAATATAAAAAAGAGTACACAAATGGCACGGTGCCTTTTGTGTACTTGTTCTCGTGTGCGAGGGATTCTCTGTGATTCAGTTTACCTCCCAACAGGACGGATGGACTGACCAGCGAAAATGAAGCAGAGACCGATACAACCATCATTGCCCGAATTGAAGTAAAAAGTCCAGGCGAAGTCTTTTTCATTGTCAAGTGTCGATGCCCAATAGTAGCCTTTGGAATCCATGCCGATCAACTCGCCATCCGAGTGGTAGCCGGCAGCTGGAAAGAATATGGTGCGGCCGTTCGGACCAGTGTACTTACGACCGCTCACGCCGTTTTCAATTGTCCATACAAAAGTGCAGTTTTCTTCAAGCTCCGCACATTGCTCCTTCGACGGCATCTGCCAAGAACTGCCCCAGTTGACAGTAGCGGCATCATACTGGGTACCAGCAATGTCTTTACCTATATCATGGATTGTACTGGAAGAACCATCACAATGGGCATAGGTACTCCAATTGTACACTTCTTTCGTCTGTGTTTCGCCCCAGGCATAATACTTTCCATAGTCCTCTGGCTTTGAGGCTCCCAGATTGCAGCAGGCCCATTTCGTGCCGCTTGGAAGTCCGAGGGTTACAAAGTGCGGGTGGTTCTGGTCCGGGCAGGTAGTCCATGTCAATCCTTCCAAAGTGAAGAAGGTATTTGTTTCGAGCATGCCGATGCAGGTAAGTACCTTGTCACCGCCACTTTCTACCAAGCCGACATAATAGGTGGCGTTGTCAATGATGAGATCAAGCGACTCATCAAGCACCAGGCTTGCTCCCTGCTTGATGGCAAAGTCCTTGATCTTGCCCAGGACGACATCGTCCTTAAGATAGTCCAAGAAGGCGGGGTAAAGTAGGTTCCAATACTCCTTGGCCTTTGTCTTTCCATCCTTGTTGCTCCCCCAGATGTTGATGATGTCTTGTATGACCTGGTCATCGTCTTGCATGCTGCCCAGAAAGTCCGTAATGATGTCAAAGTCAGTGTCTTCTGCCCATTTTCCGAGCAGGTCATTTACAACAACTGACAACATAATGCGTGCAATGTTATATACGGCAACACTGGGTGTGTCTCTCGGTCCGGCAATTAGCACGACGTCTTCAGGCTGTGAGAAATCAAGTACGATATTCTCAAGCTTCTTGTCTAGATAATGCATGTCGTCAAAGCCGTAACCTTTTGTAAACACCAGGTTGTAGCTGTCCTTCCAGAACTGTTTGAACTGGTCCCAGTCGCGATAGGTGTCGAGGAATCCGCTGACACGTTGTGGGGCGACCATGTATTTCAGTTGCTTGAAGAAATCACTTGATACAGGAAGTACGGAACCATCGGCAACCACTCTGCCTGTCATGACTGCCGAGTAGGCAAACCTGTTCTTGTTGTATGCGTTAAAGGTACAGCGATATCCATTGGCTTGGTAGCTCCTGTTCAATATACCGTCTTCTATATCTACGGTCTGGTTGTTATAGGTCAACCAGTCCAATTCAATGCCGTTCTGTGTACGCTTGCCGAGAAATTGATCCGAATATGATCTTCTCGTATTCATCGCCCTTTGGTTCAAGACTTTCGGAGCGGCAGACGACTCAGAAATAACCTCGTTCATACCCGACTTTTCTGCCAAAGCATCATATGCAGCCTGCAATTTCGACCTTACGATATCGCTGTCAGCATTCAGATAGCCAAAGGTGATTATGCTCATATCGATGGCTTCGGCAAGTGCCTTTGTCTCTGGCAACTGGCTTATAAGCATCTTCATGCCTCCCAGGCAGTAGTCGCTGGTTGCTCCCATTCCCCAGTCAAAGAAAGGCATCAGCATGGATATTGCGGTCTCCATTGCGTCAAGATTGGCTGAATACATTTGTGAGCTGTTGTTCTCAACCGTTATTCGCGAGCGATATACAATTTTATGGTCTTTGTTAATAGCTATTGCTTCACCAGCCTTTGTGTTGAAGCTCCCATCAGCTGCTATTGCGCTCGTCCCCTCATCACTTATTATCGTAAGATCCTGCGGACTGATATGTACTTCCTTGGGCAGTGTCAACTGCCCTACATTGGCATTGTCAGGCCTCTGACGCATGATGAAGTTTATCTCGCGAACGTCAACATTACCGAACAACAAATTGTTCCCATCGTGGTAGATGTCGAACTGGTTTGCAGTTTTGGTGTTCTGTATCCCAGACTCGTCGGTATAGTTCAAGACAAGTTGCTGAGCCTCAGTTGTCAAAGCAGCAAACAATGCCAGTGCGACAGCCGCTACATATCGTGATGTAAAAGACTTCATAATCATCATTATTATTTCTTGATAAATTTGATGGTTTGTTCACCGCTCTTCACAATATAGGCACCTATGGGCAACCCTGAAATGTCTATATCGATTTTCCCAGCTTTGGAACCTACCTCTTTGATTTCTGCGCCTTTGCTATCGTAGATCGTTGCCGTCTTGGCGCTCCCCATGATGGTCAGATAGTTGTTGGCAATCAAGAATTGCGGCAGAGTGTCTTTCTGCACATTTTCTATGCCTGTGGCATCGTGTTCGGCAAAAGTCACTTTGCTGACATTGGCTAGAAGGATTTTTCCATCAGCATCAAGTACGTTGAAATTCTGACTGTCATCAACTGCGACAAAACTGCCCACGTCGGTAGCTTTTATTTCTACGACTGTACCGTCACTGATATGCGCTACGGCATACCAGTCTGCCATGACAGAGACACATAATGTCAACATCATAACCGTCAATAGTGACCGAAAAGATTTATGAAACTGCATAATAGAAAATCTTTATATCGTGTTCTTTCTTATTTATTCTTTTAGGCCGAAGGCCGCTTATTTGCCTGCAAAGATACGAAAAGTTGAGCACAAAACAAAGAAAATCGGCAAAAAGCTTGCAATTCGCTTTTTATTTTTGTATCTTTGCATTTTGTAAGCCGGAGGGCAAATACTGTCACAAGTGTCACCTGTCACATATAGGTTTGAGCATGAGTTCGACTTTTCCAGTACTTTTCCGTCAGAAATCGCGGTGATTTCTTCAGGAAATCACGGCAATAATTGCAAGAAATCACGGCAACTTCTGAAGGAAATCACGGTGATTTCTGTAGGTTTTCTAGGTGATTTCTGTAGACAGTCCAGGACTTGTCGCTAATTACTCTCCAGCGGGACAGATGGGACAGATGAGACAGAGGTTTTCTGAAACCCTTCGCGTACCGCGCGTACGCGGTACGCGTAATAATCATTGAATCTACTGTCCCATGTGTCCCATCTGTCCCAGTAAAGACAATAGTATTCTCATTTTTAAACGTTTCTTCTAAATACAATCATGAAGGCAAAGTCCTTTCCATTTTTCAATTCTTACATTTTAAAACGTTTACGGTGAAAAAATGTTAAGAAATGTTGTTTTATTTTTTGG
>JAEEVT010000133.1 GCA_016291005.1 Prevotella sp. | reverse complement strand
TTGATCCCGTGATTACCCATCACCTGCACAATCAAGACAGCGATTCCGTCTATAACCGCATCAATATGCTGGGGTTCCATAACGAGCCTGAGGACAAGGTGACCGTCATCGACGTGCCTTGTTACCTGAACGGCAACGACGGCATCTTTGACATGTCCTACTATGACCTGTTGCCTGGCCTTGATGCGGCTGTGTTCCCGTCCTATTACGAGCCGTGGGGCTACACGCCGCTCGAGGCAGTGGCCTTCCATGTTCCCTGCATCACCACGTCGCTCAGCGGCTTTGGTGTCTGGGCATGCACTAGCCTCGGCCACGACAGCAAGCTCGAGGACGGCGTGGAAGTCATCGGTCGCAACGACTACAACGCCCAGGAGGTGGCCGAGCATCTCAGCAACACCATCGCCCGCTTCTCCGCTTTCGACAAGAAGAGCGTCGACAAGGCCCGCCGGAATGCAGCCAAGCTTGCGGAGAAAGCAATCTGGAAGAACTTTATCGCATACTATTACGAAGCCTACGACGTCGCTTTGCGTAACGCGAAGGCTCGCACCCATTAACCCCATTAAGCTTATTAACCCCATTAACCCCATAAAATATGAAGATTAAAGCAAGTAATGCAAATCAGCCCAGCTGGAAGCCCATCATTGTCAAAGGCAATGTTCCTGCCGAACTCAGCAAACTCGAAGAACTCGCCCACAACATGTGGTGGGTGTGGAACTACGAGGCGCGCGACCTCTTCCGCGACCTCGACCCCGAGCTCTATAGTGCCGTGAAGCACAATCCCGTTGCACTCCTGGAGCGTCTCAGCTTCAGCCGCAAGGAGGAGATTGTCAAGGACAAGGCTTTGATGAAGCGCATCAGCGAAGTATATAAGCTGTTCCGCAACTACATGGATGTGGAGCCGGACCGCAAGCGCCCCTCCGTGGCCTACTTCTGCATGGAGTACGGCATCCACTCCGCCCTGAAGATCTATTCCGGCGGTCTCGGCATGCTGGCCGGTGACTATGTGAAGGAGGCTTCCGACTCGAACGTCGATATGTGTGCCGTCGGTTTCCTTTATCGTTTCGGCTACTTCACCCAGAGCCTGTCGATGGATGGACAGCAGATTGCGAACTACGAGACTCAGAACTTCGGTTCGCTGCCCATTGAGCGCCAGCTCGACAAGGACGGCAACCCGATGGTAGTCGACGTGCCTTACACCAACTACCAGGTACATGCCTACGTCTGGCGTGTCAATGTCGGCCGTGTGAAGCTCTACCTGTTGGACACCGACAACGAGATGAACTCCGACTTCGACAAGCCTATCACCCACGCACTCTATGGCGGCGACTGGGAGAACCGTCTGAAGCAGGAGATCCTGCTCGGCATCGGCGGCATGCTGCTGCTGAAGAAGTTAGGCATCAAGAAGGACATCTACCATTGCAACGAGGGTCACGCCGCACTCTGTAACCTGCAGCGCCTTTGTGACTACATCGAGGAAGATGGTCTGAACTTTAACCAGGCCCTTGAGCTGGTACGTGCCAGCGGCCTCTATACCGTCCACACCCCCGTTCCTGCCGGCCACGACTACTTCGACGAGGGTCTGTTCGGCAAGTACATGGGCGGCTATCCCCAGAAGCTCGGCATCACTTGGGATGAGTTCATCGGCATGGGCCGTACGAACCCCGACGACCACGGCGAGAAGTTCTGCATGTCCACCTTTGCCTGCAACACCTGTCAGGAGGTCAACGGCGTATCGATGCTCCACGGCTGGGTTTCTCAGAAGATGTTTGCCCCCATCTGGGCAGGCTATTATCCTGAGGAGAACCACGTGGGCTATGTCACCAACGGCGTCCACTTCCCCACCTGGTGTGCTTCCGAGTGGATGAAAGTCTATGCCAAGTACTTCGACAAGAACTTCATGAGCGACCAGTCGAACGAGGACATCTGGCACGGCATCTACAACTGTCCCGACGAGGAGATTTGGGCTACGCGCCAGGCGCTGAAGACTAAGCTCTTCGACTATATCAAGGTTCAGTTCAAGGAGACTTGGCTGAAGAACCAGGGCGACCCTGCACGTGTCGTGAAGTTGGTTGAGCGCTTCAACCCCAACGCGCTGGTCATCGGTTTCTGCCGTCGTTTTGCCACCTACAAGCGTGCCCACCTGTTGTTCACCGATCTGGAGCGTCTTGAAAGGATTGTCAACAATCCCGACCGTCCTGGCATCTTCCTCTTTGCTGGTAAGGCTCACCCCGCCGACGGTGCTGGCCAGGGACTCATCAAGCGCATCTACGAGATTTCACAGATGCCTCAGTTCCAGGGCAAGGTCATCTTCCTCGAGGACTACGACTTCCTGCTGGCTCGCCGCCTCGTCTCAGGTGTCGACATCTGGATGAACACACCGACACGTCCGCTGGAAGCCTCTGGAACCTCTGGCGAGAAGGCCGAGATGAACGGTGTTGTCAACCTCAGCGTGAAGGACGGCTGGTGGCTTGAAGGCTATCGCGAGGGTGCCGGTTGGGCACTTACCGAGAAGCGCACCTACCAGAACCATGGCTATCAGGATCAGCTCGACGCTGCTACCATCTACGGTCTGTTAGAGAACGAGATTATACCTCTTTATTATAATAAGGACAAGAAGACCGGCATTTCCAAGGGTTGGGTCAAGGTTGTCAAGAACTCCATCGCCCAGATTGCGCCTCACTACACCATGAAGCGCCAGTTGGACGACTACTACTCGAAGTTCTACGAGAAGGAGGCCAAGCGCTTCAAGGAAATCTCTAAGGACAACAACCGCATAGCCAAGGAGATTGCCCTGTGGAAGGAAGCCGTTGCCGAGCGCTGGGATGCCATCAACGTGGTCAGCTGCGAGTGGGACTTCCCCTCATCGGGCATCGAGGCTGGTCAGAAGTACCACATCAAGTACGTCATCGACGAGCAGGGCTTGGACGACGCCATCGGTCTGGAGAAGGTCAACATCTTCACCAACAAGGACGGCGAGGAGCGCGTCTATAACGTTGAACCTCTGAAGATGACGGGCAAGGACGGCAACAACTTCACCTTCGAGGCCGACCTGACACCCACGCAGTTCGGACAGTACAAGAGTGCCGTCCGTATGTATCCGAAGAACAAGTATCTGCCTCATCGTCAGGACTTCTGCTACGTGAAGTGGCTCGAACTGCCGCAGATGTAAAAGAAAAAAAATAAAAGAATAAAACTGAAGTTCTTTAGTAAGAATCGAAAAGAAGGCCCTGACTCCGAGTGAGCCAGGGCCTTCTTATAATTCTTAATTCTAAATTCCTAATTGCCCGCAGGGCAATTCATCGTTTTTAAAACGCTCTGTACCTTTAGGTCAGAGAACTCTTAATTCTTAACTCAAAATTCTTAATTCATTCACTTCTTCCTCACTGGGTCGCAGGTCAGACCGCAGCCTAACTTCTTGAAAATTTTACGGTCAACCTCGGAGAGCATCACGGTGGAGTGTACCTGACAGTTGCGCAGCTCGGGCAATTGTTCCAGCGCTTTGCGGCATTGCTCGTCGTCCTTCGACAGCACGCTGAGGGTCACCAGCACCTCGTCAGTATGCAGGCGCGGGTTCTTGCCGCCTAAGTATTCTATCTTCGTCTTCTGGATGGGCTCTATCATACTTTGCGGAATAAGCTTCGCCTCGTGGTCAATACCTGCCAAGTGCTTGGTGGCGTTGAGCAACAGGGCAGCCGAACAGCCCAGCAGAGGCGACGACTTCGCCGTGATGATACTGCCGTCGTGCAGTTCCATGGCAGCAGAGGTGTGGCCGCTCAGTTCCTGCTTGGCCTGTGCGGCAACGGTGACGCGACGGTAAGCAGTGGTAATCTTCGCCTGGTTGAAGAGCATCAGGATCTTGTTCACCTCACGCTCGTTGTCGGCACCGTCAGCCATCTTGTTCGTGGCGTCGTAGTAGCGGCGGATAATCTCGTCGCGAGAGGCATTGCAGCACACCTCGTCGTCAGAGATGCAGAAGCCCACCATGTTGACGCCCATGTCGGTAGGCGACTTATAAGGATTCTCGCCGTAGATGCCCTCGAAGAGCGCTGTCAGCACGGGAAATATCTCGATGTCGCGATTGTAGTTGACGGCAATCTTGTCGTACGCCTCAAGGTGGAACGGGTCAATCATGTTGACGTCGTTCAGGTCGGCAGTGGCAGCCTCGTAGGCAATGTTCACGGGGTGCTTCAGCGGCAGGTTCCACACGGGGAAGGTCTCGAACTTGGCATAGCCGGCGCGGATGCCGCGCTTGTTCTCGTTGTACAGTTGGGAGAGGCAGACGGCCATCTTGCCCGAGCCAGGACCTGGCGCAGTGACGATGACCAGCTCGCGCGACGTCTCCACATAGTCGTTCTTGCCGAAGCCCTTGTCCGAGGCTATCAGCTCGACGTTGTGGGGGTAGCCGTCTATCAGATAGTGGATGTACGAGCGTATGCCCATGCGCTCCAGTCGGTGACGGAAGAGGTCGGCGGCTTTCTGGCCGTTGTAGTGGGTAATGACCACCGAACCCACCATGAAGTTGCGCTGCATGAATTCCTCGCGCAGTCGCAGCACGTCCTCGTCATAGGTGATGCCCAGGTCAGCGCGCACCTTGTTCTTCTCTATATCGTCGGCCGAAACCACGATGACAATCTCTATCGACTCCCTCAGCTGGGCCAGCATGCGTAGCTTAGAATCGGGCTTGAATCCCGGCAGCACGCGTGATGCGTGGTGGTCGTCAAACAGTTTTCCACCCAGTTCCAGATACAGTTTACCGTCGAACTGCGCTATCCTTTCCCGGATATGCTCTGACTGTATTTTCAAATACTTCTCGTTGTCAAATCCAATCTTCATTTCATCTCCGTTGGTTAATTTCCTTGCAAAGGTACGAATAAGCGAGAAGAATACCAAAGAAAAAGAATATTTTCTTTGTATTCTCGAGCGAAAGTACTTTCGACGTCAGTCAAAGGTACGAATAAGCGAGCAAAGAACAAAACAAAAAAACGTTTTTTTTGTTTTTTCTTTCGAGCGTCAGTTACCTTCGACGTCAGTCAAAGGTTCTTTGACCAAGGTGCAAAGTGTGGCTTCGCAATCGAATAAGCGAGCAAAGAACAAAAGGAAAACCCGTTTTTCTTTGGTCTTAATCTATCTTCTCGATGAACTCTCCTTGAGGATTGAACCGTAGATCCATATCGTTAGAGAGTTCTGTCTTGTAACCATAGGGCTTCTTGCTCAGTTTCGTCACTACGTCTTCAGGATAGTTTTTCTTCACATACTGGATGATGGCCTGCGGGATGAGCGTAGCAGGAACGCCTGTCTTATTGCGACTAACCCGCTTCCATGCTCCTTGCATGTCGAACTCAATCTTAGTACCATCATTGAGCAGCACGCAAAACTCCTTGCCACCGTCGTCGTCAACATCAGTCTCTACGAGGACAATGGTCGACAGGGGGAAGTACTTGTCGACAAAAGCCTTAGAACTGGTAGGGACCTTCTCGTCCACACAGGCCGTCGTCAGCAATATCGTCAGGCACCAGAGTGCCGCTGTCCATATTCTCGTTCTCATCATACTTCTTCACTTAATACGTCAGCAATTCTGTCAGCATTCATACTACGGGCACTTGCATCGAAGATTTCCTTGTAACGCCCGCCCTGACGATAGACGTCATCGGGCTTTCCACACTCTACGACTCGTCCCTGCTCCAAGACATAAATAATATCAGCATCGACTATCTGGCCGATGTTATGGGAAATGATGATAACCGTACGACCCTGTTTTATGGCATCAATACTCGACTTAATCTGCTCGGTGGCAATAGCATCGAGGCTTGCCGTCGGTTCGTCAAGAATAATAATTGACGGATTCTTGATGAACATACGGGCAATGGCGACACGCTGCTGCTGGCCTCCACTCAGTCGCAGGGCACTGCTCTCGAATCCTTTAGGCAGTTGCATCACCTGATCGTAGAGGAACGCCTTGCGAGCAGCCTCAACCACATCGTCATGGGTAGCCTGAGGATTGCCATATTTGATATTCTCCTCAACAGTACCGTCGAAGATATGATTCTTCTGCATCACCAGTCCCACGTGGTCGCGCAACCAGCGGGTATCCCATTGGCTGAGCGATGTGCCGTCGAGCATGATGTCGCCACTGTCGACCTTGTAGAACTTGTCGAGCAGGTTGACTACGGTGCTCTTGCCGGCTCCGCTCATACCCACCAAGGCTGTTATCCTACCCGGCTCAATGCGCATCGACACGTCGTGCAGGGCCTTGACACCATTAGGATAGGTAAAGTCAACATGCTGCAACTCGAAACAGCCCTTGACGTCGTCAGGGTGGTAGTCACCCGTTTCCTCCACATCGTCCTTTCCCTCCAACAGTTCAAAGAGTCCCTCGGAGTAGACCTGCGCATCGTACAGGTCGTCGTAGATGCGGTGTAACTGGCGGATGGGCGCACTGACGTTGGCAAAAAGCATCACGTGGTACATAATCTTACCAATCGTCATGCCAGGATAGTCGATAAGCACGAGGTAGGCCGTCAGGATGATTACAAGCACGGTACCTATCTGTTCCAGGAATCCCTTTACGCCCGTATAGAAGTAGCTCTGGCGGCGCGTCGACAGCTGTAAGTTGGTCACAGCGTCCTGCACGCCTTCCAGTCGACGGTCCTCGACCTCGTCGCGGTTGAATGACTTGATGACACCGATACTCTCGATGATGTTGAGGATGTTCTGGCTAACAGCCTGCTGACCGTCGAAAATGCCACGCCGTCCAGCCCGCATGCGTTCGGCCTGGATGTAGGTAATATAGAAGTAGACGGGAACAATGGCCAAAGCCACCATACCCACATAGACATTGGCCATAAACATCAGGATGAGAGCCAGTATGGCACTCGTCAGCAACGGCACGATGTCGATAAAGAAACTGTTCACCGCACGGCTCGTGCTCAGCACACCCTTGTCGATGCGCGACTGCAAACGACCGGCCTCATTGCCTGAGGTGGTAAAGAACGCCATGCGGAACGACTGAACGTGATGTACCACCTGCAACGTCAGGTTGCGGCTCACCAGAATACGCATACGCTCTCCGTAGTAGCGGCGGAAGAAGTTGACCACGGCAGCCAGTACTTCTTTGCCCAGCAATACGGCACTGACGATAATAAGTACACGCAGGGCGCTGGACCACATCAGGTTCGGCTGCTGGTGGAGAATGTTGATGGCGTCCACCGCACGGTCTAACACAATGGCGTTGACCTGAGCTAACAGCGAACCCACCAGTGTCAACGTCAGCGTTATCCCTACCAGCCACCGGTAAGGCTTCACTATCAACAGTATATGATATATAAGTGATCCTAAGCTCATCGTTTATCTTTCATTTCTAAAAGTGGATACCAAATCTAATCCAATGGTAAGCACATTCTATAAAATTGGGTACAAAGATAGAGAAATTCGATGTATTATCACTATTTTTGCCATTAAAATTTGGAAAAAAGATGATATTTCCTTTTACATGTCAAGAAGATAAAGATGTTTTATGCCTTATGCTTCATGAAACTGTCGCGATATTGTTTGGCTGTCATGCCGACAACGCGCTTGAAATAGCGGTAGAAGGATGTGGGTTCGGTAAAGCCTGTTCGTCGGTCAGGGAACAGACGGGAGCATAGTTGAATATCTCGTGGTCATGGCTAAAGGTTTGGAAACGGAGGTCTTGCCTACACCCGCAACACCCTGCTTAGGGGTTGCGGGTGTTGTGGCAATAAATGGAGGAAAACAAAGCAATAAATGGAGGAAATCAAAGCAATAATTGGAGGGACCTACGCGATTTCCAGGCGAATAAGCGGTCTACTCGTAGTCGTCGATGACGGCGTTCATCATGTCCATCATGGGTTTTGCGGCGCGAAACATGGGAACGATGTCATCGAGCCAGCGGTCGCCCTGGAAGAAGTCGTCGGGCACGTGGTGCCAACAGCAGTAGTCCTTCTGGCGCAAGTAATCTACATACTTCCAATCGCTGGGAAAACCGACAGGACATTTCTTCAGTCGCTCGATGCCGAAGCCCTGCGGCTGGTCCCAACTGGAGACATCGGTTGGAGAGGTGATGTTACTCTCCACGTCGTTGCCGAAGTATTTCTGGAACTCGGGGCTTTCCACACTGCGAAGCCACTCGTCGATGTTGCCCATGATTTCATTGCGGCAAGACGTGAGGATGTTTGTAGGCAACCAGTAGTTGCCACATGCCACCATACAGTGGCCGGGTTCCAAATGTAGATAGTAGCCTCCGTGGAGTGCTTTCTTGCCGTGGGCGGCAATGTAGGCTCCCAGATGGTTTTTATAGGGCGACTTGTCTTTGGAAAATCGAGTGTCGCGATTGAAGCGGTAAATGCAGTCCCTTACGGTCAGGTAGGCTATGGAAGCGTCGAAGTTCATGATGCAGCTTATGGCCTGCTCCACACCATGCTCGAAGTCAGCGCGGATGGCGTCATACTCCTGCTTGTGTTCCTGATACCAGGTGCGGTTGTTGTTAGCCGCCAGCTGGCGGAGGTATTTTAAGATGCGTCTTGCGT
>JAEEVT010000008.1 GCA_016291005.1 Prevotella sp. | reverse complement strand
AGTCGAAGGCTAATGCCATTCAGGCCGACCTCGACTGTCGCCCCTGCAGCATTTTCGGACAGAAACCTTGCAAACGCGGTGATTATGCCTGTCTGAATCAGATAAAACCAGAAACAATCGTTGAGAAAATAAACTCTCTATTACTAACTAAACAAAATGATTAAGCTTATGAAAAAGTACATTTGCGACACTTGTGGTTATGTTTATGACCCCGAAGTTGGCGACCCCGACAGCGGTATCGAGCCCGGCACCGCCTTTGAAGACATTCCAGAAGATTGGGTTTGCCCCATCTGCGGCGTAGGCAAGGACGACTTCTCACCCGAGGAATAACAAAAAGCAGCCACTCTCATTCGGAGTGGCTGCTTTCTTAAGGTGGACGTAAATGCGAATTAAATAATTCTTGTTTGCGACATGAGGTTGTTATTTAACCACTACCTTACGTCCGTTATGGATATACAGACCCTTGGCGGGCTTGTCGACGCGGACACCCTGGATGGTGTACCACTCGCCATCTGCCTTGTTAGTCTCAACAGCCTCAATGGCATTGGCGTCACCCTCACGGCTGTCTGCCTCGGGCTGGCCAGTAACAGGATTCCAGTGGTAACCGTCAGCGAAACCACCGTTCTCAAACCAACGCGGGTCACCAGTCTTATAGAACAACTGCTCAGAGCTGGTGCAGAGCGTGTAGTCGTCGTAATGGAAGTAGTCAGGAGTGTATACCTGGGTTACCTCGAACTTGAACTTTGGCATGCTGTTCAACTGAGTCTCGCTCTTGTCGTAACCAGACTCGTCAAGTATCTCACCATTGTTGACGTATGTATTCTGGAAGAACTTCACAGAAGCACCGTCACCGATACGACCACCCGACAGACGGCGGATGATATCCTTACCGCAGTTGTACCAGATGTTCTTCTGGATATCGAACTTCACGTAGTTCTGACCACTGATGGCGCTGTAGTTTGCCCACTGTCCGTCAGCATTCAGCATACCGTAGAACGTATTGTTCTTGTAAGTCATATTGTGGGTGTCATGATCCTTGTCAAAGCCATAGCGATCCAGACGAGCAGCGTTATTAAAGCGGATGAAGTACTTGGCAACGGCCTTGTCCTTATTGTCGCAAACAGTAGAGTTGATGACGGTAATATCCTTGGCTCCACCGGCCTGGAAAGCAATGACAGACTCGTTTTTACAGTCCTTCGTACGCAGCCGCTCCGGCATGCCGTCAATGTCGCCAGGCAGCGGAGTCATGCTCAGCACACTGTTCTTCAACTTCAAATCCTCCACGCAGTACTTCACGTTCTGGTCCCAGAGAACGCTGTTGCGCAGACAGATCACCCACAGGCCGTTCAGCTCAATCTTGCTGATGCGGTAGTAGTCATTCACAGCCTTCACCTCAGGATCCTTGCTCAGCACAATAAACGGATCGGCGTTAAACGCAGCGTTGACGCGAACCTTCGGATTGCTCCTGATGACGAGCGGCTTGTCGGCCTTGATTGAGTGCAGCGACTTCAGATAGAGGTAAGGCTCATCGTCAGCAGGCTCGGGGAGCACGAAGATGTTGTAACCCTTCTCCAAACCCGTATTCACAATGTACGACAGGTCGTCCTGAGCCACTGTGCCAGGACCGAACTCGTCCTCTTGGATTATTCTCCAGGCTAACAGCCACCGGGGGTCACCCACTCTCATATCCTTAGCCGGACAGGAAGCCAACGAGAAGTTGCCAAACTCCTTGGTATTCATGAATACGGCATCCTCAACGATGCAAGCTGTTGCGCCGGCTGCTTCCTCGGCAGCGGCAACGCTGGCAGCCCTCTTGTAGTCAGCCTCTGGGTCAGCAGCAACAGGCTCGTTGACGAAGGCGTTATACTGTACTAGCAGGTTGGTGCCGGCGTTCAGGTTGCGGGTGAAGTCAGGTGCGCCAATGACGATGTTGTGGTTGGCATCAATCTTCACCTTCTGCATATCGGTACCAGCGGCATGCTTCAGCGTCTCGGTACCCTGCAGCGTGTTGTGGGCTATCAGGAAGCGCTGCTTCTGAATCTCGGCATCGAGAGGTGTCTGGCTGCCCTCGGCACTATAGAGCACTACTCCCGAGGGAGCGCCGCGGTGCGGAGCACCCATAACCGGCCCAAAGGTCCATACGGTAGAATTGGTCAGCTTGAGGTCGCCCACCACACCGCCGTTCTCAAAGTCGAACAGCGTCTGGCCAGGAGTCATAGCCACGTAACAGTTATCGACGGTCAGGTAGTCGATGAGGTACTGTCTGCCGTTGGTAGTAAACAGCGCACCGTTCAGCCCCATCACATAGAGATTCTTCAGCGTCACCTTATTTGTCGAGAAGAAACCATTGCCATCGGCCTTCTGGCACGGATGGTTCTTGTCCATCTCTAGCAAGGCACCGGTTTCCGGCGGCAGGATAACGCTCCACTCCTCGGAGTCACCCTCCAGTGTAATAGTGGTACCCGAAGCAAGGGGCTCCGTCAGCCGGAAGTAACCCTCGCCCAGCTTCAGGTTGATGTAAGCAGGATTCGGACTATACTGCTTCTCGTCGGCCATAATAGCAGTCAGGTCTGTAGGCTCCTCCTTCGTGCCGCCCTTCACCTCACGCTCAATCGGGCTGGTAACCATATCGGGAATGACGATAGAGAGTTTAAACGTTGCCGTCACCGTCACTGCCGTAGCAGGCATGATGAACGAATTGTCGGCAGCCAGGTCAATGGTGTTGCCGGCACCATCAGTCACCGTCAGCTCTTCCAGTTCGTAGCCGCTGTCGGGAGTAACAGTCAGCGTCACCCTGTCGCCTTCCTCTACCTGAGTAGGATTAGCGGTAACGGTACCATTGTCCGATGCCGTGATGTTGACATCCAAATAGGTCGGCACGTAATCCACGAGCCAACGCGGGTCGCCGGCCTGCAGCTTGGCAGCCTTCGACCTGTTGTCCACCTTCAGGTCGATGCCGCCGTTCTCCGCAGCCAGGTCAATTACAGCAGTGGGAGTGGCGAACGCAGCAACCGTGCTCAGCGACATGGTAGCCTCTTCCGTACCGCCCCACGACACATTGTCGGCTATCGTCTTCGTACAATTTCCCTGGAAGAACTTCGAAGGTTGCTTCAGGTCGACATAGATGTTCTGAGTACCTTCCATCATTGTCTTCGCATTGTTAGGAGTGTTGTTGCCGAAGTTCTGTTCCTTGAACGTATTAATTATGGTGTTCTTCGTCAGTTTGTAGGCAAACGTAGAGGTACCATTGTTTGTACCAAAAGCCTTTGCGGCATTCGATGCATTGGCATAGCGGATGAAGTAAGCCTTACTCGTCGAGTTGATGTTGTAGATGGTGTTCTCAGAGATAGTCAGATTCTTGATGGCACCCTTGTTATTCTTCGTCTTGTCAAAGGCGATGAAGTTCTTGTCGGCATCGTCAAGCTGGATGATGCTCTTCGTCAGCGTGAAGTTCTCCAAGGCCCAGTCCTGTCCGTTGCTGGAGATGAAGCTGTTCTTCAGGTCCTTCACTATGATGTTGTCAATAGTGACGGCATTCAGCAGGTTAAAGTCTGTTGTAGCAGCATCCGTATAGACATCCTGATTCTTCTTCGTGCCCTCAGCAGGTTCTGCGGCAAGGGCTATCAGCGGCAGCGTCAGGGCTGCAGCGTCTATCTTCACATCCTTCAGCGTGAGATTGTCATTCAACAGGAAATTCGTCTCATCACCCAGCGTCAGCTTGTAGTTGGCACCGTTGATGGTCAGCGTCTTACCCTGCGGCACGATGATGGCGGTCTCCATCTCCTCGTCCTTCTCCATAACCACCGTTACGGCGGCACCAGCCTCAGCTTTCTTCAGCTTGCGGTTCACCGTTCCGGCGAAGCCCAGCACAGGTTCGTTGATGGTCAGGTTCAACGTGATGACATGATCACACCCGGCAGCATTGGTGGTGGTAAAGTATTGCGTTGCTTTTGTATCGTCCGTCACGTCAAAGTCAATCAAGTTGGGCCAAGCCTCGTCCGTGTAGTGCTGGCCGATAGTCACGGTAGCTGTCCTGGTTTCCGACGTCGAGTTGTTGATGGTTAGGTTCAGCGTGTACTTCTTGATGACAGTGCCCTCAGTGTCCGTTTGGTTCCACGTATAGTTTCCGCTGGTCGTGTAGGTATTGCCATCGCCAATACCATTCTCCAGCCACGTGTAGCTGTCGCATTCCGTCTTTTCAATGGTTTCGCTCGGTATCGGTTCCTCGCCAATGCGGAAATTGTCGATGGCAGCAGGAATGGTTCCATTAGAAGAAGTACTATTTTCCCACTTAAAGACAACCATGTAGTTGCCTGCAGGCACGGTCACTTTTGCAGATTCCTTCTGCCAATCGCTTTTATTATATAAGTTGTCTTTAATGAGTATCCAGTCATTAATGCTCATACCAAAAGATTTATAATACCCTGTCATATCCGGCACCAACTTCGTTTCGCTGGGGACTAGGTAAACACTTAAATTGTCATAATCATAATTATTTTGTCCATAGCATTTCCAGTCAAAAGAGAAGGTATAATCGCCTCCTTGGAAAGAGAACAACTTGGCTGCATACGTGGTTGACTGAATGGAGGTATTATAGCCGTACGTCGTACCGCCATCGTTTGAAATATACATCGACTTCCCACCATCGTTTGTACTTGTGGCACTGCCAACACACCATGCATTAGGACAATAACCATTTATAAACTTCCATGCGACATCACCCTCGAAATCATCAAAGTATCCATCATCAGCACTCACGGCTGTTCCATAGTCCGGCTGGGGAATTTGGACACCTTCAAATAATTTCACATCATCCAAAGCAACACCAGAGCCACTTAATAAACTAAAAGCTATTACAGTGCTTGAACCAGGCCATTTGGGAACGACTACAGAGACTTCTGTCCATGCTTCATTGCTAATATCCTGCGAATGCCACAGTGGATACCAGGTACCAGTTCTACCAGTATTTTTATTATATGTGGTATACAAAACTTGAAATTGAGATGTGTTACCGTTAATTTTATTGATGTAATGAAATTTTAGCGTAGTCACATCATATGAATTCAAATCAACAGCGTCCCTTTTTAGAAGTCCCCCTCTTAGATACGCAAACCTTGATCCTTCGTAGGGAGTCACACCATTCATTTCCGTAGCGGTACTCCATGAACCTTGCCCACCGACTAAAGACCAGTTCCAATTGGTCATGGAATTAAAACCTTCCGACCAAATAACCGTCTGGGCCTTCACTCCCGCGGCTATCGCCACGAGGAACGTGAAAAGAAATAGAAATCGTTTTTTCATAATTACCTTATTTTATAGTTTGTAATATCTTGCATTAATTGTTAATAATCTCATTTCTTATCTCAATTTGTCTTCTATATAATTAACCTTTGCGAGCTATTATAAAACGCCTCTGCTTTCAATCAGCCGAAAAGTTTGCTGCAAAGATAGTTAAATAGATTCCACATTCGACTAACAAAAATATTAAATCGACTTTCAAATCATAGAAATGAAAGTCGATTGTAGGGTTGAGGGGCCATTCTCTATAGTTACAGCGAAGCAATCCACTCGCGGGGCGTCATGCCAGTGATGGCTTTGAAGTTGCGGAAGAAGGAGACTTCTGAGCTGAAACCAGACTCGGAGGCAACATGGGATATCTTGGCATCTGGCAGTCGGCGCAGCACATCCTGTGCATGACGGATGCGGTAGGTATTGACAAACTGAGAGAACGACTGGCCCAAGCTACTGTTGATGCACTGGCTAATGTAAGTGCTGTTAGTATTAAGGCGCGTGGCGACGTCCTGAACCTTCAAGTCGCTACGCAGGTAGAGCTGTTCGTTGTCCATCAGCTGGTAGATGCCGTCCATCAGATTCTCTATTTTGTCGGCGGGGGATGCCAAATCGTCGCTGTCCGCAGGAGGCAACAGCTCTGCAGGACGGCTGGACCTTCTGCGGCGTATTATTATTATAAGGTACGCGAGGCTGCCGAAGCCAAGAAGTGCCAGAAGTCCCCATAGCCAGAGGGTAGAAAGTGAAGAATGAAGCGTAGCAAACGAGGAGTCGTCCTGCTGCTCGGTGCCGAAGTGGTAGCACCAGACGGTGGCCAGTGGCTTGTAATTATCTTCTGGCTCGCCACCTACCAACAATAGGTCGCCGTCGGAGGTCAATATGGGGATAGCTACGGTGGCATGCTCCAGTGAATCGGTATGATACAATGTCAGCGCTGCCGGTTGCTGGGCATAGTCGACGGACAATATAAACTGATGACGGCATAGACTATCGACACCGATGACATAGCCCCGCTGCCGGAGACTGTCAACAACTGCTGGTCCTTTGTAGAAAATGGTGCCAAACTCGCTATGCATCGGAACGGGAACTGTCGTGGGCAACAACGAGAAGGTAGTGTCGCTCGCCACGACAAACCCCAACTGGCCGTTCTTGTCGACAGCCGAAATCAGATAAGTGTAGTTGCCCATAGCGCACATCATACTGTTGAAAGGCTGGTCGGAGAAGACCGGCTGCCACTGTTCCAATAAGGGCACACGGATGGCATCACCCTTTAGGCGGTCTACCAAGATGGTGTCATTGGGATTCATGTGGAGGTTGCTGCCGCTCAGAATGAGGGCATCGTCGTTGGCTATGGGGAGGATATAGGGATTTGCACGTCCCTGCGCTACAGCCTTGACATGCTGCACCTGGCTGCGGCCATCGTAGCAAGCAATGGCATCTGCGGCATAGTGGTTGCCGGCAATGATGACGCGTCCGTCGCCCAGCAGGGTGGCATTAGCCAGCACGCGCCGCCTGTCCAGACAGCCGAAACCTTCAAAAGAATGTGTGGCAGACACGTAACGCTCCATCGTGTAGGTCTGTCCAACGCCAAGTTCCTCGTTGTGACCTCCGCTGATAATCACCTCTCCTGCGTGCAAGACTACTGCAAAGCCGTTGTCGTGAGGGTAGGCCATCGGCATAAGGTTCCACTCGCCGTCAGCATAGTATTCGGCAGTCGGCGTAGGAACAAAGTGAGTGGTATGCCCTCCCGCCACTGTCAGCTCACCGTTGGCATAGAAAATGCTGTGTCCGCTGCGAGGCATCGTCAGGTCGGGCAGACGTTGCGGCACGCTGCGAACCGTCGGACACGTGTCACCATTGCTGACATTTCTTGCAACACTTGCAGCCATTGTGGTATCAAAGCAGAGTGCTGCCACCAGCATGCATAACAATAGAAAGGTCTTTCTCTGCATAAGCGCATTCTTTTGTGCAAATATAGGAATTTCCTGACAAACAACCAAACAAAACGGAGAAAAACTGCTACTCCCCAAAACCAAAATAGCAGCAGGTCATTTCTCTTTCCCTCCCTTTTTCGTAACCGTTAAGCCGCCCCCGAAGCTTCTTCAGACCGAAAATCAGAAGAAAAACACGTTTTCCCTTTGCGTTTTCCGCGCTTATTCGTAACTTTGCAGGCCAAACAAATCGTAAATCGATAAAAAGTAAATCGTAAATAAGTAAATCGTAAATATAAAAGATGTCATTAAAATGTGGTATTGTGGGACTACCCAACGTCGGTAAGTCTACCTTGTTCAACTGCCTGTCAAGCGCCAAGGCTCAGGCAGCCAACTTCCCCTTCTGTACAATAGAACCTAACGTCGGCGTCATTACCGTTCCTGACGAGCGTCTGACGAAGCTGGCAGAGCTGGTTCATCCTGGTCGCATCGTGCCGGCAACGTGTGAAATCGTCGATATTGCCGGACTGGTAAAGGGCGCCTCGAAGGGTGAGGGCTTAGGCAACAAGTTCTTAGGAAACATCCGTGAGACGGACGCCATCATACATGTGCTGCGCTGCTTTGAAGACGACAACATCACGCACGTCGACGGCACCATAGACCCTATTCGCGACAAGGAGATTATCGACACCGAACTGCAACTTAAAGACCTCGAGACCATTGAGTCGCGTCTGGCCAAGACAGAGAAGGCAGCAGCTGCTGGCAACAAGGATGCTAAGATAGAGGTTGCCGTGCTGAAGGCTTATAAAGAGGTGTTGGAACAAGGCAAGAATGCCCGTATCGTGGAGTTTGACACAAAGGACGAGCAGGACTGTGCCCGCAACCTCTTTCTCCTGACCGCCAAACCCGTCCTCTACGTCTGCAACGTTGGCGAGGCTGACGCCAAGAGCGGCAATGCCTTCACACAGCGCGTCGAGGCGTTAGCCAAGGAGGAAGGCGCCGAGTCGATGGTCATCGCAGCCAAAACGGAAGAGGACATCGCCGAGTTAGAGTCGTACGAAGACAAGCAGCTCTTCCTGGAAGAATTAGGTTTGGAGGAGAGCGGCGTCAACCGCCTCATCAAAAAGGCATACGCCTTGCTGAACCTCGAGACGTTTATCACTGCCGGAGAGATGGAAGTCAAGGCATGGACTTATAAGAAAGGCTGGAAGGCTCCACAATGTGCAGGCGTCATCCACACCGACTTCGAGAAAGGCTTCATACGCGCCGAGGTCATCAAGTACGACGACTACATCCACTACGGCTCCGAGGCTGCCGTCCGTGAAGCCGGCAAAATGGGTATCGAGGGCAAAGACTACGTCGTCCAGGACGGCGACATCATGCACTTCCGCTTTAATGTTTAGTTGCTTGAATGCACTCTTTTTTCAAAAAGAACTATGAACTTTGAACTGTTTATAACATGGAATCCGAGTCCGGAGTTCGGGCCTTTCCGCTGGTATGGCCTGTGTTGGCTCGTGGGACTGGCGCTGGCATACTTCATTGTCAAGCGTCTTTATAAGGAACAGAAAATCAAGGACGAGCTCTTCGACCCACTATTCATCTATTGTTTCATAGGTATTCTGGCTGGTGCCCGGCTGGGACATTGCATTTTCTACGAACCCGACCACTTCCTGACTTCAGTCAAGGGCTTGGTGGAGATGTTCATCCCCATCCGCTTCCTCGCCGATGGGGGGTGGAAGTTCATTGGCTATCAGGGACTGGCCTCCCACGGCGGTACCCTCGGACTTATCATCGCCCTCTGGCTATACGTTCGCAAGACGAAGCTCAGCATCTGGACGGTGCTCGACAACATCGCCATCGCTACAGGTTCCACAGCCTGTTTCATCCGACTCGGCAACCTGATGAACTCCGAGATTATCGGCAAGGTGACTGACGTGCCCTGGGCTTTCGTCTTCGAGAAGGTCGACGGTCTGCCACGCCATCCTGGCCAGCTCTATGAGGCCATCGCCTACGGCATCCTGTTCGTCATCATGTGGACCATCTATAAGAAGAATCGTTCCAATACTCAAAGTTCAGCTGTCAACTATCAAAGTTCAGCATTTAACGCTCAACGCTCAGCACTCACCGTTGGCTCCGGATGGTATTTCGGCTTCTGCCTGACCTACATCTTCACCTTCCGCTTCTTCATCGAGTACACCAAGGAGATTCAGGAAGCCTTTGAGGCTACGCTGCCCATCGATATGGGACAGATTCTTTCCATCCCCTTTATCATCATCGGCGTCGTCTGCATGCTCAGGGCTAAGAAGACGGCATAAGAGAACTTCTGAACGCTTTCTTTACTTGCCGGAGACGATTTTTTTGATGTCGTTGAGTTTGTTAAGGGCTTCGAGAGGCGTGAGGTTGTTGACGTCGAGGCCGAGAATTTCGTCGCGCACCTGACAAAGCACTGGGTCGTCCAACTGGAAGAAGGAGAGCTGCATGCCCTCGCGTGAAGAGGCAATAGCCCCGGCAGCTGAACTGCCTGGCACTCTCACGGCTACAGGAGACTTCCCGGCGGCGGTGGCAGGAGCAGTAGAAGCGTCGTTAATGCTGACGGCGGTGGCGGAAGCAGTAGAAGCCCCAGAAGTGCTGACGGCGGCGGCAGTACCTTCCAATTGTTTCAGGATGACGTTAGCGCGCTTGACGATGCTCTTCGGCATACCGGCAATCTCAGCAACATGAATACCAAAGGAGTGCTCTGAACCACCTCGCTCTAACTTGCGGAGGAAGATGACCTTACCGTCGACCTCCTTGACGCTGACGTTATAGTTCTTGATTCGTGAAAAACTCTTCTCCATCTCGTTGAGCTCATGGTAGTGTGTAGCGAAGAGCGTGCGACCCTGTGCCTTGGGATGTTCGTGTAAATACTCCACAATGGCCCAGGCGATGCTGATGCCGTCATAGGTCGATGTGCCGCGGCCCAGTTCGTCGAAGAGTACTAAGGAGCGCGGCGTCACATTATTTAATATATTGGCGGCTTCAGTCATCTCGACCATAAACGTCGATTCGCCCAACGAGATATTATCCGAAGCACCGACACGAGTGAAGATTTTGTCCACCATGCCTATGCGGGCACTCTCGGCAGGCACAAACGAACCTATCTGCGCCAAGAGCGTGATGAGTGCCGTCTGGCGCAACAACGCCGACTTACCCGCCATGTTAGGGCCGGTGATGATGATGATTTGCTGGCGCTCCTGGTCTAACCGGATGTCGTTGGGCACGTAACGTTCGCCGACGGGCAGCTGCGTCTCGATGACGGGATGGCGGCCCTGACGGATGTCGATGACGTCCGACGAGTCGATGACTGGCCTGACGTAGTGGTTCTCCTCAGCCGTCTTGGCAGCGGAGAGCAGACAGTCCAGGTGGGCAATGATGTTGGCGTCCTGCTGCACCTGCTGGATAAACTCCTGCGCACCAGTCACCAAGTCCATGAAGAGCCGTTGTTCCAGGGACAGAATCTTGTCCTCGGCGCCCAAAATCTTCTCTTCGTACTCCTTCAGTTCTTGGGTGATGTAACGCTCGGCCTGAGCCAAGGTCTGCTTGCGAACCCACTCTTGCGGCACTTTGTCCTTATACGTGTTGCGCACCTCAAGGTAATAGCCGAAGACGTTGTTATAGCCAATCTTCAGCGACTGGATGCCTGTCTCACGGGCCTCACGTTCCTGGATTTGCAAAAGATAGTCTTTGCCTGAGTAAGCAATGTGACGCAGATCGTCCAACTCCGCATTCACACCGTCGCGAATGACGCCTCCCTTCTGTACCAGCTGAGGCGGATCGGGGGTAAGTTCCTTTTCTATACGCTGGCGCAGAGGTTCGCACAGGTTCAATTGCTCCCCTACCCTTTCGATGCTCTCGTTGTTAGACTGCAGACAAGCGTACTTTATCGGTTCTATGGCTTTGAGTGCCACCTTCAGCTGTACCATTTCGCGTGGTGAAACGCGGCCGACAGCCACTTTCGATACTATGCGCTCCAGGTCGCCAATGTGCTGCAACTGTTCGTCGATGATGGTGCGGAAGCCTGGCTCACGGAAGAAGTAGTCGACGATGTCTAAACGATTGTTGATATGCTTCTCGTCCTTGAGAGGGAATACGAGCCAGCGACGCAACAGTCGGCCACCCATCGGCGACACGGTGCGGTCGATGACGTCGAGCAGCGACTTACCGTCTTCCTGCATAGTCCCAATGAGTTCCAGGGAGCGCACGGTAAACTTGTCCAAGCGAACATAGCGCTCTTCCTCGATGCGCGACAAGGTGGTGATATGGGCAATCTGCGTATGGAGCGTCTGTTCCAGGTACTGCAGGATGGCTCCTGCAGCCACGATGCCACTCTTCAGGTGGTCAACGCCAAAGCCTTTCAGCGACTTGACGTTGAAGTGCTTGTAGAGCTTCTGGTGGGCGGTCTGTTCAGTAAACACCCAGTCATCGAGCTCGAAGGTCACTAAACGTGTGCCGAAATAGCGCTCGAAGTCACGACGGCGCTCACGATTGTAAAGCACTTCCTTAGGCTGGAAGTTGCCGATGAGCTTCTCCACATAGTCGTAAGTCCCTTCGCCCGTCAGGAATTCGCCCGTCGAGATGTCGAGGAACGCCACGCCGCAGGCTGCCTTTCCAAAGTTGACGGCAGCCAAGAAGTTGTTCTCCTTATAATTAAGCACGGTGTCCTGCATGGCCACGCCAGGCGTCACCAGTTCCGTGATGCCGCGCTTAACGAGCTTTTTCGTCAGCTTCGGGTCTTCCAACTGGTCGCAGATGGCTACGCGCTTGCCGGCCCTGATGAGTTTTGGCAGGTAGGTGTCCAAGGCGTGATGGGGAAATCCAGCCATCTCGTCGCCCTTGTTATAGCCGTTGTTGCGGTGAGTCAGCGTGATGCCCAATATCTGGGCAGCGATGACGGCGTCCTCGCAATAGGTTTCGTAGAAGTCGCCGCAACGGAACAGCAGCAAGGCCTCAGGGTATTTAGCCTTGAAGTCGAAAAACTGTTTCATCATCGGAGTGAGCTCCTTGCCGTCTTTGTTTGCCATAACAGCTGCAAAGGTACGAAGAATAATTGAAAATTGATAATTGATAATTGAAAATTATTTCATAACGGCGACGATTATATATAAAAAAGGAGCGAAGCCCGTTGAAGGCTTCGCTCTTGTCAGTTATAGAAGTTTACTGTTTACTTCTGGATAGTTTTCGTACCGTTCTTAATGATCAGGCCCTTGTAGCTCTGGTTGACGCGCTGGCCCTTCAGGTTATAAGTGGCACCGTTCTTCTGCTGATCGACAGTAACGCCGTTGATGCCAGCAGAAACCTCCTCACCATTGAGGATATAAGCGGTCAGGTTCTTCAGACCTGCACGGCTCATGTACTTCAGCAGATAGCCACAGACAATCACGTCCTTACCCTTGTTCTCAGGATTGTCAACGACGTTAAGACCTGCTCTCATAGTACCTGTAGGCAACTGAACGGGAACAGTGTTCTTGGCTTCTGTCTCGCTGGCTGTCTCAGCTATGGCTATGTTGGAAGCAACCTCTTCAGCAAAAGCTGTACCAGCTGAGTTCAGAGCACCAACGATGAAGCCCTTGAGCCATACCGGCTCTTGACCTTCGACAACACTTGAAGACTCAGGAGTAGCCATGTGCAGGATGTCTTGTGCGGTGTAGGGGTTAGCCTTCGAGCCGTCGCCAACTGGTGTGTAGGTGCCAGGATCGTCGCCTTCCTCCTTGGTTTTACCATTCAGCTTGTAGATATAGCCAGAGGACAGCTCTGGAGTTGCAGATTCACCACTACCATATTTCTGCAGCTTGGCATAGACAACCACCTGATCGTTTGCTTTCAGGTAGTTAGCATCGGCAATGTTCTTATTCTCCAGACCCTTCACGCGGAAGACAGTCAGACCACCCATCTTGAACGTGGCGTTACCATTTTCTACGTTAATCTCCGTCACTTCGGCAACGGTACCCTCTACATAGTACTTGTTAGTGGTGGTGAAACCATCGCTGAAGCCGTTGATATACTCAAGAGCCTGAGCGGCAGTCATGGGGCTGTCGGCTTCTTTACCATTAGTGATGGCATCCTCGGGGTTAGGAGTGTCGTCCTCAGTCTTACCATTAACAGAATAAACATAGCCGTTCTTGATCTCAGGCGTCATAGTTCCGTCCTTCTCATACTTCATGAGCTGACCGAAAACTACCACATTATCGTTAGCCTTTACAAAATCAGTATTGGTAATAGTCTTGTTGCCCAGACCTTTTGTGCTGTAGGTTGTCAGCTTGTCACTTGAAGAAGCGTTGTCAGCAAACTTGAAACCAGCGCTCGACGAAGTAATCTTATCGATGTCCGTTACGATACCTTTCACATAATAGGTCTCATTTGTGGTTGCGCCTCCATCTAAAGCATTGATGATTTCCAGCGCACGAGTCACGGTAATAGCAGTCTCTGCAGTCTGTCCTTCTGTGACAGTAGCACCACCGTCGCCATTGATGACAATCTGGTTAAGCTGAGTGTTCTTGTTAACTGTAAAGGTAACAGCATCTGCTTCACCAGTCCATACCTTACCGTCAAGCGTACCTACGTCGGGAGTAACGTCAAACTTGTTGGCTGAAGAAGTAAACTCAATCTTCTTGATGCTTGGACCTTGGACTATTAAAGTTCCTGAATACATACGGAGACGGGGAGCGCTCGACCAAATGCGGTTAGGGTTGTTAACACCTTCTGCCTTTGGAGAAACAGTTACGGTGTAGCCAGACACGGCAGCAGAAGTCATAGTCGCGGTGAAGTCACCATCGTGACTTTCATTTGTCGATACACCTGGTAAGTCAGGGAACAACGTAGCATAGTCGTTGTCAAAGTCGATAGTAACTCCTTGGGCCATAGCATTGCCAAAGCCCACAATAGCCAGAATGGCCATTAACGAAAAGCGTAAAATTTTGTTCATAAGCTAATTTTTTTGTTAGTTAGTAATTAAAATCTTTGGTGCAAAGTTAAGGAATTATTTTGGTTTTACAAGCGTTCCTATAGAAATTTTTGTGAATAAATATAAGGGGTATAGGGAGTTTGTAAAGAAAATATGCCTGAATTTAACACTTGGTTTTGAGCACTTTTAGAGTAAGGTGTGAGGAGAGAAAGTGGTCAAGATAAGGATAAACGAAGGAAAAGTGGTGGTTTTCGAGGGAAAGTATGATGATTTCCTCAAGAAGTTACGGTGATTTCTTGAAGAAGTTTAGGTGATTTCTGGTGGAAAGTGCCTAGATTTCCGTAGGAAATTGCCTGGATTTCTGGTGAAAAGTACCTAGATTTCTGAGAAAAAGTAACGTTTCTCGCACCAGAAATCATGTGGAAAAACGGGGCAAAAATGCAAGTCTCTGACTGTCAAAGACATAGCAAAACGGCTCATATTTTGCGTGTAGCGGAGCGAAGACCGCTTGGTGACTTCTACGCAAATCTCACGCAAGGTTTTGTAAAATACTTTCTTATTTGTTAATAATTAAAAGATGAAATTATTTTGGCTCTTTGGTTTACTTTTCGTATCTTTGCACATTAATTAGTTAGAAACTAACAAAAATCAAACCAATATGGAATACAACTTCAGAGAAATTGAGCAGAAATGGCAGAAGCGGTGGGTGGAAATGAAGACCTACCGTGTGACGGAAGACCCGACGAAACGTAAGTTCTACGTGCTGAACATGTTCCCCTACCCCAGCGGGGCGGGACTCCACGTAGGTCATCCCTTAGGATATATTGCCTCGGACATTTATGCCCGCTACAAGCGTCAGCAGGGCTATAACGTGCTGAATCCCATGGGCTACGACGCTTACGGACTGCCCGCCGAGCAATATGCCATACAGACAGGTCAGCACCCTGAGAAGACAACCAACGAAAACATTAACCGCTACCGCAGTCAGCTTGACAAAATCGGCTTCTCGTTCGACTGGGAGCGTGAGGTCCGCACCTGCGACCCCATCTATTATAAGTGGACGCAATGGGCCTTCCAGCGCATGTTTAAGTCATACTTCTCCACGGCGTCGCATAAGGCTCAGCCTACCATCAAGCTGATAGAACACTTCGAGCTGATGGGAACTGAGAACTGCAACGCCCTCGGTACTGAGGAGCTGCACTTCACGGCAGCCGACTGGGCATCGTACTCGGAGAAGAAAAAGCAGGAAGTCCTGATGAATTACCGCATCGCCTACCTGGCTGACACCATGGTGAACTGGTGTCCGAAGTTAGGTACCGTGCTGGCAAACGACGAGGTTGTCGACGGCGTCTCGGTTCGCGGCGGCTATCCCGTGGTGCAAAAGAAGATGCGCCAATGGTGCCTTCGCGTCTCGGCCTACGCCCAGCGCCTGTTGGACGGACTGGAAGAGATAGACTGGACCGACTCTCTGAAGGAGACCCAGCGCAACTGGATAGGCCGTTCAGAGGGTACTGAGGTGGAGTTTAAGGTGGCCGACAGCGACAAGCACTTCACCATCTTCACTACCCGTGCCGACACGATGTTCGGCGTCACATTCATGGTTTTGGCTCCTGAGAGCGAACTCGTACCTCAGCTGACGACACCCGAGCAGAAGGCTGCCGTCGATGAATATCTGGACTACGTGAAGAAGCGCACAGAGCGCGACCGTCAGACTGACCACAAAGTGACGGGCGTCTTCTCTGGTTCCTACGCCATCAATCCCTTTACAGACGAGAAAATTCCCATCTGGATTGCAGAATACGTACTGGCCGGCTACGGCACAGGTGCCATCATGGCCGTCCCTGCCCACGACTCTCGCGACTACGCCTTTGCCAAGCACTTCAACCTGCCCATCATTCCGCTGATTGAAGGTGCCGACGTCAGCGAGGAGAGCTATGACGCCAAAGAGGGCATCATGTGCAACTCAGCTTCGGCTAAGTTCAGCCTCAACGGTCTGACCGTCAAGGAGGCCATTGCCGCCACCAAGAAGTTTGTCACAGAGCAAGGCCTGGGTCGCGTCAAGGTTAACTACCGTTTGCGCGACGCCATCTTTAGCCGTCAGCGCTATTGGGGCGAGCCGTTCCCCGTTTATTATAAGGACGGCATGCCTTACATGATTCCAAAACAATGTCTCCCCTTGGAGTTGCCCGAGATAGATGAGTATAAGCCCACTGAGACAGGTGAGCCTCCTCTGGGTCGCGCCAAGCATTGGGCATGGGACACCAAGACTGATAGTGTGGTCGATGTTTCTGACATCGACAATAAATCCGTCTTCCCGCTCGAACTGAACACCATGCCGGGCTTCGCCGGCTCGTCAGCTTACTACCTCCGCTATATGGACCCAAAGAATGAAAAAGCCCTCGTCGACAGAGACATCGACGAATACTGGCGCAACGTCGACCTCTACGTTGGCGGTACGGAACATGCTACCGGCCACCTCATCTATAGCCGCTTCTGGAACAAGTTCCTCTACGATTCCGGTTACAGCTGTGAGGACGAACCGTTCAAGAAACTTGTCAACCAGGGTATGATTCAAGGACGTTCCAACTTCGTCTATCGTATCGAGGACGAGGGCGCTGAAAAGGGAAAGTTCGTCAGCGTAGGACTGAAGGACAACTATACTACGACGCCCATCCACGTCGATGTGAACATCGTCTCAGCCGATGTCTTGGACATCGAAGCCTTCCGAGCCTGGCGACCAGAGTACGAGCACGCAGAGTTCATACTCGAAAACGGCCAGTACAAGTGTGGCTGGGCCATAGAAAAGATGTCGACGTCGATGTTCAACGTCGTCAACCCGGATATGATTGTCGAGAAGTACGGCGCCGACACGTTGCGACTCTACGAGATGTTCCTCGGTCCCGTCGAGGCATCGAAGCCCTGGGATACTAATGGCATCGACGGCTGCCACCGCTTCCTGAAGAAGTTCTGGAACCTTTGCAGTTCAGTTTGTTGCTGTGACACAGCAACAAACACAACAGGCGCCACTGCCAACAACGAGGGCGCAGCCGCCAACAACGAGGGCGCTCCCTCCCCCACCCCAGCTGAGCTGAAGGCCGTCCACAAGCTTATCAAGAAAGTTACGCAGGACATCGAAACCTTCTCCTATAACACCAGCATCTCGGCCTTCATGATTTGCGTCAACGAACTGTCGCAGCTGAAGTGCAAGAACAAGGAAATGCTGAAGACGCTTGTCATACTCATCGCTCCCTTCGCACCACACATCGCCGAGGAGCTCTGGGAGATGATGGGCGAAAAGGGCAGCGTCTGCGACTCGAAGTGGCCTACATGGGATGAGCAGTACTTAGTGGAGAACACCGTCAAGCTCGGCGTAGCCTTCAACGGCAAGACGCGCTTCGACATGGAGTTCCCTGCCGATGCTACCAACGACACCGTGCAGGAGGCTGTTCTGGCTGACGAGCGCGCCGCCAAGTATATTGAGGGCAAGCCCATCGTCAAGGTCATCATCGTTCCCAAGCGTATGGTGAACGTCGTCTTGGGTAAATAACGCCCAACGTCACCTCAGGAAAACAAAATTGTAAATTGTAAATTGTCAAATTGTAAATCCTCAAGATGACTTTTCAGCATCAACAGATATGGAACGAGACCAAGGACTATCTTTGCATAGCCCTTGGCCTCTTGATATATACCATCTCTTTTACCGTCTTCCTGATGCCATACCAGATAGTCGCAGGAGGTGTCACGGGTTTCTCGGCAATTATATACTACGCCACAGGGTTCCACTTGGAGAATACCTATATTATCATCAACGGACTACTGCTAATAGTGGCATTGAAGATATTGGGCGTAAAGTTCCTGATGAAGACCATCTTCGCCATTTTCACACTCTACTTCCTGCTGAAGTTTGCACAGGACATTATTCCAAAACAGGAAAACGGCCTGCCGTTCAAACTCATGGGTGAAGGGCAGGACTTCATGTCGATGATTATAGGCTGCGTCTTGACGGGTATTGCCCTGGCTACCGTGTTTATGAACAACGGTTCGACTGGTGGTACGGACATCATAGCAGCTGCCGTCAATAAGTTCCATCCCAACGTGTCGTTAGGAAACGTACTCATTACCGTCGACTTCTGCATCATCGGCTCGTGTATGTTCTTCCCACAGTTCGGCACTTATCTTGAGCGTGCCCATAAGGTGATGTTCGGTTTCTGTGTGATGGCTATGGAGAATTATACTCTTGATTACGTGATGAACGCCAGACGGCAGTCTGTGCAGTTCATGATATTCTCGCAAAAGTGGCAGGAGATAGCCAACGCCATAGGCATGGAGATGAACCACGGCGTCACCATTCTTGATGGTCACGGGTGGTACACAGGCACTAAGATGAAGGTGCTCTGTATCCTGGCCAAGAAAAACGAAAGCGTCAACATCTTCCGTCTCATTAAGATGATAGATCCACAAGCCTTTGTCAGCCAGTCGAGCGTTATTGGTGTCTATGGCGAAGGCTTTGACGAGATGCGCGTTAAGATCAAGGAGAAGAAGCGGATAGAAGAGAAAGAAGCCATCAGCGAGTAGTGATAAGTAAGAAGTGAAAGATAAACAAAGAGTGACCGCTATGAAAAAAAGGATCGTCTTTGCTACCAACAACGAGCATAAGCTGAGTGAGGTGCGCCAGATTTTAGGCGACGAGTTCGAGGTATTGTCGCTGGCCGACATAGGCTGTCATGAAGACATTCCAGAGACTGGTCAGACACTTAAGGACAACGCACTTCAAAAGGCCGAGTACGTGTTCAATAAATATGGCATGGACTGTTTTGCCGACGACACGGGATTAGAGGTAGAAGCCCTTGATGGAGCCCCTGGCGTGCATACCGCTCGCTATGCTGCTGAGTGTGGCTTTACGGATAAAGACCACGACAGTACTGCCAACGTTGACTGTCTGCTCCATAACCTGAAGGACAAGGAAAACCGTCACGCACACTTCTGTACCATCATCGCTTTGATGCGACATCCTGAAGACAGGTTATGCATGACAGACGTCACGTTCTATTCTGGCATCGTGGAAGGCATCATCACGCCAGAACGCAGGGGTGAACAGGGATTTGGCTATGACCCCATTTTCCAGCCAGACGGATATGACAAGACGTTTGCTGAACTGGGCGTAGATGTTAAAAACCAGATCAGCCACCGTGCCCGCGCCGTTGCTAAACTCGCATACGCCCTGAAGGGCTAATGAAAAATGAATAGTGAATAGTGAAAAGTTAATAGTGGATAATGTAGTGAATAGCGATAATAATATATGAATATAATAAAGATGAAAATACAATCGAACTATCTCAGAATAATATTTTTCCTAATACTATTCACTCTTCATTTTTCATTATTCATTAGCCCTGCAAGGGCGCAGGTGGGTACTTGGCGCAACTATTTAGCCTACTCTGAGGTGCAAGACATACAGGCAGCCGGCAACTATCTCTTTGTCTTGGCTTCCAACGATCTTTACCAATACAACAAAAACGACCAGTCTATCTATACCTACGACAAGACCAACGGCATGAACGACACCAACATCTCCCTCATCCGCTGGTGTCCTCAGGCCAAGCGTCTCGTCGTTGTCTATAGCAACTCTAATATCGATCTCGTCGATACCAAGGGTGACGTTATTAATATCAGCGATCTCTACTCCAAAGCCATCACGAGCGACAAGTCCGTTAGCAGCATTCGCATCGATGGCGTCTATGCTTATCTGGTCTGTGGCTTCGGCATTGTCAAGCTTAATGTCCAGCGCGCAGAGATCGCCGATACCTATCGTCCCAACCATCCTGAGTACCCCTCTACCCTACCCCCTGAGGATGACCACTCAGACTACAACGCCAACATCGAACTCGTCAAGACTCTCAAGCCCGACGGACCAAATAATAATCACTTCTATTTCCTGAAGTTCATCAACAATATCCTTTATACTTGTGGTGGACTGTATCATCCCTTGAACGAAACAAATACGCCTGGAACCATACAATTGTTCAATGGCGACTGGACTGCGTATCAAGACAAGTTAGACACCGTTACGAATCACAGATACGTTGATGTGGACTGTCTCGATGTTGATCCTTTGAATAGAAACCATGTATTTGCTGGTGGAAAGACAGGACTTTATGAGTTTATGAATGGAAAGTTCGTCAGAGAATACACCACGGACAACAGTATTCTCACATCTGTCTTTCATCCTAACGAAAACAAAGACTACCTGATCATCAACGGACTTAAATACGACAGTCAGGGAAACCTCTGGATTGTGCAAAGCCTTAACAAACAACACAGGGTGTTAGTCCTTACCTCGACTGGGGAATGGATAGAGAAAGACTATAATGCGACAGGCTATTTAGGAAACGGCAGAGACTTGTATATAGACGGATACAATAACCTTTGGTTTGTCAATGACCATGGTAACACGCCTGCATTATACCGTTACAACATGGCTACTGACAAATGTAAGCAGTTCGCTTCTTTTGTTAATCAGGACGGAACCAGTATTGTCATTGCTGGAGATGGTGGAGTAAGGTGTCTCGCTGAGGATATTGACGGAAACATGTGGATAGGAACAAGTGCCGGACCTCTGCTCTTGGAAAAGTCACAGTTTGATAACGAGAACTATATCTTCACACAAGTCAAGGTTCCGCGTAATGATGGAACCAACTATGCTGACTACTTATTGAGCTCAACTGACATAGCTTCTATTGCCATAGATGGTGGTGGCCGTAAGTGGTTTGGCACTAATGGCGATGGCGTTTACCTGATTAGCGAGGACAACTTAACGCAAATCCACCATTTTACAACTGAAAATAGTCCGTTGCTGAGCAATACCGTCAAAGGCGTAGAGATAAACAACAATACTGGCGAAGTGTTCTTTGCCACGACAAACGGCCTGTGTTCCTATGTCAGCGATGCTACTAAAACCAATACGGAAATGACAGATGACAACGTCTGGGCCTATCCTAATCCTGTCACTCCTGACTATACAGGACCAATTACCATTACTGGCCTGACATATAATGCCGACGTCAAGATTCTATCGTCTAATGGCGCCATTGTCAACGAAGGAACAAGTAACGGTGGTACTTACGTCTGGGACGGATGCGACAAAAAGGGTAGGAGAGTGGCCTCTGGCGTCTATATGGTGGCTACAGCCACGAAAAGTGGTGAAAAAGGAACGGTTTGCAAGATTGCCGTCATCAATTAGAGCCTTTTAATCCTAAGCATATCTTCAACCAACGAGGACCATATCGTTCAGCTAATTTTGAAATAAGGACGGGCATGAAAATGCCTGATAGGACGTTGAGTATAAAGAAGAATAGGAATAGTTGCTCATTATAAAAAAGTCGTTGCCAAAGCACCAGTTCCACCATTGGCTGAAAGATGAACGACATGAGGAATATTTGATAGATATACTCTCGAAAACTACTGAATAAGGTAGGCCAGTAATGGCTTATCCATTGGCAGAATGATATCATCAATGCAATACCTGTCAGGGAGACCAATAAGGTGATATCATACCAATAGCACAAAATATACAGGACAAGGGCTGATAACAGACATACTAAATTGTCTGTATATTGATATATTCTAAAGCGAAAGAATACGATGCCAGAGAAGAAGAATACCAGGTATTTGTTAAGGGAAAAAATATAAAACCAATTGTCTGAATAGTCGATGTTCAAGAAGTAAATGGCGATAGTAAACAATAAAAATACGATAGTCCTTACCTGATGCTGACATAACCAGGAGAACAACGGATACAAAAGCATAAACCAGAATAGCACGGCTAAGAACCAGAGATGTGCTGAAGGGTGGTTTGGATAGATGGCAAACGACTCTAAAAAGAAACTGATTGACAAAACTGCCTTTGTTTTTACTAAAGGGCTGAGACCAACCTTCAGCAGATAATAGAAGGTCACAAAGAAGAGAAAAGGAATGACAATCCTATAGAACTTATCTTTATATAAGTCTTTCGTGTTCCATCCTTTATTGATACGGCTCAAATAGAGCAGGCCGCCAGAGCAAAAAATAAACAATGGCATGCGGAAAGAATTAAACGGAACACATACTTCATAGCAAAAAGAATTGGTTTCTCCTGTTGCCAAGTCTATCAGACGGGCATGGTACATCACGACTAATATGATGTTAAGTCCACGAAGTAAGGCTAACCATTGAATTCTTTCCTTCTGTTCCATGAAAATGATTAATAATGAATGCTGGAGCTTAGCTCAACTCCAGCATTCTTTCTATGGGTTTAACGGCTTCTTTGGCAATGGCTGGATCGACTTCAACCTGAGGCCATTCGTGCTTTAAGCAGTTGTAAACCTTCAGAAGGGTGTTCATCTTCATATATTGACACTCGTTACAGCTGCATTCTAAGCCGCTCTCGCTGATTTCTGGAGGCACAGGGATAAATTCCTTGTCTGGGCAAGTTCTTTGCATCTCGTGCAAAATACCAGCCTCTGTAGCTACTATAAACTGCTTGTCGTCATGCTGCTGGGCGTATGTTAGCATCGTGGCTGTACTTCCTTTAACGTCTGCAACAGCCAAGACAGGACCTTTACACTCCAAGTGTGCCATCACAACAGCATCGGGATATTGCTTCTTCAACTCAAGGATTTTGGCTACTGAGAAGCGCTCATGTACATGACAACCACCATTCCAAAGCAACATTTGACGGCCTGTTACCTCATTAATATAATTGCCAAGATTATAGTCAGGACCAAAAATCAGCTTAGCATCCTGAGGCAGTTGGTCGACGACCTTCTTGGCATTACCAGAGGTTACTACGACATCTGTGAGCGCTTTTACAGCTGCTGTGGTATTGACGTACGACACAACCTGATAGCCAGGATGTTCCTCCTTGAACTTACGGAGGTCTTCGGCCTTACATGAGTCGGCCAAAGAACAACCTGCATTCAAGTCAGGGCAGAGTACTACTTTGTCTGGCGATAACAATTTACATGTCTCAGCCATAAAGTGGACACCACACATAACCATCATCTTGGCATCTGTTTCAGCAGCCTTACGGGCCAGCGCCAAGGAGTCACCAACAAAGTCGGCTATGTCTTGGATATCGCCAACAGTATAGTAATGTGCCAGAATGATGGCATCTTTCTCTTTACACATCCTACGAATCTCTGCTTTCAGGTCTGTTCCGTCGACAACAGGTTCGTCAATGAATCCTTGTTTTTTCCAAGCTGTTTTCAACATCATATTATTATTTTATTCTTTTTCTTTTTTCTTTTAAAATAGAAATGTAAAGGATGATATGCCGTTGATATGTGCAAAACTTTCTGTCTTTTTTCTTGCCAGTTTGGTTATCCACATGAGGGAGGACGTTTATCCATACTACTGTCGATATTTACTCTTTGATTATGAGTACGATAAGTAGTTTATCCACAATTCTATTTTCTGGTGCAAAATTAATAAGTTTATATCTTTTTTCTTCTAAAAGCTGTGAAAAACTTACTGAAATCTCCTTAGTTTATGCAGGAAATCAACAGGAGAGTAGCGGAGTAATGTCTAAACTGCCGGTTATTCTCCTGTTATTCACAAGTTATAAACAGGTTTATCCACATAGTTATCCACAGCTAAAATAGATCTTAATATACTTATATTCTTCGATTTTTCAGTTGTTCAATTCTTCTTGATGGCTTCAGAAATGATTTCTGCCATGCGGCGGGCACCTTTTTCGTTGGGATGTATGCCGTCGGGAAGTACTTTGTCACCATCGTTAGCAAAGAGGGTATGCAGGTCAATAACTTCAAGATTATACTCCTTGGCTACCTCTTGCTGAATGGGAATGATTTGGTTGACGATGACAGAATCGTTGATATTCCAAGATGGTTTAAAGGCTGGAATAGGTGTACATAGCAGAATACGTGGACCAACATTCTGAACAGCACTCTTCTTCTTACTGTTCTTCTTGATTGGCTGGGCTAAATCAGGCCTTAAAGTCGTAATCATTTGCTGAAGATCTTGTTTGAATTCAGCACCGTATTTCCAGTTTTCGGGCTTGGAATCATTAGTTCCCAACTTGATAACGACGATGTCTGGTTTAAAGGCTAAAGCATCTTTCCATGCTGTTTCATTCATATAAGGATAGTCGCCCTTGTTGAGCATCGTGCGGCTGCTAATACCAAAGTTCTTTACCCAATAGTCTTTGCCTAATATTTGTTGCAACTGGCCAGGATATCCGTAAACAGATGCCATATCGATACCATAACCATCAGTAATGCTATTGCCGATACAAGCTACTTTAAGAGCATTGGGCTGGGGTGTCTGACGTGCATTTAACCAGTTGCCAAGGTCCGTGAGCATCTGATCGTGATATTTGAACCAGGGACCAAAACCAAAACCATGATCGCCTGAAGGATAGATATACATGGCACACTCGTTACCAGCATTACGCATGGCGGTATAATAAGCCAGGGCGTTTGTCGTCACAGGCACCAGGCGGTCGTCACTGGCTGTGATGATGATGGCAGGAGGTGTAAGATGGCGTTGAACGGCATTCTGGGTAGAATACTGTCTGACGAGATTAGGATCCTTATGACCTTCTTCACCTAAAAAGTTGATGCAAGACCACTTGTGCGATACACGTTCATCCATCGAAATGACTGGATAGAACAGGATGGTGAAGTCAGGACGAACGTCATAGTCTGAAAGGGTAGAGATGACGGACGAAAGATGGCCGCCAGCCGAGAAGCCCATAATACCTACGTCGTGAGGATTAATGCCCCAGACGCTGGCTGAATCGCGTACGATGCGGATACCTTTCTGGACATCTCCCATAGGAATGGTCCTGTCGCCATTAGGCAGACGGTAGTTGACAACGGCATAGGCAATACCTTGTTTATTCAGCCAGTCAGAGGCTAAATAGCCTTCGTGGGAGTTGGAAAGCATGGAATAGCCTCCTCCAGGAACGCCAACAATAGCCTTGCCAGAGGGTGTCTGTGGCAGGAAAACCACCATGTTGGCCTTGCCGTCTTCGGTAAGATTCAATGTAAACTTTCTGGCTGTCTGTGCCTGCATCATGACAGCGGCCAGCATCAAAACGGAAATGAACAGTTTTCTTTTCATAGTTATAATGGTAATAAGTTCTTTGTGAATGGTCTGCAAATGTAAGAAGAAAATCTGATATTTCAAACGTTATATCCAAAAAAATGCTTACTTTTGCAACTTGTAAGGGATTTTATGATGCGAAAGATACGTACTATAGAGATGCAGCGCCTGACGGTAGAGGAGTATCGTGAGGCTGAAAAGCTACCATTAATAGTGGTCTTGGACGATGTGCGTTCCATGTATAATATAGGTAGTGTCTTCCGGACTTGTGACGCTTTCCGTGTAGAGGAAGTCTGTCTGTGCGGCATTTGTCAGACACCGCCTTCGACGGAGATTCATAAGACGGCTCTTGGGGCTGAGGAAAGTGTCAGCTGGCGATACTTCAAGACGGCTTTGGAGGCTGTGGAAACTTTGAAGAAAGAGGGTTATAAGGTGCTGTCTGTCGAACAGGTAGAGCATAGTACCAAGTTGCAGACCTTTGTTCCAAAACATGATATCAAGTACGCTGTCGTGTTGGGAAACGAAGTCAAGGGTGTCCACCAGGAAGTTGTAGATGCGTCAGACGGCTGTTTGGAGATTCCTCAATTAGGCACTAAACATTCAATGAATGTCTCTGTGACTGCTGGTATCATTATCTATAAGTTTGCTGAAAAACTGATGCTCTGATAGTTATTTTCTTGTGTCAAAAGCACCTATAAGTACTAAACCATCCTGCTGATAGTCAAATGATTAAGTTTTTTAATTGTGTCAGTTACATGAGGACTCTTGACAAAGGGCTTTTGATGTTGTATCTTTGCATCGACGTACTTATCAAATTTAGTGTTAATCCAATGCAACGGAGTCGCCAGTTGGTACCATTAAGCGCGCAATGGCAGGCAACTGACGACTCTGTTTTTTTGGAAGTTTCAGAATAAATGTGTACCTTTGCAGACGGAAATGCGACATCTGACCTTACTCTTTATCTGTCTCGTCTGTCTGCTTACTGGATGTAAGGACAACGGGAGTGTCAGTCAGTCTTATTCAAAGGCGCTCGACGAAGCTTCTTTCTATCAGGGACTGGCCTATCAGGCTATGTTTGAAGACTCGTTGGAAAAGGCAGAGGCATACGCCTATAAGTCGTTTATGCTTAGTCAGGATTCTACTTACGAGTGTGGTGCCTTATCTCTGCTTTGCTATATCTACTATCGTGAGGGCAAGCAACATGAACTGCAGATGTTGATGCAGACTCTTTCGCCAGAGGTTTACATGAACGTGATGGATGTCCAGTTGCATGTTGAACAGACGAAAGCCACTAGAAAACAACAGTATTTCGTATGGATTATCATCGTTTTATTACTACTTTCAGGCGTCGTGGCCCTATGGTATATCCATCGTATCAAGTCACTAAGACAGGTTTATCATCAGCGCATCAGTCAGGCCAGAAAGCTTTTGGAACGGGAAGTTCCTGAACCTGTCAGTCAGTCGATGACGAGTGAGGAAATCTCGGAAAGTAAATTAGGCTTCGAAGTCTTGTATTCTATACTCAACGACGAGAATATCAGTCAGATGGGCAAGCGTGAAGAGCAAGCTCTGCTGAAGGTGTTACCCATGATTGATGCTGAGCTTTGCGCTATTCTCGCCAAGGCTTCAGCACCCTTAACTCCCAAGGAAACGTTCTTCTGCCTTATGGAATACTATGGCAAAAACGACCACCAGAAAGCGCTTTCTTTCTGTTGTTCAGACCAAGCTATCCGTAGCACAAAGAGCCGTCTTAACAAGAAACTCGACATTACTATACTGATTGATTGTGATGTCAAATGATTCTTTTTAGGTTGTTAATGTGCTTCGAGCCAGTTGTCGCCAAAACCGCTGTCGGCCACTAAGGGAACAACCATCGTAAAGGCGTTCTGCATCTCTTCGATGACAATTGTTTCGACCCGTTCTTTCTCATCCGGATAGACGCTAAAGTTGAGTTCGTCGTGGACTTGGAGTATCATCTTGCTACGGATGTTTTCAGCTTTGAAACGCTTGAAGATGTTAATCATCGCCACTTTTATTATGTCTGCAGCAGTGCCTTGTATGGGGGCGTTGATGGCATTACGCTCAGCAAAACCACGTACTACGCTGTTGGCAGAGTTGATGTCTGGCAGATAGCGACGGCGACCAAATAGGGTAGTGACATAACCTTTCTGACGGGCCACCTCTTTAGATTTCTCCATATAGTCGTGAACCTGTGGGAAGGTCTGGAAATAGCCGTCGATGAGCATCTTGGCTTCTTCACGTGGGATGTCCAAACGCTCAGCAAGACCAAAGACGGTAATGCCGTAAATGATGCCGAAGTTGGCACGTTTCGACTTGGTACGTTCATCGCGAGTGACGTCTTCGATAGGCTTTTTATAGATGTTCGCGGCAGTAGCGGCATGCAGGTCTTTACCTTCACGGAACACTTCTATCATCTGAGGATCCTGAGAAAGGTGAGCCATCACACGAAGTTCTATCTGACTGTAGTCTGCTGAAAAAAACAAACAACCGGGTTCCGGCACAAAAGCCTTGCGAATCTCTTTGCCGTCCTCGCCTCGGATGGGAATATTCTGTAGGTTTGGGTCTGACGACGACAGGCGTCCTGTCGCGGTAACGGTCTGATTAAACGAGGTATGAATATGGCCAGTACGTGGATTTATCAGCTTCGGAAGGGCTTCGATATAGGTTCCGATAAGTTTCTTCAGTCCACGATGTTCTAAAATGTCGGCGACAATCTCGTGCTTGTTGCGAAGCTGTTGTAATACCTCTTCTGAGGTGACATATTGGCCTGTCTTGGTCTTCTTGGCCTTTTCGACGATTTTCAATTTATCGAACAAAATCTCACCTACCTGTTTGGGTGAGGCGATGTTGAACTGCTGTCCGGCGAGTTCATAGATACGGCGTTCCAAATCCAGCATGCGCGCATTAAACTGCTTGCTGGTTTCTGCTAATGACTCTGTGTCGAGACACACGCCGTTCATCTCCATTTCTGCCAAAACCGGCATCAGAGGCATCTCTATTTTATAGAAGAGGTCTTCGCACTCTAACCGTTTCAACTCCGGCTCTAACTTGTTTTTCAACTGCAGCGTGATGTCGGCATCCTCGCAAGCATATTCATAAACGAGGGTAGGGGAGAGGTCGCGCATCGACTTCTGACCTTTTCCGCGTGGACCAATCAGCTCATCGATGTGAATCGTCTTGTAATGAAGATACACTTCAGCCATATAGTCCATGTTGTGACGCAGCTCGGGTTGGATGAGGTAGTGGGCTATCATGGTATCCCACATCTCACCTTTTAACTCGACGCCGTAGTTGCGAAGTACCTCTAAGTCGTACTTCAGGTTTTGGCCAACCTTAAGAATCGAGGCGTCTTCGTAGAGCGGTTTGAAGATTTCGATGACTTTCATCGCTTCGTCGCGCTCAGCGGTAACAGGAACGTAAAACGCCTCGTGTTCCTTCACGGCAAAGCTTAAACCCACCAATTCTGCGTCAATAGGAGAGGTAGAAGTGGTCTCCGTGTCTAAAACGAGAAATGATTTTGTCCTGAAAAAGTCATAAAGACGACGCATTTCTTCCTCATTATCAACGAGTTTGTAGTCGTGCGAGACTGTTTTTAGTGTCTCAAAACTCGAGAATTTCTCGTCATCTGACCCAACGGGCGCAAATTCTGCAAAGAGATCGAGTTGAGCGTTAACGGGTTTTATCTTTACTTCAGGTTTTTTAAGAATCTTACTCGCCAGGCTCTTCAGCTCAAGTTCTTCTAACAGTTTTGCCAAAGCTGACTCGTTGGGGGCTGAAACCTTCAACTGCTCCATATCGAGTTCGATGGGAACATCTGTCTTGATGGTCGCAAGAAATTTTGAGAGACGGATGTCCTCAACATGTTCCTCTACTTTCTTTTGTAAGGCACCCTTGATTTCTGAAGTCCGATTGATCAGTTCCTCGACAGTACCAAACTCATTGATTAGTTTCACGGCAGTTTTTTCTCCGACACCAGGGCAACCAGGGAAGTTGTCTGCCGAGTCACCCATCAGCGCCAAGAGGTCAATGACGGCTTCTGTCGATGGAATGGCGTATTTTTGCTTCACTTCCTCAGGTCCCATGACCTCGTAACCGCCTCCGTGGCGAGGGCGATAGATGAAGACATGAGGCTTAACTAACTGTCCGTAGTCTTTGTCAGGTGTCAACATATAGGTATCGATGCCCTGTTCTCCAGCCTTCGTGGCCAAAGTTCCTATAACGTCGTCCGCCTCATAGCCAGCAACCTCAAGGATGGGAATATTCAAAGCTTTCAGGATCTCCTTGATAATAGGTACGGATCGTTTGATATCCTCTGGCGTCGCCTCGCGCTGGGCCTTGTAAGCAGGGTAGGCTTCGCTGCGGAACGTTGGTCCATGTGGGTCGAAAGCCACTCCGAGATGGGTGGGTTCTTCCTTGGTGAGCACTTCCTGAAGGGTATTTAGGAAGCCCATCACGGCTGACGTATTGAGACCTTTTGAGTTAATTCGCGGGTTTTTGATAAACGCGTAATAGGACCGATAAATGAGCGCGTAGGCGTCGAAAAGGAATAATTTATCCATAACTTTCTTCAATTTGTGCGTAAAATTACTAAAAAAATTCGCACTATCCAATTATTTTCATTAATTTTGTACGAAAATAGTGTGACTTATGGATTATTTAAGCATTATCAAACAGCCTATTGCGACAGATTTGGACGATTTCATCGCGCTTTTCAATCAGTCTTTAACCCACGAAGATGGTATGTTAGGTTCCGCCTTGTCTCATATCCGTCAACGTGGCGGTAAGCGTATGCGACCCATTTTGATGCTGTTGATGGCCAAAAACTATGGTCAAATATCTGACGTCACACAACATTCTGCCGTTGGTCTTGAACTCTTACATACCGCCTCTTTGGTGCACGACGACGTCGTTGACGAGAGTGGCGAGCGCCGCGGTCAGGCTTCTGTGAATGCCACCTATAATAATAAGGTGGCCGTCTTGGTGGGCGACTTCATTTTGTCAACGGCTTTGCTCCATGTATCGTTTACAAACCATCAGGGAATCGTGCAAGAACTGTCAGAACTTGGCAGAACGCTGGCTGCTGGAGAGATACTTCAGCTCTCGAATATTCAAAACCGTGATATCTCAGAAGACGTTTATTACCAGGTAATCGAAAAGAAAACAGCAGCTTTGTTCCAATCGTGTGCTGCCATAGGTGCCCTTTCGGCAGGAGCTACTGATGAAATGGTGCAGAAAGCGGGTGAATTTGGTCGCAATTTAGGCATTATGTTCCAGATTCGAGATGACATTTTCGACTATTTCGACTCTAAGGAAATAGGTAAGCCGACAGGTAACGATATGGCGGAAGGCAAGCTGACGCTGCCCGTTATTTATGCCCTTAACAACACGAACTTCGAATCGATGCAGACATTGGCAAAGAAGGTGAAGGCAGGAACCATTAATCCCGATGAAATCGCTGTCTTGGTGGAGTTCACCAAACAGCAGGGTGGCATAGACTACGCTGAAGAGAAAATGGCCGAATTCAGCCAGATCTGCATGCAATACATTGAAGAAAACGTGAAAGAAAAGGCCATCAAGGATTCCTTGACAGCCTATGTTAATTACGTCGTCCAGCGTAATTATTAGTTTTTCCCCTCCCTTTTGGGAGGGGTAGGGGTAGGCCTTCATTTCAATCCCCCCTCCCTTTTGGGAGGGGTAGGGGGTAGGCTCCTTAGAAGAACTTCACCTCCTTGCCTGCGAGGTCGCTCAGGATGAGGTTTGGTAGACGGCTGGTGCCCAAGCGGAAATAGTAGTTCGTGAGCCACTTTTCGCCAAGAACTTCCTCGACAATACTATAATATGTGAGGGCGTCCTTCACGGAATTAATACCGCCGGCAGGCTTCAGACCTATCATAATTCCTGTCTCCTCGTAGTACTCCTTGATAGCCTGGCACATGACGTAAACGGCCTCAGGCGTAGCTCCAACTTTCTCTTTACCCGTAGAAGTCTTGATGTAGTCGGCACCTGCGTACATAGAGAGGATGGAAGCCTTCTTAACGTTCGAGAGGTTCAGCAGGTCGCCAGTCTCCAGAATTACCTTCATGGGCACCTCTCCACAGGCTGCCTTCTGTTCCGAAATTTCCTCACAAACGGTTTCGTAGTCCCCAGCTAAGAACTCGCCAACGTGCATCACGATGTCCACGTTTTCAGCACCGTCCTGTACGGCCAACTTAGTCTCTGCAACCTTAATCTCAATCAGGGCCTGCGAAGAGGGGAATGCGCCGCTGACAACAGTCGGAATAACGCCCTCAACTTCTAAAGATTCGGCCACCAATTTAGCAAAACGCGGATAGGTTACGACGGTAGCGACGTGTGGCAGGTCAGGGAATTCGTTGGAAAAATTATTGACTTTTTCTACCAGAGCCAGTACACTTTCAGCTGAGTCCTGCGTGGTAAGAGTGGTCATACAGACGGAACCTATCAGGAACTTTTTGATTTCCTCCGTGTCGTTCTTCGGCACGCGCTCCTCGACGATTCTCTTTACGGCGGCGGTCACAGCGGCTTCGTCAACGTTGCAGTTATACTTGCTAAGAGCCTGTTCATACTTGCTCTTCAACTCTTCATGATGGTGGCCACAGCCACAGTTGCAATGTTCTCCCATAGTTTAATTGGATTTAGTTAATAATCAGTTATTTATATTTTTCAGTTTCTCGTTGTTACTGGGTTTGTTTCTCTATTCTTACTTCAGTTTCTCGTTGTTCTTATGACGTTCAGCATCACGTTTTGTCTTCTTGGCGATCGATTTTTCCAACTCTTCCGTCAGGTTAACTCCCGTTTGGTTTGCCATACAAAGCAGTACCCAAAGCACGTCTGCCATCTCTTCGCCTAAGGCTTGCTTTCCATTGTCAGCCGAACGAGGGTCTGAAGCTTTCCACGATTGCTCGCCATATCGACGGCTAATCACCCTCGCCAGTTCGCCAACCTCCTCAGTAAGTACCGCCATATTGGTCAGCTCTGAGAAGTAACGCACACCGTACTCCTTAATCCACTGGTCTACAGAACGTTGAGCTTCTTCTATCGTCATAGGCGCCTAATCATTTGAACGATGAGGATAATGATGGCAATAATCAGAATCATGATATTCTGCCTATTCTCCCGCTCGTATTCGTTCCAATGGAAAGCCTTGTACAGGAAGCTGGCGAGCCACAGCAACAGACCAAGGCAACACGGCCACATGCCATAATTAGAGCCCCAAATCCATGAGCATACAATGCCGATAATTACCAGAACGAGCCCTGATACTTCTATTTCCCTTAGATATTTTTTCATATTTACTCCTTATTCTTTGTATCCATACAGATGGTTACTGGCCCGTCGTTCAGCAGTTCAACCTTCATGTCGGCTCCGAATTCTCCTGTTGCAACAGTTTTCCCTATGGCCTCAGAAAGCTCCTTGCAGAAGGTCTCGTAGAGTGGGATAGAGTGTTCGTGACTGCCTGCCCTAAACCATGACGGCCGATTACCCTTCTTGTAGCTTGCATAGAGCGTAAACTGGCTGACGACTAACGCCTCGCCGCCCACATCTAAGATGCTGCGGTTCATGACGTCGTTCTCGTCGCCAAACACCCGCAGGTTGGCGATTTTCTTCACTAACCAGTCTAAATCCTCCATTGTGTCCTCATCGCAGATACCCAAAAGGATAAGAAATCCTTGGCCTATCTGACCCTTTACAACACCTTCTATGGTGACGCTGGCATGAGTGACGCGCTGTATGACTGCTCTCATCTTATTATTATTTTCGGCAAAGTTACTAACTTCTTTCCATATCGCCAAATATTTATTCTGATTTGTGAAAGAAAAAAACTCCCTGTCTCATTTGGATGCTTAAAGTAAAACAAGTTGTTTTGGTCAGGAAATCATGTAGAAAAGTTACCGAAATCCTTAGGAAAACTTGACCAAAACAACTTGTTTTACTTTAGTTTTCTTATGGATTTTGATGGAAATGTTCGAAAACTATCTTGGCTTTTGCTGGGCCTATGATGTTGCTAAGTGTAGCTTCGTCGGCCTCGCTGATGCGCTTGACAGATTTAAGGCTATTTAAAAGCTCGTCACGCGTCTTGGGACCAATGCCCTTAATGTCGTCCAGCTCGGAGTGTAAAGCGCGTTTAGAACGCTTCTCTCTATGAAAAGTGATGGCAAAACGATGTACTTCGTCCTGTAGCTGAGACAAGACGCGGAACAGCTCGCTGTCTGTTTTCAAACCAATAACCCTTGGCGGGAAACCATAAAGTAGTTCGTTAGTCTTGTGTTTGTCGTTTTTTGCCAGGCCTGCGATGGGAATATCGAGGCCTAAATCATCTTGAACAGCCTGTCGAATGACCTCCATTTGCCCCTTTCCACCATCGGCTACGATGAGGTCGGGTAGGGGTTGTTCCTCGTCTATCAGGCGTTGGTAACGACGCCCTACAACCTCCTTCATCGAAGCGTAGTCGTCAGGACCTACGACGGTCTTAATATTATACCGTTTGTAGTCGCTCTTCGATGGTTTCATCTTCTTGAAAACGACACAGGCGGCCACAGCATCAGTACCAGAAATGTTCGAGTTATCGAAACATTCTATCTGATATGGTAGCTTTTCGAGCTTGAGCAAGTCCTGTAATTCTTTCATCAAACGTACCTGTTTTTGCTCTGGATTCAGCTTTTCAGCCTGCTTTAAACGGTCGAATTTGTACTGTTTTCCGTTCATTAAAGAGAGGTCTAAGAGGGTCTTTTTGTCACCTCTTTGGGGTACGGTTATCGTGACTCCATCCAGGTCGATGGCTATCTCTTTAGGCACGATAACCTCTTTGGCATCGCTCTTGAAACGCTCTCGCATCTCTACGATGGCTAACTGGAGCAATTCCTCGTCGCTCTCGTCTAAACGCTTCTTGTATTCGAAGGTGAACGACTGGTTGATCTGACCGTTCGAGACGTGAATGTAGTTGATAAATGCCACCTTTTCATCGTTGGTAATTGACAGGACATCCACGTTGTTGATGGTATGGCTGACCACCTCACTCTTGGCCACAAACTGGTCTAATAACAAGTAACGACGCTTCACCTCTTCTGCCTCTTCGAATCTTAACTCTTCGGCTAAACGGAGCATCTCTTCTTTTAACTTTCGCTGCACTTCACGAGTATTGCCTTTAAGTATCTCGCGAGCCTGATCGATGTTACGCTGATAGTCTTCCCAGGCTTGTTTCCTGACACATGGCGCAGCGCAGTTTTTGATGTGATATTCTAAGCAAACCTGATACTTGTTTTCAGCAATGCCGTCCTCTGTAAATGGGGTTTTACAGGGTCGCGGATGATAGAGTTTCTTGATAAGATCAAGCATGGCATGCATAGTCCCTACATGCGAGTAGGGACCATAGTAAGTTCCCCATTTTTTATTAATGGTTCGCGTAGGGAAAATACGAGGAAGATACTCCTTTGTGATACAGATGCTGGGGTAGGTTTTACCGTCTTTCAGGAGTACATTATAATGGGGATTGTACTTCTTGATCAGGGAGTTCTCAAGTAGTAGCGCGTCCTCCTCAGTATTGACTACCGTGTAACTGATATTGTGTATCTTGGAGACCAGAACTTTTGTCTTGAAACGGTCCACTTCTGTATGAAAGTAGGACGAGACGCGGCTCTTCAGATGCTTGGCTTTACCAACATAAATGATGGTTCCGTCAGCATCGTAGAACTGATAACTGCCAGGCTTCTCAGGCATAGACCTTACGATAGCCTTCAATTTCTCCAAACGTGACTCGTCCTCTTTCTTTGACATCATATTTCTTACTTATAGAACTACCTTTGTTTCACGTGAAACCTTATAAAGTTATGAGGGTTGTTAGTTCAATGCCCTCAAACTCGTCTCTGCCATGAAGGCCCTCGTCTTTAATCTCAATGATGAAGTTTATATAAACCTTCTTCGGGTGAAAATGCTCAACCAACTTGTAGGTTGCTTTTGCCGTTCCTCCTGTTGCCAACAGGTCGTCGTGAATTAAAACGACGTCATCTGGGTCGATGGAGTCAAGATGCATTTCTATCGTATCAACACCATACTCCTTAGTGAACGGCTCTTTGATAACGGTAGCAGGTAGTTTTCCTGGTTTGCGTGCAAGTACAATACCACATCCTAATCTTCCAGCTAAGGCTGCTGCCATTACGAAACCTCTACTTTCTATTCCAACAATCTTGGTTATTCCTTTGTCTTTGTACAGACGCTCTAACTCGTCGAGCATTTCTTTCATACACTCAGCACTCTTATAAAGAGTCGTTACATCGCGGAAATTAATGCCTTTTTTAGGAAAATCAGGCACGCTGCGTAGATTGTCAATCAACAGTTGCTTGTTCATAATTCTTGGTTTTAACGTTAATAGTATTTATTTAGTAATATAATTGTTTCACGTGGAACAGCCTCCTTGCATCTTATCCCTTGCTTCTTACTTATCAAAGGTAGCACCCTTTACGTCTTACTCCCTATATCTTACTTCTTCTTATCTTCCTAACAGCACTAACATTGCATTAATGTCGCTGGGTGATACGCCAGGGATTCTGCTGGCTTGGGCTAACGTCTCAGGCTGGATACGTTCCAGTTTCTGACGTGCTTCCGTAGAGATAGCAGAAAGATTAGGGTAGTCGAACTTCCCTTTAATCTTGATATTCTCTAATCGATGCATCTTGTCTGCTACTTGTCGTTCACGTTCTATGTAGCCTTTATACTTAATATGTATCTCGGCTGCTTCGGCAATTTCTTCCTGACGGTTTGGAAGTCGCCCGATGATTTCGCGGAATTCTGGCACGATATCTTTCAGGATGTCGAAGTTTAGTTCTGGACGTGATACGAGATCTTCCAGCTTACAACCATAGACGAGTGGGGTAGAGCCAACAGCTTCCAATGAGCTGTTGATAAGTTTCGGTTTTATCGCGAAGGTTTTGCAGAAGGCTTCGATGTCTTCTATGGCTTGTTTCTTCTCAAGCCACCAATTATAGCGGTCGCGTTTTGCTAAGCCGAGTTCGTAGGCTTTCTCTGTCAGGCGTGCATCAGCATCGTCCTGTCTTAACAAGATTCGGTACTCGGCACGTGAGGTAAACATTCTATATGGTTCGTCGACACCCTTTGTTACGAGGTCGTCTATTAGCACTCCGATGTATGCTTCGTCACGTTTTAGCTCGAAGGTTGTGTGTGCTGTTGTGCCACAACCGCCAACAGAACCAGCCTTCAGCGCGGCATTAATACCCGCTAACGTTCCTTGTCCACCAGCCTCTTCATAACCCGTTGTACCGTTTACCTGGCCAGCCATAAACAATCCGTCTATGACTTTCGATTCTAAGGAATGTCGCAATTGAGTGGGATCGAAGAAGTCGTACTCTATCGCATAGCCTGGTCGATACACTTTGATATCTCGGAGGGCAGGGATTTGTTTGAGCGCCTCCAGCTGAACATCCATTGGCAGGCTGGATGAAAAACCGTTCAGGTACATCTCGTTAGTATCTTCTCCCTCTGGTTCGAGGAAGAGTAAGTGCTGGGGACGGTCAGGGAAGGTGACGATTTTCGTCTCTATGGATGGACAATAGCGTGGACCAATAGACTGTATCTGTCCATTATAAAGCGGCGAGTCTGCCAGTCCGCCACGCAGAATCTCGTGAACTTTGTCGTTAGTATAGCATACCCAACAGGGTAATTGTTCAAGAGGACGCTGTTCGCCCATGTAGGAGAACTTGTAATATCCGTTCTCGCCGTCTTGGCGCTCCATATCTTCGAAGTGGACGGTACGCTTGTCAATGCGGACGGGAGTGCCAGTCTTCATACGGGCCGTACGGACACCGTGACGGGTGATGCTCTCTGTAAAGTGGGGTACGGCAGGTTCTGCGATGCGTCCACCAGGAATCATCTTGCGGCCGATGTGCAAGAGACCGTTCAGGAAAGTGCCGGCGGTGACGATTACCGTCTTGGCATGAATCTCGGCGCCCCAGATGGTGCGGACGCCAACCACACGTTTTGCCGTCTTGGCGGTTTGTTGTGTGTGTTGCTGTGCCACAGCAACAGACTGAACGTCTTTTACTGCAACAGACGGGACCTCTTCTACAAGGAGTTCGTCGGCTTGGTCTTGCCAGATATCGAGGTTAGGCGTGGCATCAAGGACGGAGCGCCACTTCCAGATGAACTTTCCCCTGTCGCACTGGGCTCGCGGACTCCAGACGGCAGGACCTTTCGAACGGTTGAGCATGCGAAACTGTATGGCTGTCGCATCTGTTACTAAAGCCATCTGACCGCCTAAGGCGTCAATCTCTCGGACTATCTGTCCTTTGGCAATGCCTCCGATGGCAGGGTTGCACGACATCTGGGCAATCTTGTTCATGTCCATCGTGACGAGCAGCGTCTTTGCACCCATGTTTGCCGAGGCACAAGCCGCCTCGCAACCAGCATGTCCGCCGCCAATGACTATCACATCGTAATTCATAATCATGCTGCAAAGATACTGTAAACCAAACGAAATGCAAAATAAAATGCTATTTATTTTCGTTTGCTGTCTCTTTTGCTTATTAGATGAATTTTGTATAAATAATAAATTTTCTCACGAAATCGTTTGCGTAATTCATAAATATTTGTTACTTTTGTCCCCTAAATGTGCGCGTTATACCTATTATCTAGTATTTCTAATTACAAATTATTAATAATTTAAATTCATTTTATGTGGTTATTTAATTCATCAATCGGTAGAAAGGTTGTTATGTCCGTTACCGGTCTGGCGTTGATTTTGTTCCTGACATTCCACTGTTGCATGAACATTGTTGCGCTGTTCTCCGGAGAGGCTTACAACATGATTTGCGAATTGCTGGGTGCAAACTGGTATGCCGTCGTGGCAACACTTGGCTTGGCAGCCCTGGCTGTGATTCACATCGTCTATGCATTCATCCTGACTGCACAGAACCGTACTGCCCGTGGCGACAACCGTTACGACGTGGCTACTACGGTAAATGCTGGTAAGGTAGAGTGGTCATCAAAGAACATGCTCGTGTTGGGTATCATTATTCTTGTGGGTATGCTTATCCACCTCTGGAACTTCTGGTACAACATGATGTTTGCCGAGATTATCGGCGCTATGCCTTGTCTGAGTCCTACAGACGGTTTTGGCTGGATTCAGGCTACGTTCTCTAACTGGCTCTTCGTGGCTCTTTACATCATTTGGCTTGCTGCCATCTGGTTCCACCTCTCTCATGGTTTCTGGAGTGCTATGCAGACCTTTGGCTGGAGTGGTAAGATCTGGCTGAAGCGCTGGATGTGCATTGGCAACATCTACGTGACCCTGCTCATGCTGGGCTTCCTCGTAGTAGTGCTGGCTTTTGCTTTCGGCTGTGCTCCTTCACTTTGTGACGGCTCTTGTGGCCACAGCTGCTGCTAATTAATAGTATATTGTAAATTGTCAAATTGTAAATTATCATGGCAAAAGTAATTGATTCTAAGATTCCCGCAGGTCCAGTACCTGAGAAATGGAAGGAATATAAGGCTCACCAGCGCTTGGTTAACCCCAAGAACAAACTGAAGCTCGACGTGATTGTGGTTGGTACTGGCTTGGCTGGTGCTTCTGCTGCCGCTTCACTTGGCGAGATGGGCTTCAACGTCATCAACCTGTGTATTCAGGACTCTCCCCGTCGTGCACACTCTATCGCTGCCCAGGGTGGTATCAACGCCGCCAAGTGTTATCAGAACGATGGTGACTCAATCTATCGTCTGTTCTACGATA
>JAEEVT010000132.1 GCA_016291005.1 Prevotella sp. | reverse complement strand
TATTCTACTCTTCGGCTACTATACCGATTCGTTCAGTTTCTCGTTTGCTGGAAACATCGTGATGGGCGAGGGTACTACGCCGTTCATCACTGGCAATGCCGCCAAGGCTGTGGCTGCCGCAGGCTTTATACTGCCTACGGCTTTGGTACTGATGTTCATCGGTGGTGCCGGTAAGAGTGCCATGTTCCCGTTGCACATTTGGCTGCCCGATGCTATGGAGGGCCCGACGCCAGTCTCTGCACTCATCCATGCTGCTACGATGGTCGTAGCCGGTGTGTTCCAGATTGCCCGTATGTTCCCGCTTTGGGTTGAGTACGCTCAGCCTCAGATGAGCATCGTTGTCTGGGTCGGTGTCTTCACCGCTTTCTATGCCGCTGCTGTGGCTTGTGCCCAGAGCGACATCAAGCGTGTGCTGGCCTTCTCGACCATCTCGCAGATTGCCTTCATGATGGTGGCCCTCGGCGTTTCGCTGCCTGGTCATCATGGTGTGCTCGACAATCATGCTCAGCTTGGTTTCATGGCTGGTATGTTCCACTTGTTCACCCACGCTATGTTCAAGGCTTGCTTGTTCCTCGGTGCCGGTTGTATCATCCACGCCGTTCACTCGAACGAGATGGCTATGATGGGTGGCCTGCGCAAGTATATGCCGATTACCAACATCACTTTCCTCATCAGCTGTTTTGCCATTGCAGGTATTCCTTTCTTCTCGGGCTTCAGCTCGAAGGATGAGATTATCACAGCCTGCTTTGCTTACAGTCCTGTAGTGGGTTGGATCATGACAGGTATTGCCGCTATGACGGCCTTCTACATGTTCCGTCTGTACTACGGCATCTTCTGGGGTACTGAGAATGTGGAAGCTCATGAGCACCATACACCGCATGAGGCTCCTGCTACGATGACTATTCCTCTCATTGTGCTTTGCGTCATTACGATGGGTGTGGGTATCTACTCAACCATCGCTGGTTTCGCAGGGTGGGGTGGCAGCTTCGGTCAGTTTGTCAATGCCGAGGGTACCAACTACACCATCCACTTTGACACGCAGATTGCTGCTACCTCAACGATTATTGCCATCTTGAGCATCTGCCTCGCCACCTATATATATAAAGGTGAGAGCCAGCCCATCGCTGATCGTCTGTACAAAGCGTTCCCCAAACTGCACCGTGCAGCCTATAAGCGTTTCTATCAGGACGAGATATGGCAGTATGTCACTCATCGCATCATCTTCCGCTGCATCTCTAAGCCTGTGGCTTGGTTCGACCGTCACGTCGTTGACGGCACGTTCAACTTCATGGCATGGGGTGCCAACGAGGCTGGCGAGTCTTTGCGCCCCTGGCAGAGTGGCGATGTCCGTCAGTATGCAGTATGGTTCCTCACGGGAACAGTTGCACTAACGTTAATCCTGCTTGCAATTTAATCGTAATAACGTTATAACGTAATATCGACATAACGAAAAATCGAAATAACGACAATGAGTATATTAAGTTTATTCGTTTTAATCCCCGCCCTGATGCTGCTTGGTCTTTGGCTGGCCAAGTCGCTCAATCAGGTGCGTGGTGTGATGGTGGTTGGAGCCTCGTGTCTGCTGGCCCTCTCCGTATGGCTGACCATCTACTTTGTTCAGCAGCGTGCAGCAGGTAATACCGATGTGATGCTGTTGACGGCTTCAACACCTTGGTTCAAGCCGCTTAATATTGCCTATAGTGTTGGTGTCGATGGTATCTCTGTCGTGATGCTGCTCTTGTCGAGCATCATCGTCTTCACAGGTACCTTTGCCTCTTGGCAGCTGAAGCCCCTCACCAAGGAGTACTTCCTTTGGTTCACCCTCCTCTCGACGGGAGTTTACGGCTTCTTCATCTGCACCGACATGTTCACCATGTTTATGTTCTACGAAGTAGCCTTGATTCCTATGTACCTGCTGATTGGTGTATGGGGCTCCGGCAACAAGGAGTATGCTGCCATGAAGCTGACGCTGATGCTGATGGGAGGTTCTGCTCTCCTCATCATTGGTCTGCTGGGCATTTATTACTTCAGCGGTGCTACCACCATGAACGTTAACGAGATTGCTGCCATGCACAACATCCCCGTCGACATTCAGAAGGTTTTCTTCCCGTTCATCTTCATCGGTTTCGGTGTGCTGGGTGCACTGTTCCCCTTCCATACATGGTCACCCGATGGTCACGCTTCAGCCCCCACGGCTGTGTCGATGCTCCATGCCGGTGTGCTGATGAAATTAGGAGGCTACGGCTGCTTCCGCGTGGCAATGTATCTGTTGCCAGACGCTGCCAATGAGTTGGCTTGGATATTCCTTATCCTCACGACTATCTCAGTAGTCTATGGTGCCTTCTCGGCTTGTGTACAGACTGACCTGAAGTACATCAACGCTTACTCGTCTGTTTCTCACTGTGGTCTGGTGCTCTTCGCTCTACTGATGATGACCAAGACTTCTTGTACGGGTGCTATCCTGCAGATGCTCTCTCACGGTCTGATGACGGCCCTTTTCTTTGCCCTCATCGGTATGATCTATGGTCGTACCCACACCCGTGACATCCGCTACCTTGATGGCTTGATGAAGATTATGCCGTTCCTCGCCGTAGGTTACGTTGTGGCTGGTCTTGCCAACCTCGGTCTGCCAGGCTTCTCAGGATTCATTGCTGAAATGAGCATCTTCGTAGGTTCGTTCGAGAATCCTGACACCTTCCATCGGGTAGCCACCATCATCGCTTGTACGTCGATTGTCGTTACGGCAGTCTATATCCTGCGTGTGGTTGGTAAGATTCTGTATGGCGAGGTGAAGAATCCTCACTTCCTCGAACTCACCGATGCTACTTGGGACGAACGCGTTGCTGTCATCTGCCTCATTGCCTGTGTGGCTGGCCTTGGTCTGTTCCCACTCTGGGCAAGCAACGTCATCTCTGACGCCGTAGGTCCCATCTTGGCTAATATAATCTAATTCATAGGAGAAAATAATTATGGGATATAATCAATTTTTAAATATGATACCAGAAGCTATTCTGGTTTTGATGCTGCTTATCGTGTTCTTTGCAGACTTTTGCCTGCATAAGAGCGAGCGTAAGACTGGAGTGCTGGGTAAGCTCACCGCTGCCTTGCTGCTCTGCCAGACCATCATGCTCACCACCGTTGGCCCTGCAGAGGCTTTCGGCGGCATGTACGTTGCTGGTCAGGCAGCTCAGGTCATGAAGCTCATCCTTACTTTCGGTGCCTTCATCGTGGTAGTCATGGCAGAGCCTTGGCTGGAACGAGAGGCATCAAAGTATGCCGGTGAGTTCCACCTGCTGGTACTTTCTACGCTTCTTGGTATGTATGTCATGATGTCCAGTGGCTCTTTCCTGCTCTTTTTCCTTGGACTGGAAACAGCCTCAGTGCCTTTGGCTTGCTTGGTGGCATTCGACAAGTTTAAGAAGAAGAGTGCCGAGGCTGCTGCCAAGTACATCTTGGTAGCCACTTTCTCAAGCGGTGTCATGCTCTACGGCATCTCGTTCATCTATGCACAGACGGGTACGCTCTATTTCGATGATGTTGCCGAGGCTCTAAGTGTCAACTTCACAGCCTCACCCTTGAGCATCATGGGATTGGTGTTTTTCTTCAGCGGTCTGGGCTTTAAGCTCTCTCTGGTACCCTTCCATTTCTGGACGGCCGATACCTACGAGGGTGCTCCCACGCCTGTCACCGGTTACCTGAGTGTCGTCTCGAAAGGCGCCGCAGCATTTGCCTTGATGACCATCCTCATCAAAGCCTTCGGACCCATGATGCAATACTACGAGTACCTGCTCTACATCGTCATCGTGCTCAGCATCACTATTGCCAACCTCTTTGCCATCCGCCAGAGTGAACTTAAGCGCTTCATGGCCTTCAGCTCTATCTCACAGGCTGGCTACATCATGCTGGCAGTTATCGGCGCATCGGAAACGGGAATGGCGGCACTCATGTACTATGTGCTTGTTTACGTCGTTGCCAACATGGCTGTCTTCACGGTTATCAGTACGGTTGAGCAGAACAACAGCGGCACAACGCTGATGTCATCGTATAACGGTTTGTATCAGACCAATCCGAAGTTGGCGTTCCTTATGACGCTGGCATTATTCTCGCTGGCTGGTATTCCTCCGTTCGCTGGTATGTTCTCGAAGTTCTTCGTCTTCATGGCTGCTGCCGAGCAGGGATCCTTCTGGGCCTACTTCGTCGTGTTCGTTGCCTTGGTCAATACGGTAGTTTCACTCTACTACTACCTGCTCATCGTCAAGGCTATGTACATCAAGCAGACCGATACCCCGCTGCCCACTTTCCGCACGGAACTCAGTACTCGTACGGCACTGGCCATCTGCACACTGGGCATCGCCCTCTTCGGCATCTGCTCGTGCATCTATGACTGGCTCTTTGCCGCTTCGGCTATATAAGCGTTATCGACTGCATCGATATACAAACAATAAGGTGGAGCTCAAACGAGTTCCACCTTATTAATGTCTTGTTCCTTCTCACAATAGTGACAGGTTAGCATCCCGTCGGCTACGTGGAAGTGGGTTGGCATGGGTTCGTTGTTGGTGATGCACTTGGGGTTGTTGCATTTCACGATGCCATGTATCTCGTCGGGCGTCACAACAGTTTTCTTCTCTACCACCTCGTAGTCGCGAATGATGCTGAGAATGACGTTGGGGGCAACAACGGAGAGGCGGGAAATCTCGTCGTCGGTAAAGAATTTGTCCGACACTTTGATAATGCCTTTACTGCCCACCTTCTGAGAAGGATAGTTAATACCGATAGTGACAGGGGTGTCCAGCTCGAAAAGTCCTAACAGGTTTGCCACCTGGTAAGTCTTATTTGCTGGTATATGGTCTATAACGGTGCCATGCTCAATGGCGGCAACCAAGCGTTCTTTCTTATTCATACTTTTCTTCGTTATTACGTTATAACGTTATTACGGTATTACGAAATGATAGTTTTATCATTCCGGACTTCGTCCAGTGTGATACCCAGCACATCGCAGAAGATGGCTTCGCGGGCGAAGAGGCCATTGCCGGCCTGCTGGATATAGTAGGCGTGCGGATTGTCGTCAACGTCGTAGGCTATCTCGTTCACGCGGGGTAGGGGATGCAGTATCTTCATGTTGGGCTTAGCCAGTCGCAACATGTCGTTGTTGAGGATATAGACGTTCTTGACACGCTCGTATTCCATCAAATCTGAGAAACGCTCTTTCTGTACGCGCGTCATATATAAGATGTCTGCATCGGCAATGACTTTCTCATTGAATGCCGTATGCTCCTGAAAGCGTATGCCGTGTTCCTTACAATAGAGCTTGTATTCTTGAGGCATTGCCAGTTCCTTAGGGGCGACAAAATGGAAGGTCGGGTTGAAGTGGCGCATAGCCATGATCAGAGAATGAACGGTACGGCCGTATTTCAGGTCGCCAACCAGATAGACGTTCAGGTTGTCCAACGTGCCTTGGGTCTTGTAGATGGAGTACAGGTCGAGCATACATTGTGAAGGGTGTTGGTGTGCCCCGTCGCCGGCATTGATAATGGGGACGTTGGTTACTTCTGTAGCATACTGTGCAGCACCTTCTATGTAGTGTCGCATCACGATCACGTCTGCATAGTTGGCAACCATCGAGATCGTGTCCTTCAGCGTTTCACCTTTTGTCCCGCTGGTAATCTTTGGGTCGGCAAAGCCGATGACACGGGCACCTAACCGGTTGGCGGCAGTTTCAAACGAGAGACGTGTCCGGGTGGACGGCTCAAAGAACAGGGTGGCAACCACCTTACCCTTGAGTAGCTCTCGGTTGGGGTGACGTTCAAACTCTTGTGCCATCTCAATCATATAGAGGATTTTCTCTTTTGTGAGATTGGCAATTGTGACAAAATCATGCTTTTCCATGAGGCTCGGATTTAAATGATGATGCAAAATTACACATTATTTCTGTATTTCATGTGTTTATTCAGAAGAATTTTGTAATTTTGCACTCAATTAGACAGATTTTCCTGACGATGAAAAAGTTTTTTGTATGCACATTATGGTCTCTGCTGGTTGCTGCCGTACTGACAGCAGCACTTGGGTTCTATGCCATCAGTGAGGGATGGATAGGCTATATGCCGCCTATTGAGGATTTGCAGAATCCCATCAACCGATTTGCTACACAAATCATTTCGGCAGATGGTAAGGTCATGGGAACGTGGAACTATAATCGCGAGAATCGCATCATGGTCGACTACTCGCAATTGTCTCCGTCGCTGATCCAGGCTTTGGTTGCTACGGAGGACGTACGATTCTACGAACATTCCGGTATTGACTTCTATGCTCTTGGCCGTGCAGTAGTCAAACGCGGTATCTTTGGACAAAAAAGCGCAGGTGGTGGTTCGACCATTACGCAACAACTCGCCAAGCAGCTCTACTCCGAAACCGCACATAGTGTTATGGAACGCGCATTACAGAAACCCATAGAGTGGGTGATTGCCGTCAAGTTGGAGCGTAACTACACAAAGGACGAGATCATTGCAATGTATCTCAATTATTTTGACTTCCTGCATAATGCTGTGGGCATTAAGACAGCAGCCAACACTTATTTCAGCAAGGAACCGAAAGATCTGACACCGACGGAGTCTGCCATGCTCATCGGACTCTGTAAGAATCCTTCTTTTTACAATCCCGTCCGTCATCCGGAACGTGCTGTAGAACGCCGTAACGTGGTACTTCACCAGATGTTGAAGGCTGGCTATCTGAATGAGTCGGACTATGAAATGTATGCTGCCGAACCGCTTAACCTGAAATTCCACGTTGCTGACCATAAGGATGGCATTGCTGCTTACTTCCGTGATTTCCTGCGTCGCTATATGACTGCTAAAAAACCTGACAAAGACGACTATCCTTCGTGGGGCATGGTAAGATATCATATTGACTCCATCAACTGGGAAACTGATCCGTTGTATGGCTGGTGCAATAAGAACTACAAGAAAAACGGCGACCCATATAGTATCTATACCGACGGTTTGAAAGTCTTCACGACGGTTGACTCCAAGATGCAGGCCTATGCAGAACAGGCCATGCGTGAACATGTCGTTAATTTCTTGCAGCCAGCCTTCAATAAAGAAAATAAAGGTCATGCGAACGCTCCTTATTCCGGTTCCCTGTCGCAAGACCAGCTGAACAAGATCCTCATGCGCTCAGTCCGACAATGTGAACGCTACAGGGTGTTGAAAGAACAAGGTGCTTCAGAAGAGGAAATCATGCGCTCGTTCCGTACAAAGACGGAAATGTCCGTGTTTACCTACCACGGGGAAATCGATACCATCATGACTCCGCTCGACTCCATTCGTTACTATAAATCTTTCCTACGCTCTGGCATGATGAGTATTTGCCCGCAGAATGGACACGTCAAGGCATACGTCGGAGGACTCGACTTCATGCATTTTGCCTATGACATGGTCATGGACGGACGACGCCAGGTGGGGTCGACCATCAAGCCCTTCCTTTATTCCCTGGCTATGGAGAACGGTTTCTCTCCATGCGATGTAGCGCCCAACGTCCAACAGACTTACATGGTGGCAGGACATCCGTGGACACCACGTAACGGCAGTCATTCACGCTATGGTGAGATGGTAACGTTGAAGTGGGGACTGCAGCAGTCTAACAACTGGATTTCGGCTTACCTCATGAGTAAGCTCAGTCCACAGGCCTTTGTAACATTGTTACACGCATACGGTATCCGCAATCCTGAAATCCATCCCTCCATGTCTCTGTGTCTGGGCCCCTGCGATATTACTGTCGGCGAGATGGTCAGCGCATATACGGCTTTCGTCAATCATGGTATCCGTGCCGCACACATGTTCGTGACTAGAATTGAAGACAGCGAAGGAAATGTCGTTGCTCAGTTCCAGCCACGTATGAATGAGGTTATCAGCGATGAAAGTGCCAACAAGATGCTGTATATGCTGAAAGCCGTCGTTGACGGAGGTACGGCAAGTCGTCTCCGTTACAAGTACAATCTTAAGGGAGAAATTGCCGGCAAGACAGGAACGACGAACAACAACAGCGATGCCTGGTTTATGGGACTTACTCCCACCTTGGTGACTGGCGTCTGGGTGGGTGGCGACGACCGTGATATACACTTCGACTCTATGACGATAGGACAGGGAGCAGCGATGGCACTCCCCGTATTTGCCTACTATATGAAGCGGGTTTACAACGATTCGCGACTGGGGTATAACGAAAATGCCATGTTCGACATACCGGAAGGATACAATCCATGTGCCTATGACGAGTCTGGATTGAAAGACGTTGAAGGCGGAGAAGATATTGAAGAAGTGTTTGAATAATACCCAAAAAGCCTCTCTCGCGTATATATAATAAGGTGTATAAGTTTTCGCATTGTCAACAAATGCGAAAACTTTTTGTTTTTTCGAAAAAAAGTTTCTCAAAAGTTTGCGGGTATGGAAAATTAGTTGTACCTTTGCATCCGCTTTCGCCTAAAAAGTTAGGCTGTTAGCATTGAAGAAGAGTTCTTTGAAAGACTTACATAGACAGAGAAGAAGTAGTACAAGAAGCAAAGGTAATTGAAACAAACCGTTCAATTTTCTAATAAAATACTACCGGATAAGCGTTCTGAGACAGAGACAAGATCGAGGGAAGGATTTACAAGGTTCCTAGGAGCGAGGGCAATGAAAGCTTGCTTTCAATTGCCGAGCGACGACGGAAGCTGTAAAATCTTTCTTTCGGAGAAATAAAGATTTTACAATGTAGAGTTTGATCCTGGCTCAGGATGAACGCTAGCTACAGGCTTAACACATGCAAGTCGAGGGGCAGCAGGACGATAGCTTGCTATTGTTGCTGGCGACCGGCGCACGGGTGAGTAACGCGTATCCAAC
>JAEEVT010000131.1 GCA_016291005.1 Prevotella sp. | reverse complement strand
TTACCATCTTTGTATTCTATTAATACATTATTGCTATAAATGGCAAAACCGATGAAACCATTAAAAGACAAATCCCCACGATTGTCGATGTCAACTTGTACACCAACAGGGGCAAAGTCTTCGCTTAAAGAGCCGCGTGTGCAACTATCTACGGCTGCATGAATGTCCTTAATCCATAACTCTGGACCTCTCATAGACCCATCATTAGGTTCTATTCCTATCACCGCTTCTTGGGAAAAAGAATAGCCTCCATTACTCATGGCTCCATCTGGGTAGTTGTTGTTAAGGACAGACAAAACAAAAAAGCCATCACAAGTGCCTCCCCATCCCCAATTGATGTGGAAGCGCCCGTCGCCATCAAAACCGTCGCACACGAAAGCATGTCCAATACCATTATGCCACAGCAAGGTAGGACTGCCTTTATACAGTACAGGCCTATTGTTTGCTATTTCCTGATAAATAACAGACTCCCATTGTGTGCATGAATAGCCATCACGGTCAATTCTACGCATTTTTGAACTATAGTCAAAGTATGTCTTTAGAGCTTCTGCTGCGTCTGACAAAGAAGCGCCTGACCCACTTGGCTTATAATCCATTCTTACTGACTGTCCACAATAACGCATCAGTTCAGCAATAGCTTGGTCGTTTTCGTTAGGTGTATCGTATCTTTCCCAAATAAAGTCAAAATATTCATCAAGCATCAAATCCCATCGAAAAATTGTACTTGGCAATTCACTCAGTTCGTAGCCATACGTATCTGTTGTATATCCGGGGATTGCTTTGCAGGCAATTTCTGGCCACCGGTGGTAAAACATAATTTGCGCCATAGCTGTAGCAACGCAACCAGTGGGAGTATACTGAGGACATAAAATGTTTACTGTTTGGTCCCAATGGGTCGCTATGAGGGGGGGCAAGGCTGGCTCGCTTAATCCAGAAATGTCATTTGCTGATTCTGAAGTTTTTTTGATGAATTCTATTTGCCTGCCATATTCATTTAACCACCAGCTCAAATTCTCTGGTATGTTGTCCTGCTCGATGGATCCAACATCTGAATAACCCAGGATGTCAGTTGTTCTATCATCCCCAGAGACAATGACAAAACCTCCATTTTGTTCAACATTAAATATATAGAAGTTCTTGTCTTGTAGCACCTGCGATCTTTTGATAGCACGTTGTCGCATCACGTTTCCAAATTGTTTGCCCTGTAAAAAACGTTGTGCCTTTTTTCGTGCCTCATGCTCAGACAATTGTGCTCCTTGAGTTGACAACGCTATCAAACAAAAAAAGATTAAAAAAATTCCTTTTTTCATTTTTCTATCATTATATAATTAATTACGAACCTGTCCCTCTCCCTCGATGATCCACTTGTAGGTGGTAATCTCCTCCAAGGCCATAGGGCCACGCGGTCCGAGCTTCTGGGTGGAGATACCTATCTCGGCACCCAGTCCAAACTGAGCACCGTCGGTAAACGAGGTGGGAGCGTTCCAATAGACACAGGCGGCGTCAACGTATGACTGGAAGCGGCGTGCCGTCTCTATGTTGTCGGTGATGATGGCTTCGCTATGGCCAGAGCCGTACTGGTCGATGTGTGCCAGCGCTTCGTCCAAAGAGGAAACGGTGCGGATGGCCATCTTGTAGTCCATAAACTCGGTGCCGAAGCTGTCGGTCGTGGCGGGCTGCAGCAGGATGTCAGGATATTGGCCAGCCAGCAGTTGGAAGGCGGAACCGTCGGCATAGAGCATCACCTTGTGGTCAAGCAACGGCTTGACTAATTCAAAGAGGTCGCCCAGACGACTCTCGTGGATGATGAGGCAGTCGAGGGCGTTGCAGACGGAGACGCGGCGCGTCTTGGCATTGTTGATAATCTTCTTACCTATTTCCACGTTGCCGTCCTTGTCGAAGTAGGTGTTGACGACGCCGGCACCAGTCTCGATGACGGGGATGCGGGCGGTGTCACGGACGAAGTCAATGAGACGGCGTCCGCCGCGGGGAATGCAGAGGTCGATATAACCCACGGCGTTGAGCATCTCGCCCGTGGCCTCGTGGGTGGCAGGCAACAGCGTCACCACGTCGGGGTTGATGTCGAAGCGCTTCAGTACATCGTGGATGAGTTCCACGGCGGCCTGGTTCGACAGGTCGGCGTCGCTGCCGCCTTTCAGCACGCAGGCATTACCGCTCTTGAAGCAGAGTGAGAAAACATCGAAGGTCACGTTGGGACGTGCCTCGTAGATCATGCCGATGACGCCGAAGGGTACGCTGACGCGATGCAGACGCAGACCATTAGGCAGCGTCTTCTCCTTGGTAACGTGTCCAAGGGGTGAGGGCAGCGAGGCTACGTTGCGCATGTCGGCGGTAATGCCGTCAAGGCGTTTCTCGGTCAGTTGCAGACGGTCGTAGAGCGGATTCTTCGGATCCATCTTCGTCAGGTCTTTCTCGTTGGCGGCAAGGATGCGCTCCTTGAAGTCAATGATAGTATCGGCCACAGTATTCAGTATGTGGCTACGTTGGGCGTCTGTCAGGTTTCCCAGCGAGCGGCTGGCGACTTTCACCCTTCGGAAGGTTTCTGTCAATTGCATGGGATGAATTCTGTATGTGGTACGTGTTCTTTGTGTTGAATAAGCTCTGTCAGGATGTCTTCGCGCTCGCCGTTGGCGATGATGACGCGGATGCCGGCCTGTTGGACTTTCTGAGCCGTGGTGTACTTCGAGTGCATGCCACCGCGACCGAAGGCACTCTTCTCAGCTTTGATGTACTGTGAGAGGTCGCTGCCGGGTTCCACCTGTGGAATGATTTTTGAGTTGGGGTCGTCAGGATGGCCGTCGTAGATGCCGTCGATGTTGCTCAAGAGAATGAGTGTGTCGGCCTTCATCATTTTGGCTATGAGGCCTGATAGTTCATCGTTATCGGTGAACATCAGCTCGGTGACGCTCACCGTGTCGTTCTCATTGACGATAGGTAGCACGTCGTTCTCGAGCATCACCGTCATGCAGGCCTGCTGGTTGCGGTACTGCTCACCGGGCTCGAAGTTCTCTCTCATCGTCAGCACCTGACCGACGTGGATGCCGAACTCGCGGAACAGATCATAGTAGAGACCTACCAGCTTCACTTGGCCTACGGCAGAGAAGAGCTGGCGCTGTTCTACGCTGTCGAGGCTGTGGTCGACGGTCAGTTCACGGCGACCGCAGGCCACGGCACCCGACGACACGAGAATCACCTCGATGTCCTGTCGGCGTAGTCCTGCTATCTGGTCGACCAGTGCCGACATCCTTGTCACGTCGAGCTTGCCGTCGGCTCGTGTCAGTACGTTTGAACCAACCTTGATGACTATTCTTCTTTTCACCTTATTTCTTCTTTACCTTTTTACCGTTTTACCTTTTTACTTTTTTACCTTTTATTTTTTTCCGTCCTTTTCCCTGATTTCCACGCGGCGGATCTTACCACTGATGGTCTTCGGCAGTTCGTCAACGAACTCGACAATACGGGGATATTTATAAGGTGCGGTCTCTTTCTTGACGTGCTGCTGCAGCTCCTTCACGAGGTCGTCGCCAGCCTTGTCCTTCCACTCTTTGCCCAGCACGACGGTAGCCTTGACCACCATGCCGCGGATGTCGTCGGGCACACCGGTGATGGCACACTCCACGACGGCGGGATGCGTCATCAGGGCGCTCTCCACCTCGAACGGACCAATGCGGTAACCTGAACTCTTGATGACATCGTCGATGCGGCCCTCGAACCAGTAGTAGCCGTCTTCATCGCGCCAAGCCATGTCGCCGGTGTGGTAGAAGCCGTCATGCCAGGCCTCGCGCGTCTTCTCTGGATCTCGGTAGTACTCTTTGAACAGACCGATAGGCTTGCGGTCACCCACACGGATGACGATCTCACCCTTCTCACCGTCCTCGCACGAGGTGCCATCGGCACGCAGCAGGTCGATGTCGTACTGGGCGTTGGGAATGCCCATCGAGCCTGGTTTCGGAGTCATCCAAGGGAAGGTACCCAACGTCATGGTGGTCTCCGTCTGACCGAAGCCTTCCATGATGTTCAGGCCTATCTGTGCCTTAAGCTTGTCGAAGACGGCGGGGTTCAGTGCCTCACCGGCCGTGCAGCAGTATTCAAGGCTCGACAGGTCGTACTTCGACAGGTCTTCGCGTATCATAAAGCGGTAGATGGTAGGCGGTGCACAGAAACTGGTCACCTTGTATTTCTCCATCTGTCTTAACAGTGTGTCGGCATTGAACTTTTCGTGGTCAAACACAAACACTGTAGCGCCTGCGAACCACTGGCCGTAGAACTTGCCCCAGACAGCCTTGCCCCAGCCCGTGTCGGCCACGGTCAGATGGAGCGAGCCTTCGTGCAAGTTATGCCAGAAGACACCGGTAGACAGGTGGCCCATGGCGTAGAGGTAGTCGTGTGCCACCATCTTCGGCTCACCGCTGGTGCCGCTGGTGAAGTACATCAGCATGGTGTCGTCGTTGTCGTTGACGAAGGCCGGGCGCTGGAACTTCGGAGCCTGTTGCCACTCCTTTGCCCAAGAGTGGCATAGCGTAGCGTGAAGGGAGAAGAGCGAAGACTGTGCTTGTGCTGCTTCGTTGTCACCCACGACGATGACTTGCTTTAATGTGGGACTCTCGTCTATGGAGAGACTGATTTGTTCCATGATGTACTCGTCGTCTGCACAGACGATGGCTTTCACCGATGCTCTGGTATTACGGTACACGTAGTCGTGCTTGGTCAGCATGTGGGTGGCCGGAATGACGATGGCGCCAATCTTGCAGAGTGCCAGCATGATGACCCACCACTCGTAGTGACGCTTCAGGATGAGCATCACGGGGTCGTTCTTACCGATGCCCAGCGATTGCAGGTACGAAGCGGCCTGGTCGGTCTGCTCCTTCAGTTCGGCAAACGTCGTGCGTCGCTCTTTGCCCTGGTCGTTAGTCCACAGGATGGCCAGCCCGTCGGGTTTCTCTTCCGCCCAGACATCCATCACGTCGTAAGCGAAATTGAAGTTCTCAGGGATGATGAACTCAAGGTTCTTGTTGTAGTCCTCAACAGACGTAAAGGTCGTCTGCTTTAAAAATCTCTTCAGGAGACTCACCCCCGGCCCCTCCCTGTGAGGGAGGGGAGTAGATACTCCTTGCGTTTCTTTATTTTTCTCCATATGATTTAATGCTTTGTGTAATGACTCCCCTCCCTCGCAGGGAGGGGTTGGGGGAGGGTCTTCCTATTCTATGGTAAACGCCAAGAACTTCACGGCCTTGTCGCCGACGGCCAGCATGCCGTGGGGTTTCGTCGCGTCGAAGTAGATGCTGTCGCCCTCGTCGAGTATGATGGTCTTGCCGCCGATGTACAGCTCCATCTGTCCCTCCAAAACGAGGTTAAACTCCTGGCCCGGATGCGAGTTCTTGTAGATAGTATGTGCGCCGGGCTTTGGCTCTACGGTGACGATGAACACGTCGGCCTTGTGGTTGACGAAACCGCCGACAAGGCTCTGGTATTTGTACGCCTTCGTCCTCTCGATGCTCATGCCCTGACCTTTGCGAGTCACATAGTATGACTTCATGTGCGGCGATTCGGCGAAAATCAGTTCTTCCGTCGAGACACCGTATTTACGGGCAATCTTCATCAGGTTCGAGATGGTAATGTCCAACTCACCCTTCTCTATCTTCTCGTATTTCTCCGCATTCATGCCGATGGTCTCTGCCATCTCGCTGACGGGGATGTCGAGCACGTCGCGAAGTCCGCGAAGTCGCTCACCTATTTGCTTTAACTGGTCGTCCATATCTTTATAATTCTTAATCGGCACAAGCCGACAACTCTTCATTCAAAATTCATAACTTATTTCGCCCCTGCCTTCAGACCGCGGATGACGGAACTGGTGAATCCGGCATGCTCCATCTCGTTCAGACCCTTGATGGTGACGCCACCAGGTGTCGTCACCAAGTCGATGGCAGCCTCAGGATGCATACCGGTAGCCTGCAGCAGTTCCACAGCACCACGCATGGTCTGCATCACAATCTTCTGAGCTTCGCCGGCCTTGAAACCTAACTCCACTCCGCCTTCGCTGGCAGCACGGACATACCGCATGGCGTATGCAATGCCACAAGAGGCCAATGTGGTACCGGCACCTAACAGTCGCTCCTCGGTGATGATGGTCTGACCCATCGAGTCCAACAAGGCCTTGACCTGTTCGGTTTGTTGTGATGTCACACCAATAGCAGGCACCAGGAATGACATGGACTGCAACTGGGCGATGGCGATGTTGGGGATGCACAGCCACGTGGGCAGCACCTTGCCGTCTTTCTGCAGCCACTGTTCTAACTGTTCGCTCTTGATGCCGGCTGCAACGACAACCAGCAACTGCTTGTCGTAGTCAAGCGAATCCTTGATGCTATGGATGACCTGTTCCACCAGCCAGGGCTTGACAACGACAAATACGATGTCGCCACCCATGGCGGCTACATGGTTCTCGGTGGTGATGTTGGCGCCACTTTGGGCAAAACGCTCTACGGCACGCCGTGAGGCATCGCTGACGCAGATGTCCTCGTTCTTGACATAGTCGCCCTTCAACAGGCCTTCAACGATGGCGCCTCCCATAGCTCCGGCACCTATAATAGATATCTTCATCTTATCTTTTCTTTTGAAAAACTTCAATTCTTCAATTTTTCAATCTTTCAATTTTCAATTAGTACTCGTCGTTCGTTGCCTTGACCCTGATAAGACGTTCAATGAAGTCGTCAGCTTCGGCCTTTGTCAGGCACAGTGGCGGCAACAGTCGCAAGATGTTCTGTCCGGCACAACCCGTGAAACAGTGCTCGTGGCGGATGAGCGGCTTGCGCACCATACCGTGGGGCATGTCAAGCTCGATGCCTATCATGAGACCACGGCCGCGGACGTCGGTGATATGTGAACTGCCGATGCCGCGGATGCCCTCCATCAGGTAGTCGCCGATGACGCGGGCGTTCTCCACCAGATTCTCCTCCTCGAAGACGTCGAGTACGGCAAGTGCTGCAGCACAGGCCAGATGGTTACCGCCAAATGTCGTTCCTAACTGTCCGTAGACGGGTTCGAACTCGGGGCTGATCAGCACGGCGCCCATGGGGAAACCGTTGGCAATGCCCTTGGCCACTGTGATGATGTCGGGCTTGATACCTAACCACTGGTGGGCGAAGAACTTACCGCTACGACCATATCCGCATTGTATCTCGTCGCAAATCAGTGTGGCGCCAAAGCGCTTGCAGGCGTAGGCCAGGTCTTGGGCAAACTTCGGTGTTGCCATCTGGATGCCGCCGACGCCTTGTATGCACTCTAAGATGACAGCTGCCACACCGCCACGCGACAGTTCGCGAATCCACGGTTCGATGTCGTTCATTGGCAGGAAGCGCACGTGGTGGTTGTCGTTCAGCGGAGAGATGATCTTCGGATTGTGGGTTACCTCGACGGCCAGTGATGTACGGCCGTGGAAGGCTTTCTCACACGACAGGATGCGGGTGGCCGTAGGATTCTTGAACGACGCCAGTTTCAGCGCGTTCTCGTTGGCCTCGGCACCACTGTTGATGAGGAACAGCTGGTAGTCGTCGTAGCCACTGATCTTACCCAGACGCTCAGCCAGTTCCACCTGTAACTTGTTAATGACGGAGTTGGAGTAGAACGCGATGCGGTTCAACTGCTCTGTCACCTTCTTAATATAATGTGGATGTGAGTGACCGATGCTGATGACGGCATGTCCGCCATACAGGTCCAGATACTCCTGACCCTTGTCGTCCCAAACCCGACAACCCTTGCCCTTCACAATGTTCACGTCGAACAGGGGATATACATCAAACAGTTTCATAATTGTTTAGTCTTTTGTTATAGGGCGCAAAGATACACTAAATATCCGAGAATCACAACTTTTTGCGCCTTTTTTTGTTTTTTATCAGGCAAGCATTTGCTTAACCTGAAGAGAATAGATTAAAATGCTGAGGCTTTCAGACGCAAACCGGCGGTCTCGTCGAGGCCGAACATTAGGTTCATGTTCTGTACGGCCTGACCTACGGCACCCTTCAACAGGTTGTCGATGGCAGAAGTGACCAACAGCTTGTTGCCGTATTTCTCAACGTGAACCAAGGCCTTGTTGGTATTCACCACCTGCTTCAGGTCGATGGGGTTGTCCGAGTAGTGGGTAAATGCGGCGTCACGATAGAAGTCTTTATAAGCCTCGACGATGTCCTCAATGGGAGCCTTCGTGCGGATGACTGCCGTGCAGAAGATGCCACGGGCAAAGTCACCGCGATAGGGGATGAAGTCGATGTCGGCGTCCAAATAGCCCTGAACCTGTTTCAGCGACTGATGGATCTCGGCAAGATGCTGATGGGTAAAAGGCTTGTAGATGCTCAGGTTGTTGTTGCGCCACGAGAAATGGGTGGTAGCACCTGGCTTCTGGCCGGCACCAGTCGAACCTGTGATGGCATTGACGCTGACGTCCTCCTTTAATATATTAAGGTAGGCAGCGGGCAGCAGCGCCACTTGAATGGCCGTCGCAAAGCAGCCTGGGTTGGCCACATGCTGAGCGCTCTCAATAATCTCTTTGTTAATCTCAGGCAAACCATAGACGTAGTCATGGTCACCCTTAATGCGGAAGTCCTGCGCGAGGTCGATAATCTTCACGTTCTCGGGGATGGTGTGCTCTTTCAAGAATGCCTCACTCTTGCCGTGACCGAAGCAGAAGAACACCACGTCAACCTGGTCGAAAGGCATTTGGTCGGTAAACCGCAAATCGGTATCACCGATGAGTCCTTCGTGAACGTCGCTCACCAGATTGCCCGCATTACTCTCTGAGTTGGCAAAGGCAATCTCAGCCTCTGGATGGTTCAGCAGCAGACGGATCAACTCTCCACCTGTATATCCCGCCGCACCAAGTATTCCTACTCGGAGCCTCCCGGGGTGTTTGCTCATATGATTATTCTCACTCATATCGTTGGTTGTTCTTTTTGTCTATTAAAACATTCCCTCCTGGAGAGGGGCTTGGGGAGGCTCTTACCTTTTCTCGTCTTTGTTTA
>JAEEVT010000130.1 GCA_016291005.1 Prevotella sp. | reverse complement strand
AGGTGGCCGATTACTCGACCACCATGCTTTACAACGTACTGACTGTCAGGAACTTATTGCCAGCTTGTTTTAAGCGGTTGCAGGGCCAACTCCTGCGATTGACAACCTTGCGTTGTCGGGATGAGGCCCCAACTTTATATTGAATCTTGTTTTGAAACAGGTACCTGGTACCTGTTTCATTCAGCCCCTCCCATGGGAGGGGTTTTTTGTTGAAAAAAGTAGCCGAAATAAATTTGTTTAATAGAGCAGTCCGAACATCCAGAGGAGTACCACCAAGAAATGTGTTTTATGCCGATGGCGTGATGAACACGCGCCAGGAGCCGTCGGTGGAGCCTCGCTCTATATAATGCTTGTCAAGCAATTGCCCCAACAGTTTGCGAACGGCAGTGATGCTGGTTCCTAATGCCTCTCTTATCTCTTCTATTGTCAATGCAGGTTGAGTCTGCATCATTCGAAGCATCTTGGCATAGTTGGGCGTGCGGAACTCTATCATCTCGCCGTCGTACCACCAAACATTCTCGTCCTTGCGCGTCACAAACAGATAGTCGTTGTAAATCTCGTTGGCAACGATTCCCTGGAAGTATTGTACAAAGGAGGTAATGTCATTGATGCCAGCGTGTGCTCCGTCGCTTGGTGACTTACCCACGTTCAGGTCTGCCTGGTGCAATGCCAAAGGTGTACTTACCTAAACCATTTCGGTCGCAAAAGTACAGCTTTTTCTTGATTCATGCAAGTTTTTGGGGCAAAAAGTGGCTGTTTGGCCACTTTCTACATGCAAAGACACGAACTTTCCATGAATAACACAAGGAAATCCCAGAAAAAGATGCGAGTATGCAAGAGCAATACGAGTTTACCCGCTGACCGCCAGGAGCAAAAGGAATGTTTCAAATAATAACTTTTTTTGTAACGTTCAGGTCAAAAAAAGTGGAATTTTAAACCTTATATTAAATAAATTGTGTAACTTTGCACCCAAATTAACACATAAATCATTAAGCGTATGAATCATTTTACAACTAAAAACAGACTGGCACGTGTAGCTATGACGCTACTCATCGCCCTGCTCGGCTCCGTCACTGGGGCTTGGGCACAACAAGACTTACCGTATGAATACGGCTTTGAGAACAATAACCTGGCCGCTGAAGGCTGGACTACGCGTTATTCTTCCGGCAACACCCCTGGCATTACTTCCGCATTATGTCGTACAGGTATCTATTCTTTTGTTTTTACATCGTATTATAGTGCGAGTGATTACAACCAGTACCTCATTTCTCCAGAATTAGATGCTACAACAGATTTTGACGTTTCTTTCTACTATCGTACAGACAATGGCAGTGGTGGCAGTGGAAGTGAAACTTTTAAGGTTGGATATTCAAGTACAACAAACGACCCAGATGCCTTTACCTGGGGGGACAAGATTTCCACCTCAACCACCGATTGGACATTGTTTGAAGAAACATTCCCTGCTGGAACCAAGTATGTTGCGGTTCATTACTACTCCAACTTCCAATATTATCTTCTTGTTGATGACTTCGTCTTTGAGAAGCATTCAGACTATGCCAAGCCCACTGACCTTACTGTGAGTTACTTGACCAACAATTCTGCTACCATTTCATGGACTGCTCCTACAACAACAGGTACTCCTACTGGCTACGCCTACCAATTCAAAAAGGCCAGTGAAGAAAATTGGAGTGCAGAGGCAACTGTAACCAACACTTCGGTTTCTCTCAGCGAGCTGACAAGTGCTACAACCTATAAGTTCCGTGTAAAAGCAAAATATAACGAAAGCGACGAGAGTGCATATGCCACTGTGAATTTTAAAACAGAATGTCCTGAAACATATTCTATTCCTTATGCATACGGCTTTGAGAATACTGACGACATTGGCTGCTGGACAGTGGACGGCAACGCCAACATTGACACTCAGGATGCTGCATTTGCTCACATAGGCAACAGCTTCTTCCTGTTTAGCTACACAACCAATCCTCCGCAATACCTCATCTCGCCTCAGCTTAGTGGCATCAAGAATGGCCTGCATGTAGAGTTCTACTACAGGCAATACACCAGTGGCGTGGAGACCTTCAAGGTGGGCTACTCCACTACCGATGACCCTGCCAGCTTCACCTGGGGTAACGAGATTACTGCATCAACAAGCTATCAGCGTTTCTCAGCCAACTATCCTGCTGATACCAAGTATGTGGCCATTCAGCACACATCTGATAACCAGTATTATCTCTTCATTGATGATGTTCTCTTTGAGGAAAGCGCAAGTTGCCTTGAGCCTTCTGGCTTAGCAATATCCAACGAGACAACCACAGGTGCAACCCTTAGTTGGACTGCCGGCAGTGATGAAACCACATGGGACATCTATGTCACTGATGATCTTAATAAGATGCCCGATGAGACCACAACACCAACCTACGCTAATGTTACAACCAAGCCATACGACTTGACGGGTCTTACTCCTTGCACCATTTATTATGCGTATGTACGTGCCGTTAAAGGCTTGGATAAGAGCGCATGGAGCAGTGCTGTTATCTTCCATACCGAGTGTGAGCCCATCGCGCTGCCTTACAGCTATGACTTTGAGGGCGGTAGCCTGCCTGTGTCGTGGAATACCATCAACACCAACACATCCTACAATACTATTAGAGTTATGGATGCAGACAGTGGTGTTCTCTCATTTTACAGAGAATCTAGCTACGGCGATATGATTGCCGTGTTGCCTGAAGTTGCTGCTGCCTATCCCTTGAACGGTTATCAGATTACGTTCGACGCTTGCTATTACGGTAACAGCAGTAGCATGACCAGCGGAAAACTGGGCATCGGTATCATTTCCGATCCTGAAGATATCTCCACTTTCGAACTGATAGAAGAAGTTGACATCACCGATGGCTTTAGCACATTTGGCTCACATACAGTATGGCTTAACAGCTATACGGGCACAGGCCGTTATATAGCAATTAAGAACATATACACCCAAAATGGATATGTCCTCGTTGACAATGTTGCTGTGACAGAGTTGCCTGCTGTATTGCCGCCCACAAATCTTGCTGTAGCTAATCTCACCGAGGCGTCAGCCGAACTTAGCTGGACTGCCAATAATGGTGAAGCGGAATGGAATGTTTATTACAAGAAGTCTGCCGACACAGATTATAGCGAAAAAACAGGTGTGACCAAAAATCCTTATACCTTGACAGGTCTGGAGGCCTTCACCAGTTATGACTTCTATGTAGTAGCTGTTTCTTCATCAGGGACAAGTGCTCCCTCGGAGGTTAAAAGTTTCAAGACTAAAGCTGCTGCTATTGCTTCCTTCCCCTGGACGGAAGACTTCAACGGTCTCACCGTGGCCAGTTCTATTCCTGATGGCTGGGATAACAGCGAAGGTACTATTCCCGATTCGAGCCCAGCATACAAGTGGTGCTACAACACCAACACCTCCGGCAACGGAGCTGCCACCGGCACCAGCCATGACGATTCGAACTGCGTGCGATTCAATTCTTACAATCCATCATCTGGCCAGATCAACTTCCTGAAGACTGTGCCTCTCGCTCTGCCTTCTACTCAGGGGATGCAACTGACCTTCTGGTATAAGAACCCCACAGGCGGTGACTTCTCCGTCTATATCTCTACCGATGGTGGCGCTACCCACGAGACAGCCCTTGCCACTGGTCTCACAGGGGCTTCTGACTGGACTAAGATTGACCCCATCAATCTCAGTACCTACGCAGGACAGACTGTAGTTATCGTATTCAAGGGAACCTCCAACTATGGCAATGGCGATGCTTACATCTATCTGGACGATGTCACTGTGGATGAATTACCTGTTGACATCACGCTGGCCGACACCGATGACAGCAGCGAGAACAGCCAGATAGTCAGCGACTATGACGGTCATTTGGCCAACGTCACGCTCAGCGGACGCACGCTCTATACGGATGGCTACTGGAACACGCTCTGCCTGCCCTTCAGCCTCTCTGCTTCGCAGATAGCCTCCTCGCCGTTGGCCAATGCTACCATCATGGAACTGGACACGGATGAATCGGGCTTCGAAGACGGCACGCTGACGCTGAACTTCGCCACTGCCTCAAACATCACTGCCGGTACACCTTATATTATTAAGTGGAATGTAACATCGTATGACGCCAATGGCCGGATGATTATCAACAACAGCAAGGACTGGGATATGTTCGCCGCTAAGGTGAATGGCGGGCAGACCACGCTTAACGCCGTGCTCAACGCCGACATAACAGGCGTTAAGACGATGGTGGGAACAGAAAGCTACCCGTATGCCGGCAACTTCGACGGCAACGGCCATACGCTGAGTCTCAGCCTCACGGCCACCGAAGCCATTGCCGCACCCTTCCGCTACATCGACGATGCCACCATCCATGACGTGACCATTGCAGGCACGATCAACAACAGCAAAAGGCAGAATGCCGGCGTGGCCGGACTCTCACACGGCACGGTGACCATCTCAAATTGTGTGGTCAGCACCAGCATTACAAGCAGCTACAGTGGCGATTCTTCCAACGGCGGATTCATTGCCCATATCGATGATGGCAAAGTCACGTTCAACAACTGCGCTTTCACGGGAAGTCTGCTTGGTGCATCTGCCACTTGCTTTGGTGGATTCGTAGGGTGGAGGAGTGCCACGACCATACCTATCGTATTCAATCACTGCTACCTCAATCCGGCGGAGGTCACCATGAGCACCACTGGCAGCAGTACATTCAACCGTAATGGATCTGACGGAAACACCTATGACTGTTACTACGTGACAGCCTACGGCGATGTCCAGGGCACACGGACCTCTGCCACTGGTAGCGCACTGCAAGCCTTGCTCGGTAACGGCTGGGAAGTGAGCGGTGACAATGTCGTTCCGAAGTTCACCACGAACGCCGTCACCGTCGATGAGAATATTGCCCCCGTTGCTTACGCTACTATAGTGGATCCTGTGTTCACCTATGTCACCATCAGCGACGAGGAACATCCTGCCACCATCGAGGTTAGTGGAACGAAGTCGGTTGTGTTCAAGGGCACCTACGACTACATGTCGTTTGCCAACGAGGACCGCAGCATACTCTTCCTCGGCGATGAGAACACGCTGTACTGGCCGCAGCCCGACGGCAACACCTATCCCAGCATCGGTGCTTGCCGCGCATACTTCAAGCTGAACGGACTCAGCGCTGGCGAAATCAACGCCACCCGCCTGTTCTTCGGCGGCGAAGTAGAGGAAACAACAAGCCTCCCCCAGCCCCTCCAAAGGGAGGGGAGCCAGGCTGGCGCATGGTACACCCTCGACGGACGGAAGCTTGACGGCAAGCCCGCGAAGAAGGGCGTGTTCATCAACAATGGCCGTAAGGTCGTGATTAAGTGAGAATAAAGCAGAGCTTGCTCATGCTTTATCGAGCGTGAGCGAGCTCAAGCTTTAGCTTAAGGTCGTGATTAAATAAAACAACAAATTAAACGAATTTCACGAATTATGAAAAGAGTATATATGAAGCCTGCGATGCAGGTAGTGATGGTCTCCTGTAAGTCAGGCCTGCTGCAAAACAGCAACGTTGGCAAAGCCCAAAACAACGTTGGTCTCAATGAGACGATTCAGCCAGGCTCCGGCAATGCCCGCTCCCGCGGCTTCAACGGCTGGGATGCCGAAGACGACGACTTCGAAGATGAATAAAGCGACACGGGGCTTTCCCCCTTCGTCTCGCCGCTTATTCGTAACTTTGCAGCGGAAACCACAAAAGAGCAACAGTTATGGAAGACTTGGTATTAACGATTCCCGTTCAGGATGCAGCCCTCGTCGAGACACTGGCCGCAAACTCGACAGTAAGCCCGCGAAGAAGGGAATATACATATATAAAGGTAAAAAGGTAATAATGTAAAAATGAAATAATTAAAAAAGGCAATATAAAGGTAATATTTTTGGGCAATGACGTTATTAACCAACCGAGAGCTCTTCCTGCTCATCATCTGTACCGTGTTCTACATCACCCTGTTTATTATGGTGGTGCTGAACAGCCGTCGTAAGCTGCAACTGCTGCAGAGCCGACTCGACAACATCCACGCCATGCAGAAGATGGCCGTCATAGAACGGAAGAGCAGCGACGTGGGCGACATCTTTGCGTCGCCCGTCTATCAGCGCATCAAGCAATACATCCAGGAGGGCAAGAGCATGTCTGGCAGCGACTGGTCAGAACTCAGCGATGCCGTAGATAGCGTCTATACAGGCTTTTCCGAGAAACTCTTCAGCCTCTACCACATGAGCGAGCAGGACTATCACGTCAGTCTGCTCATCAAGGTGCGTCTACAGCCCAAGGATATTGCCTCGCTGACGGCGCACTCGAAGGAGAGCGTGGCCTCGACGCGCAGCCGCCTCTATCAGAAAGTCTTCGGCAAGAAAGGCTCCACCAAGGACTGGGACGACTTCATCCTGTCCATCTGAGCTACTATTTGCGGCGCTTGAGCTGGAGCGTCTTGGGGAGCTTCTGCCACTTGCCGTTGTTGGGGACTTTGATGGTGCTGCCGGAGCCTTGCTTCAGGACGTAGAGGGAGTCGTTCTCACGGATAAGGGTGGCCTTGAGGTCTTCGCTGCCGTAGTCGTTGATGAGCTGGAGGGTGGCATGCTGCTCGTCGACGACCTGACAGGAGGTGATGACCCAGCAGAAGGAGTTGTTCTTCTTGCCTAAGAATCCCGGCAGCTGTCCATAGAGCGACTGACCCGGCACTTCAACGTCCTGGTCGTAGAGATTGATGTTCAGATAGACGTTGTACTCGTTATTATACAGATAGGCGTGAAAAGATTTGTCGTCTTTTTGCGCCATACTCCCTAAACAATTCATTATCAGGAGTAATGTGAATATGAATTTCCTTGTCATTTTGTCTTTGTTCGTTTAGTCTGACAGAATGTTCTATCAACGTTTTTCGTCGACAAAGGTAGTAAATCTAAATCAATAAATTGCTGATTTTCTGAAAAATATATCTTAAAACCTTGTAGGATTTTGTTTTTTTTAAGTAACTTTGCGGCGTAAATACATGTATTATGATGGGAAAAGAGTATTTAAAGCCTGATTACATCTTTGAATCGAGCTGGGAAGTTTGTAATAAAGTCGGTGGCATCTACACCGTCCTTTCCTCTCGCGCAAAGACTTTGCAAAGTGTGATGAAAGACCGCATCGTCTTTATCGGTCCCGATTGCTGGAAAGAGAAAGAAAGTCCTTATTTCAAAGAAGACAAGTCGCTTCTCGCTGAGTGGCAATGGACAGCCAAGGAGCAGGGGCTGAAAGTCAAGGTAGGCCGCTGGACAGTTCCCAGCGAACCTATTGCCATCTTGGTGGACTTCACGCCCTATTTCGAACAGAAGAACGAGATTTACACCTGGCTGTGGGAGCACTACGGCGTAGATTCGCTGCATGCCTACGGCGACTACGACGAGGCCTCGATGTTCTCGTATGCCGCCGCCTTAGTGACGGAGAGCTTCTATCATCATTATCAGCTACAGGACAAGCGCGTCATCTATCATGCCAACGAATGGATGTGTGGCTTGGGAGCTCTATACATTAATAATAAGTTGCCGCAGATCGGTACCGTGTTTACGACCCACGCCACGAGCATTGGCCGTAGCATTGCCGGCAACCAGAAGCCGCTTTACGACTACCTGCCCGCCTACAACGGCGACCAGATGGCCGGCGAGCTGAACATGCAGTCGAAGCACTCCATCGAGAAGCAGACAGCTTGGCACGTTGATTGCTTCACCACCGTTAGCGACATTACCGCCCAAGAATGCGTCGAGCTTTTAGACAAGCCCGTCGATGTGGTGCTGCCCAACGGTTTCGACGACAGCTTCGTGCCCAAGGGAGCCGTCTTTACCAATAAGCGCAAGGCAGCTCGCAAGAGACTGTTGGAGGTGGCCAATGCCCTGCTTGGTGAACAGCTGGACGACGAAACGCTGATAGTCTCGACCAGCGGACGCTATGAGTTCCGCAACAAGGGCATCGACGTGTTTGTTGAGGCGATGAACCGCCTGCTGCGCGATCGCGACCTGAAGAAGAAGGTGCTGGCCTTCATCGAGGTTCCCGGCTGGGTCGGCGAGCCCCGCAAGGACTTGCAGGAACGTTTGGGCAAAGGTCAAAAGTCAAAGGCCAAAGCTCAAAGTTCTTCGGCCAAAGCTCAATGGGATACCCCGTTAGACGTTCCCCAGGTAACCCACTGGCTGCACAACATGAACCAGGACAACGTGTTAGGCATGATGAAATACTACGACATGCACAACCGCAAGGACGACCAGGTGAAGGTCATCTTCCTGCCCTGCTATTTGGACGGCAACGACGGAATCGTCAACATGACCTACTACGACGTGGTGTTAGGCAACGACCTGTGCGTCTATCCTTCATACTATGAGCCGTGGGGCTATACGCCGTTAGAGGCTGTTGCCTTCAAGGTGCCCTGTATTACCACCGACCTGGCTGGTTTCGGTCTCTGGGCCAACAAGGAGTTCGGCCGTTATGGCGAACTGACGGACGGCGTAAAGGTCATCCACCGTACGGACTACAACTACTCCGAGGTTGCCGACAACATCAAGGATGCCGTTGCCGACTTCTCGAACATGACCAAGAAGCAGGTTGACGACTGTCGCAAGAAAGCCGACGCTCTGTCGAAGAAGGCTCTCTGGTGCGAGTTCATCCAGTTCTACTATGAGGCCTACGACATTGCTCTGCGCCGTGCTGAAGAAAGAATGGCGAAATAACCCAATATAAAGTAAATAGTAACTTGTTAAATAGTAAATCACAACGATGAAAATTAAAGCAGATTATGCAAATGCTCCTCAGTGGAAAGCGCTGACCATTAAGTCGAGTCTTCCTGAGCAGCTGAAGTGTTTGGACGAGATTGCCCACAACATGTGGTGGGTATGGAACGCTGAGGCCCGTGACCTGTTCCGCGACCTCGATCCTGAACTGTATCACGATGTAAAACATAATCCGGTGATGCTCTTAGAGCGTCTGAGTTTTGAACGTAAGGCAGCAATCATGAAGGACAAGGCGCTGATGAAGCGCATTAAGAGCGTCTATGAGCATTTCCGTGCCTGTATGGACGTGAAGCCCAATAGCAAGCGCCCCTCAGTGGCCTACTTC
>JAEEVT010000129.1 GCA_016291005.1 Prevotella sp. | reverse complement strand
TACGGTGCCAAGGCTGTCCGCGAGGCCAAGAAGCAGGCAGAGCCGGAGCCCTAAAGAGCCTTCCAGCCTCCCCCAACCCCTCCAAAGGGAGGGGGAGCTGGGTTACTCCAAGCTCAGGGTCTAAAGGAAAAGCCCTCTCCCGGAAAAAGGAGGGGGCTTTCTTTACATTTCACTTTATCACTTCATTATTATTTGTTATTTATTATTTAGGCCGAAGGCCGCTTACTCTATCACATTGCAACGCCACACTTCGACCTTAAGGTAGAAGAACCTTGTGACCATTTACGATGTACAGTCCTTTCTTCGTGGGTTTGCCGTCAAGCTTGCGACCGTCGAGGGTGTACCATCCGGCGGTAGCCTGGCTCCCCTCCTTTTGGAGGGATAACTAATCAATTTATTTCTTTGAGCGTGCAAAGGTACAAAAAAATATGAAACAAAGTTATGGCACCGTACCTTTTTGGTAAATTCTTTTAAATAGAGTTAAAATAATGTGATGCAGAAGCAAATTCTTCATTCTTCATTCTTCATTCTTCTTTTTAATACTTACTTTTGCACAGTCTTTATAAACTCTTAAACAACAGATAAGAAAATGAAAAAGATGATATTCACGCTGCTGATGCTCTTTGTGGGCGTGGCAGGCGTAATGGCTCAGAAGCCCGCACAGATTAAGTTTGACAAGCTGACACACGACTTCGGAACGTTCTCCGAGAGCAATCCCAAGGTGACCTGCTCGTTTACGTTCACCAACGTCGGCGAGGAACCCTTAATCATCAATCAGGCCATTGCCTCGTGTGGCTGTACCGTTCCCGAGTACACCAAAGAGCCCGTGAAGCCTGGTGAGAAGGGTGAGATCAAGGTGACGTACAACGGTGCCGGCAAGTTCCCCGGACACTTCAAGAAGTCCATCACCGTCCGCACCAATGGCTCTGTTGAGATGACGCGCCTCTACATAGAGGGCGACATGACCGAGGCTAAGTAAATCTGGAGAATAAGATGCTGATGCGGCGATGCGGCGATTATTTCGCCACATCGCCGCACTTTTTTTCCTTTTCTTTTCTTGTATTACAAAATATTTTTGTAATTTTGCATGCTAAGAACAATATTACATGACTAACTACACTCATAGGAAAACTGTTCAGTGCAGAATGTTGTCGGCAGTATGCGGACTGGCAGTCTATGGTTGGTTAGCAGCAACGGGGTGTCAGGCGCAGACATTTACGCTGACGCAACAGCACGACAGCCTATTTACGCTGACGCTGACCACCGACTCGACATGCGATAAGTGGACGCTACCCTACCCTGTCTATCGTCTGGATACGGGCGACGTGGACGGTGACGGCAGCACGGACGCGCTGGTGGGTGTCGTCAAGGCGACCAGGTTCTATCCTGAGATAGGCAGGCGACTGTTCATCTTCAAGAACTACCACGGGCTGATTCGCCCGCTGTGGATGGGGTCGAAGTTAGGCGGCAAGCTGTGCGACTTCCGCTTTGCCGACGGCCGGGTGCGCAGTATGGAAGCAATGAACGACAGTCTGTATGCCGTGGCAGACTACCGTTGGAGCGGGTTCGGTCTGGTGTTCGAGCGATTCGTGGCACGAGACATCGGGCATGAAGAAGCGAAAAAAGCTTTTAAAGAATAAAAGGATAAAATAATAAAAGAATAAAAGATTAAAAAAAGAAGAATCGAAGATATGAGGTCACGAGGTTTATTTTTGATTATTTTTGCTTTGTTGTTTAGCCATGCCGTGGCGCAAGAGAGCAAGTCGGTCATCATACCGGGTAAGGGACACGTCGACGTAGAGCAACTGAACAAGCCCATCGACATGAACCGCGACATCTCGCAGATGAACATCACCGAGCTGCGCATCCTCCGCAACAGCATCTATGCCCGCGAGGGATGGGCCTTCGACGATGCCTTCCTGCGGGGCGTTTTCCTAAACACGTCGTGGTATAACGACAAGATGTGGAACCGCTGGGAACAAGAGGAGGAAGGCAAACCCACTCCCGTACAGCCCACCAAGGAGGAACAGGAATTCATGAACCGCCTGCTGACCCGCGAGAAGGAACTGATGAAGGAGAACTTCCATCCGCAGACGGCCGGGCACCGCGTAAACCTGGACAACGTGGTGAACGCCATGCAGTTAGAGCAGTTCGATAACAGACTGCGTGAGAAATTAGGCCGCAACGGCTTCGCCATTGTCCCCGCCGACCACGAGCAGCTGTTCCACCTGTATGAGAAGAACGACTACTGCAACTTCCCCAACTTCGTGACCACCGACCTCTACCTGCAGCTCTACCACATGTATTTCGACTGCCTGCTGCGCGAGGTGGAGGAGGCCAAGTTCTCCAACGCCGTCAAGCTGCTGTGCCAGCGCGGCGTTGAACTGACAAAGACCTGCACGACGCCAGAGCTGGACCGTCTGCACACCTTCTTCCTGGTGGGCAACTCCCTGATTCAGGGTAACTGCAAGGGTCAGGGCACGCAGCAGTCGCCATTTATCAAAGAGGAGTACGACCGTTGCATGGCCTCGGAAGACGGTCTGTCTGAATACTTAGGCTATCTCGACGCCGTCTATCCCTATTCGCTCTACCGGCCGAGGGGTCACTACACCCGCAACGACACCCTGAAGCGCTACTTCCGCGCCATGATGTGGCTGCAGACGGCACCCTTCGCTTCCGACAAGCCCGAACAGCTGAACGCTGCCATCGTACTCTCCGAACTGGTCAGCACCGATGCCAAGCTGGCGGAACTCTACCGCCAGCTGAGCGAGCCCTTCACGTGGCTCTTCGGTACGCCCGACAACGTCACCATCCTGCAGGTGGGCGAACTACTGAAGCAGACGGGAATGACCGCCGACCAGATACTGAAAAAGAAAAAGCCTCTGCAGAAGCTGCGCGAAGCCATCGAACAGCTGAGCAAAGAACAAACCCGCATCAAGCCCAAGTTCCAGTACAGCAGCCCTTGCAAGATTAACCTGCTGCCCCAGCGCTACATGCCCGATGCCGAGGTGCTGCAGGAGATGGTGGACTATGACAACAAGCCCACGCAACGTGCCACGCCGATGGGTCTCGACGTCTTTGCCGCCATGGGCGTAGCCTCGGCAGAACGCATCCTCATGGACGAACTGAAAGAAGGTCAGCGGTGGAGCGGCTTTGCCGACGCCCTGACGGCCATGAAACAGCGTATGCAGCAGATAGACTGGCAGCAGACCGTCAGCACACGATGGATACAGACCGCATCGACGTTGACCGAAAAACCCCAGAATGCCCCCTACTTCATGCTCACCCCGGAGTGGCAGAAGAAAGACCTGAACGCTGCCTTAGCCTCGTGGGCTGAGTTGAAACACGACGCCATACTCTATGCCAAACAGCCCTTCGGCGCCGAGTGTGGCGGTGGCGGTCCCCCCGAGCCTACCGTCAAGGGCTATGTGGAGCCCAACGTGGCGTTCTGGCAGAAGGCCATCGACTTGCTCGATGCTACTGCCGGCGTTCTGAACAAGTATAACCTGACCACGGAGAAAGCCAAGAAAGCCACCGAGCGTCTGAAGGAAGAGGCCCAGTTCCTGCTGAACGTCAGCAAGAAAGAGCTGGCCGGCAAACCACTCAGCAAAGTAGAATACGGCCAGATAGAGTGCATCGGCGCCACCATCGAGAACATCACCCTCGACCTGCTGAGCGCGCCCAATGAACAACTGTACTACTGGACTGCGGTGGAAGGTGCCGACCGCAAGGTGGCACTCATCGCCGACGTCTATACTGCCAATTCCGGCAACAATCCCAAGAAGTGCATCCTCTATGCCGGCGTGGGCATGGCCGACGAAATCTACACCATCGTCGAAGTGGACGGCTACCTCTACCTGATGCGTGGCGCCGTGCTGTCATATCGCGAGACTACCCGCGGCTTGGACCAGCAGCGCATGACCGACGAGGAGTGGCAGAAGCACATAGAAACCTATACGGACGAAGGACGTCCCTCATGGATGAAAGACATCATCGTACCGATGAAAGAAGCGCCGAAGGCTAATGAGAAGTATTTTTACAGCACTGGCTGTTAGCGTGGCACTCACGGCACTGGGCCACGACACGCTCGCGGCAAGCCGCGACCTGTTCCCGCCAGCAAGTAGCGAAACGCTCACCGTGACGCTGACGGGTGACATCCTGCTCGACCGCGGGGTGCGTCGCGTCGTGGAACGCCAGGGCATAGAGTGTCTCTTCTCATCAGGCATCGACTCACTCTTCCAGACGTCCGACATCGTCGTCGGCAACCTGGAATGTCCAGCTACGAAGGTCAAGGCACCCGTCAACAAGCTGTATATCTTCCGAGGCGAACCGGAATGGCTTGACGTGCTGCGCCAGCATGGCGTGACGCACCTCAACCTGGCCAATAACCACAGCATCGACCAAGGGCGCGAGGGACTCATGGACACGCGACGCAACATCTTGGCGGCAGGCATGACGCCCATCGGTGCTGGTCAAAACATGCAGGAGGCTGTTCAACCTGTACTCCTCGGCAGCACCCCGCGCAGCATCTGGATACTGGCATCGCTGCGACTGTCGTTAGAGAACTATGCCTATCTGCCCGACAAGCCGTGCGTCAGTCAGGAGAGCCTTGATTCGCTCTGCCTGCGCATCAGCCAACTAAAGACCAACGACCCGGCGTGCTACGTCATCGTCAGCCTGCATTGGGGTTGGGAAAACCATACCGAGGTCGTGCCACAGCAACGTCAGGAGGCCCGCCGACTCATTGAGGCTGGTGCAGACTGCTTAGTGTGCCACCACACCCACACCCGCCAGGAGGTGGAATACTTTCAGGAGAAGCCTATCTTCTACGGTCTCGGCAACTTCATCTTCGACCCCGTGAAGGACATCAACCGCCACGGTACCGTGGTGAGACTCACTATCGGCAAAAGGCAGGCCACGGCAGAAGAGATTCCCATCGTCATCAAGCAATGCACACCGGAAATTGAGAATTAATAAAAGATTAAAATAATAAAAGAATAAAAGATTAAAGATTTAAGATTATATACTATCATGATTAACCGAGAGCTATTAGAGCCGCAGAGCATTGTCGTTATAGGCGGTTCGAACAACGTCCACAAACCAGGTGGTGCCATCGTCCGCAACATCCTGCAGGGGGGGTATCAAGGTACGTTGCGCATCGTCAACCCGAAGGAAAACGAGGTGCAGGGCATCAAGGTGTTTCATGACGTCCACGAACTGCCACCCACCGAACTGGCCGTACTGGTGGTTCCTGCCAAGTTGTGTCCAGACACCGTGGAGGTACTGGCCAGCGAAAAACATACCAAGGCCTTCATCATCATCTCTGCCGGTTTTGGCGAAGAGACCAAGGCGGGGGCAGAACTCGAACAGCGCATCCTTGACACCTGCAAACAATATGATGCCGCACTCATCGGACCAAACTGCATCGGTCTGTTGAACCGCCACCACCACAGCGTGTTTACACAGCCCATTCCGAAGCTGAATCCCAAGGGGGTTGACTTCGTCAGCGGCTCAGGCGCCACGGCGGTGTTCATCTTGGAGAGTGCCGTCATCAAAGGACTGCAGTTCAATAGTGTGTGGAGTATCGGCAATGGTAAGCAGATTGGCATCGAGGACGTTCTCCAATATATGGACGACCACTTCAACCCTGAGACCGACTCAAAGGTCAAGTTGCTCTATATCGAGAACATCGCAAACCCCGACAAGCTGCTTTTCCACGCCAGCAACCTCATCAAGAAAGGTTGTCGTATTGCCGCCATCAAGGCAGGCAGCAGCGAGAGTGGCAGCCGTGCCGCCAGCAGTCATACCGGTGCCATTGCCAGCAGCGACTCCGCCGTAGAGGCTCTGTTCCGAAAAGCCGGCATCGTTCGCTGTCACAGCCGTGAGGAACTGACTACCGTAGGCTGCATCTTTACTTTGCCGCCACTGACGGGTAAGCGCTTCGCCATCGTCACCCATGCCGGCGGACCTGGCGTCATGCTGACCGATGCCCTGTCGAAGGGAGGACTTGAAGTGCCTAAGTTGGAGGGCGAAGCTGCCGAAGAGCTGAAGTCGAAGCTTCTGCCGGGTTCTTCCGTAGCCAACCCCATCGACATCTTAGCCACGGGAACAGGCGAAATACTGGTCACGGCCATCGACTACTGCGAGAACCGCTTCGACGACATCGACGCCATTGCCGTGATTTATGGCACGCCGGGACTTATCACGCTTTACGAAGCCTACGAACTGTTAGACAAGAAAATCCGCGAGTGTCGCAAGCCTATCTTCCCCATCCTGCCAAGTCTGCATACCGCAGGACCTGAAGTGGCGGAATTTTTGGCCAAGGGTCACGTCAACTTCTCCGACGAGGTGACGCTGGCTACGGCGCTCTCGCAGATCATGCGCACTCCCAAACCGGCACCACCTGAGATGCAACTCTACGGCATCGACATACCAAAGCTTAACAAAATCATCCTTGGCATCGAAGAGAATGGCTACGTGCCGCCCCAGACCGTGAGAGAAATCCTCTCGTGTGCCGGCATACCACTCGTACCAGAGTTGGTCAGCACGTCGAAAGAAGAGTTGACGGCCTTTGCCGAACATGTGGGCTATCCCGTGGTGGCCAAGGTGGTGGGTCCCATCCACAAGAGCGACGTCGGCGGTGTGACGCTGAACATCCGCACCCCTGAACACTTGGCGATGGAATTTAACCGCATGATGAAGATTGAGGGAGCCACCGGCGTGTTAGTACAAAAAATGCTGCGCGGCACCGAACTCTTTATCGGCGCCAAATACGAGGAGCGCTTCGGACATGTGGTGCTCTGCGGACTTGGCGGCATCTTCGTTGAGGTGTTGAAAGACGTGCAGAGCGGTCTTGCTCCCCTCTCCTACGGCGAGGCCTATTCGATGATACATTCGTTGCGAGGCTATAAGATTATAAAAGGTACACGCGGACAGGCCGGCATCAACGAACAGAAATATGCTGAGATCATCGTCCGTCTCTCTACCCTTCTGCGCTTCGCCACCGAAATCAAGGAGATAGACATCAATCCCCTGTTAGCCGACGCCAACGATGTCGTCGCCGTCGACGCAAGAATACTCATAGAGAAAAAATAAAAGATTAAAAGAATAAAAGAATAAATAATTTAAAGATTTAAAAATATATTTCGCATGGAACAGCAGAAACGTTACGGTCATTTTGATGATCAGCATCGCGAGTATGTCATCACAGACCCGCAAACCCCGTGGCCCTGGATAAACTATCTGGGCAATGAAGACTTCTTCTCATTGATTTCTAACACCGCCGGCGGCTACTCCTTCTATAAGGACGCCAAGTTCCGCCGCATCACCCGCTACCGTTACAACAACGTACCGATGGACAACGGCGGCCGCTACTTTTATATTAAGGATGGTCTTGGGGAGGCATGGAACCCTGGCTGGAAGCCCTGCAAGACGCCGCTCGACTTCTACGAGTGCCGTCATGGCATGAGCTACACCCGCATTACAGGCCGCAAGAATGGTGTAGAGGCCAGCGTACTCTTCTTCGTACCACTCCAGAAGTGGTGTGAGGTGCAGAAGCTCACGCTGACGAACCAGAGCAACGAGGTGAAGCACCTGAAGCTCTTCTCCTTCGTGGAGTGGTGTCTTTGGAATGCCGCTACCGACATGGAGAATTTCCAGCGTAACTTCTCGACGGGCGAGGTGGAGATTGAGAACAGCACCATCTACCACAAGACTGAGTATCGCGAGCGTCGTAACCATTACGCCTTCTATCACGTCAACGCCCCCATCCAGGGTTTCGACACCGACCGAGAAACCTTCGTCGGTCTTTACAACGAGTTTGCCAACCCCGATGCTGTGACGGAAGGCAAGCCCCGCAACAGCCATGCTCACGGCTGGAGCCCCATCGCCTCTCATTATATTGAGGTGACGTTACAGCCCGGCGAGAGCAAGGACTTCGTCTTCCTGCTCGGCTATATCGAGAATGAACAGGACAAGAAATGGAGTCAAGAGGCCGGCCAAAGCACCCCTCCCCTTGGAGGGGCAGGGGGGAGGCTTATCAATAAAGACAAGGCACACGCTCTTATTGCTGAACTCGACACCACCGAAAAAGTCGATAAGGCCTTCGCAGAGCTTTGCGAATACTGGGATGCCCTCCTTAATATATATAAGGTACGCACAGGAAACGACAAGCTCGACCGTATGGTGAACATCTGGAACCAGTACCAGTGCATGGTAACGTTCAACTTCTCGCGCTCGGCATCGTTCTTCGAGAGCGGCGTAGGGCGTGGCATGGGCTTCCGCGACTCCAACCAGGACCTCGTAGGCTTCGTACACCAGATACCGCCACGTGCCCGTCAGCGCATCATCGACATCGCTTCGACACAGTTCCCCGACGGCGGCTGCTACCATCAGTACCAGCCCCTGACCAAGCGCGGCAACAACGACATCGGCGGCGGATTCAACGATGACCCCTGCTGGCTCATCTTCGGCACCGTGGCCTACATTAAGGAGACCGGTGACTTCTCCATCCTCGACGAGATGGTTCCCTTCGACAATCAGCCAGGCTCTGAGGTCACCCTCTTCGAGCACCTGAAGATTTCGATGGATCACGTCATCAACAACCTCGGTCCACACATGCTCCCACTCATCGGCCGCGCCGACTGGAACGACTGTCTGAACCTCAACTGCTTCTCGTGGGATCCCAACGAGAGTTTCCAGACTACCGAGAACGTCTCTGAGGGTACCAAGGCCGAGAGCTTGATGATTGCCGGTCTCTTCGTTGTCACGGGCAAGGACTATGTCGCCCTTTGTAAGAGAATTGGCAAGGACGATGAGGCAGCCCGTATGCAGAAGGCAGTGGATGCGATGATAGATGCTGTGAAGAAACACGGTTGGGACGGCGAGTGGTATCTTCGCGCTTACGACTTCTACGGCCGCAAGATTGGAAGTAACGAGTGCGACGAGGGCAAGATTTTCATCGAGTCACAAGGTTGGTGTACAATGGCTGAGATAGGTGCCGAGGATGGCTTAGTTGCCAAGAGTCTCGACTCCTGCAAGAAGTACCTCGAATGTGAGCACGGCATGGTACTCAACAATCCGGCCTTCTCCAAATATATTTACGAATACGGCGAGATTTCCTCTTACCCCGAGGGTTACAAGGAGAATGCCG
>JAEEVT010000128.1 GCA_016291005.1 Prevotella sp. | reverse complement strand
TTTGCCGCAATGCTACTTTTATGCGACGTCTGAACCGTCATCTACTTAGAAGCCCTATTGGAAGCCGTATTTTTGAGTGAATTATTATCACAAATCACCATATTTCCCCCGAAAACAAAAAGTTTTTTGAAAAAGATTTGGATATCCCGTGAAAAAGCAGTACCTTTGCATCGCAAAACTCGAAAAGAGGTTTGAATATCGCGGAGTGGAGCAGTTGGTAGCTCGCCAGGCTCATAACCTGGAGGTCGCATGTTCGAGTCCTGCCTCCGCAACAACGAAGTCCGATTTTTGTCGGACTTCTTTTGTTGTTGCAGGGCTCGACATGCTCCCGGTCGCAGTTCTTTGACCAAGGTCAAAGCGTTTGCAAGCAAACGATGACGAGTCCTGCCTCCGCAACTAAAAGCAACAAAAAAGAAGTCCGACATCGTCGGGCTTCTTTTCTTATTAGAACAAAGTAATCGTCTACTTCATTTTGCTCATCACTTTCTCAAAATACTTTTGAGTTCCCTTTTTCGTGTGGCCCATGCCACCATTCCACGAGCGGATGGCCAACTCCACGCTGTTCTTAGGGTTGTAAAACGACTGGAAAAGCAGGAACATTTCCTTCGACTTGCTGACGCTGAAACGGTCCTTCATCGAGTAGCGCTTCTTGCTTTTACGCAGTTCCAGAATGCGGTTGCACTCTTCCACCAGTATTGGTGTTATCTGCATCGCGCCGCACGATTTGCCGCCTTTATCCACGGCATCAGCTTTTCCATTGCTCTCCACTTCGATAATCGCATCGATAACGGGATTCCAGTCAAATTTTGAGCTTTTCTTTCCCTTAGTCCCTGCCGAAGCATTCATGGGAGCTAACATCAAAATCATGCATAACAAACATGCAATCTTACCAAATTTTACCATAAGCTATCCTTTTAAGCATGACCGTCTCACCCCGAGACTTTCAGCGCCACGCTATAGTTATCAGGTGCAAAGGTACGGACTATTTTCCGAACCGCCAAAGGATACTAAGAAATTATAACATTGATTATCAATTAATTAACATAAATCAAGAAATCGGCACTATACGTTTTTGATAGAAAAAAGTAGCAAATTAGGGGAGGAGAAAAGCCTCAATAGAGGAGTCTCAAATGCCACGTATCCTTTATTCTGCAAGGGCATCCAGCCAGCAGAGGAAAGCGACAAGAGAGGCGTTCCAATTGATAGCAATCTCGTTGGAGGCGTACGATTCCATGGCGTCGATATACGACTCATCGGGAACGTTCGAAGGATAGGTGGCGTTGTGCATATCCTTCTTGTCCTGCTGTCCAGGATTGGGACCGCCAACAAGCATGCCGGGGAAGGGTGCCTCAATGCCGTCGGCTTCCGAAGGACGGTGATGCGGATGCATGGGACTGTAGTCGCCGAAGCCCGTCACGTAGCAGTAGCCAGTGGCATTACGTCCAAACAAGTAGTCGGCATTCTGCAGGGCATAGCGCTGGTACTTCTTGGAGCCGATCATCTTGTCTGCATAGAGCAGCAACATAGCCTGGCAGCAGCAACTCTCGGACAGGCATCCCCAGCCGAAATCAGAAACCTTGTTACCGTAGGGCGACTGGAACGATGACTGCTCGACACCCTTGATGGCGTTGTCGCAGTAGTCTGTGAGCTGACTAAGCATCTTGGTTCTCAGTTCTTCACACTTTGCTCTTGCCTCTTGCCCCTCAACCGCCAACCACTCAATAGCGCCAAGCGATGCCACGTTGCCCCATGAAGGCGTGGTGAACTGCTGGGGCTGACGCTGAAGTGCCTCGTCGAGATACTGTTGCTCTCCCGTCAGTCGCCAGAGTGCGGAGGCAGCCCAGAAGAACTCGTCGTTGGCACTTCCGTCGCCATACTCACCCGTCGTCACGGCGGGATCCTTCAGTTGGCTCTGGCGATAGAAGGCTGTGGGGTTGGCCTTTGCCCAGCGATAGGCACGCTCAGCCATAGCGGCAGCCTGAGACGAGAAGCCGGGATAGTCCTTCTGATAAGGTTCAAAGAGTCTGGCGGCATCAGCCATCACGGCAGCAAAATCGAGGGTGGCGGTGACGCTCTTTGCCACGACATAGCGCGGCTGCTTGCAGTCTTTCGGCATGATGAAGCCCTCGAAGTTCGGCGTAGTCAGCTTATGATAGACGCCACCGTCATACGGATCCTGCATCGTCATGAGCCAGCGCAGGTTGAACATCATCTCGTCGAGGAAGTCGGGCGTCGCGTTACCACTCTCAGGGATGTTAGTTTTCAGGGTGCCGAAATAGGCGCGCTGCTGTTCATAGGCGGCAAACATGAGTCCGATGCTGAAGGCTGAGTTCACCACATATTTATTATAGTCGCCAGCATCATACCATCCTAATGGCGAACTGATGACGGTGCCTGCCGGTCGCAACGGGGAGGCTGCCGAGTTGTGTACGAGCACGTGGGTGTCAGGATGGCCGAGGGGACGGTTGTATGCCCCACCCTGCTCTATGGGCACACCAGAGCGGATCAGGTAGAACAGGCGTAGCGAGGCTGTGGCAATGTCGTGATAAGGCTGCTTGCTGACGTGCAGAACGCACGATTCTCCTCCGAACGACAAGCGGTAGTCGCCCGTAGCAGACAGATTTCCTAAGTCAACGACATAGCGTTTCTTGCCCAAGAAGGGCGAGACGGCACGACGGACGCTCTGGGCCTTCAGCACTTTTCCGTCAGGCGTTGTAATTTTCACATTCTTGCCGGGGTTGGCACCCTCGACAACGATTACCTTCTCTTGTCCGGGATAGCATCCCACCTGATTGCGGCGCAGCTGTACGCCATCCTTTCCTTGTAAGCCCAGGGTGACACACGCAAGGGCAACAATCATCAAACTCTTTTTGTCCATAAGCTTATCTGTTATATGAAGTTGTCACGGTTTTCTACTTTGTCATTTACCCGTCACCCTCTGTGGCGTTGCGTCGCCGGGCTTGAACAGCAGGCCTGTGCATGAAGTAGCGTCGGCCTTGTATTCGCGCAACTCGATGGCGTTCCAGTCTATCTGGTCCGTGCGTTGTGCCAACGGTGCGTGGGGAATAATGCTGCCGTCGCGCACCAGGATGATGGCGGGAATATGTCCTGCCTCAATGGTCTGGTAACCGCCATCATAGACCTTACCGCTCTGGTAGTCTATCCATTTCCCTTTCGGCAGATAGACGTCACGGCTGTTTCCACTTTCCATCAGCGGGGCTACCAGCATCTGCGAACCGAACATATACTCATCCTCCACAAGCCAAGCGCCCTTGTCCTCCGGGAACTCGACAAAGAGTGCGCGCACCATCGGCAGTCCACGCTCGGAGCAGTCCTTAGCCTGGGCATAGACGTAGGGCATCAGCCGGTATTTCATCTCGGCACACTCGCGGAAGGCCTGTGTAAAGCTCTCCGAGATGAGCCAAGGCTCGGTGGGCGGTGCTCCGTGGGCACGGGTATGGCTCGACAGGAATCCGAAGGGCAGCCAACGGCGGTAGATGTCCTCGGGCGAAGCCGTGACGAAACCACCCATGTCGTGACTCCAGAACGAGAATCCGCTGAGACCAAAGCTCAGGCCGCCGCGCAGGTCGCCCAACATACCTATATTATTTGTAGCCGCATCGCCGCCCCAATGCAGGGCATAGCGCTGTGAACCAGCCCATGCCGAGCGTGCCCAGATGATACCCTCGCCGGGATGGTTCTTCTCAACCACCTCCCACAGCGCTTTGTTATAACGCAACGGATAGAGGTTGTGCTCGTACATTCCGCCCAGACCGCTGTGATAGAAACCATTGTAGGGCGCTGCCTCGCCGAAGTCGCACTTGATAGTCGAGACGCCCTGACGCATCAGACCTTCAATCTTCTGCTGATACCAGCCGACAGTCTCGGGATTGGAGAAGTCGAGGATGGCGTCTTCGACAGGCATGCCGCCATTGGCATTCCTCACGTGCAGGCCACGTTCGATAATCTCTGGGAAGAAGCGGTTCTTCGGCGTAAAGTATGGCAACTGCCACAGACAGGTATGGAAACCGTCCTTCGCCAGTTGCTTCAACATCTTCACCGGGTCGGGGAAACGGTCTTTCGCAAACTCATAGTCACATTGCCAGTCGACGCCGAACCAGCCTGTATCGAAATGGATGACATCGGCAGGAATACGGTGCTGACGCAACTTGGCGGCAATGTCAAGGCCCTCCGCCTGCGAGAAATAGGTGATGCGGCTCATCCACGTGCCAAAGCTCCACAGCGGCAGCATGGGCGACTTGCCAGTAATCTCGGTGTACTCGTTCAGAATGTCCTTGGGTTCACCAAAGAACACGAAGAAGTCCATCTGCTCGTCGGCCATGAAGAGTCGGTCTGCACCGATGTACGAAGCGCCGAAATCGCAGGTCACGGGAGCCGAGGTGTGCATGAACATGCCGTAGCCGCGGTTGGAGAAGAAGAACGGCACGGGCTTGTACATACCGTCGGTCTCAGGCCCCTGCGGGTCGGTGACACTAAGGTGAACCTTCTGCCCCACCTTATTTAAAGAGGTGAACGACTCGCCGCAACCATAGATGCGCTCGCCGGGCGAGAGCAAGAATACGGGGTTGATGCTGCGCGAGTTGTCCGAACCACGCTTGATGAACGAGAACGGCAGCAGCTTCACCTGCGTCGAGTCGTTGTCGATGATGTGGCGAGTCTGCGTCAGCACCTTACCCTTGGCGTCCTTGATGACGATGCGCCAAGGGAACTTCTGTATCGCGATGCTGCCATACGGCGTCTTATACTCAATGGCGTCAGCACCCTGCGTTGTGCGCAGCCACTCCCCACCCTTCTGAAGCGTGGCAGCATCAGCAATCCTTTTCTTAAACCCCTCGCAGAACATCACGTCGGCCTGATCGTTGTCCTTGGGGACTACCGGCGTCGTCAGCATGCGGATTCTCGCGGTTCGTGGTGTGATGAACTCAATCTTCAGTCTCAACTCGGGGTCGTTATCATACGCCGCATCGGGGAAGTCAAGCATCTGCATCCTCACTGGCCAGTAGCCGTTGAGGTTGAACGCCTGACGCGGCGACAGCCGGTAGCGCTTCCATTGCACCAGTCCCTCACCCTTCGTCGTGTCGAAACTCACCAACGAGTCGGCCAGGAAATAGGTATTAGCCAAGTCGTAGAAGTCTGTCGACATGTCTTTCTGCATACATTGCAGGTACTCGACACCTGCATTCGTCTGGATTTGTGCTGTGGCATCACCAAAGCACCACGCGGCGCAAACGGCCAAGATTAGTTTTTTCATCAGTCTTCGTTTATAATCTTGCATGCAAAGATACTAAAGAATCCTGAGAATCATGAGTTTTAAGTCAGAAATTACACATTATTAATAATAAGGCTTGCTTTTCTCTTCATTTCTCCCACCTGAAGGTAGGAACATTGCACCGCAATCCGCATACAAAATATTAATTTCAAGAAATTGCCTCCATCCTCCATCTTTTCATTTAATAGGCTGTTAGTTAACGTTTTACGGATGGAGGATGATCGGTGGAGGATGGAGGATATATGTGAAAATCGCCCAAAATCGCCTTAAGAAATCGCAAGTTACAAGTGCCTATCCTCAGGAAAAGTAATTGTCCCAGGGGCAGGGACACACAGAAATCCTTAGGAAAACCTGCAGAAATCCTTAGGATAAGGTGTTGTTCCCAAGCTGGGAATACTCAGAAATCACCTAGAAAAGTTCCAGAAATCACCTAGAAAAGTTGCAGAAGTTGCCGTGATTTCCTCAAGAAGTTGCCGTGATTTCCTCAAGAAGTTGCCGTGATTTCCTGAGGAAAGTGCCGTGATTTCTTGAAGAAATCACCGTAACTTCTGAATCCTCGCCTTGAAACCAACAAGGAAAACAGTTATCGTTTTCGTTATCGTTAAGGTTATTGTTAAGGTTAAAACAACTGTTTTTTGAGTCATTTTTAGGTGTTTTGGAGGATTATCCTCCATCTTCCACAAATCATCCTCCACCCGTAACATATTAATTGAAAGCAAGTTACGCTAAAAGATGGAGGATGGAGGATATTTCACGAATAATATTTCACGAATAAAGGAAGTACTACTGCCCCGCCTCACTTACGAGCCAGCAAATGTATTCGTCGGAAACATTGTCAATCTCGTTCTTATCGTAAATAGTCAGCAGCGTCACGTCGATATTTCCGCTTGGGTTACCAATGGCACAAGTGTGGACGCCATCCTCATTGCTCACCAGCACATTCAGCGTCAACACCCGTGCACCGCCACTCTTGCCCTTGCCCTTCGAGGCAATGGCCATACGAATCTTTCGAACGCCACTGCCAAGATCGCTGCCTTGCAGGGGATTTTTCATGAGTTCCTCCTGAAGGGTTTTCAGATCATCCTTCAGCGACTTGTACTTTTTCGCCAGTCGATGAACTTGCCTATCGAACTCGTCGATAGTGGAAATAGTTACTTTCATACGACTGCCTCCTCAAGTTCATCCAAGAGCTCATCCATGGACTTCAACTTGCGTCCCTCATTCTTGGCTTCTTTCACCTCCTTCAGTGCGCGAGTCAGCGTTTCCTTTACATACTCCTTCTGTTTGGCGGTTTTGGCATCATCCGCTTTCGGCTCCAGCAGCTTGCTGGCCAGCCACTCACGGTCACTCTGTGCAAGTGACAGCCCCTGCAAGTACGCCCACAGATTATTCAATGCAAATGTTGTCATAGTCCTAACATGTTTGGTTTCCGCCTGCAAAGTTACGAATAAGCGAGTGAAATGCAAAATAAATCGCCAATTATTTGCATTCAACCGTTTAAGGCTATTCGTGGACAAAATTCGTTTTAATTAAGATAATTCGTTTCCAATTACCTTTTGTCCTTTTCCTGTTTCCTTTCAGAAATATAATCGCAGAAGCATAGAGATATTCTGCCTTTTCTTTACTTTTCCAGCGTTTTGTTTGAAGAAATCGCCGTAACTTCTGAATCCCCGCCTTTGAACCAACAGGGAAAACAGTTATCGTTTTCGTTATCGTTAAGGTTCAAACAACTGTTTTTTGAGTCGGTTTTAGGTGTTTTTGAGGATTATCCTCCATCTTCCACCAATCATCCTCCACCCGCAATGTATTTATTGTAAGCAAGTTACGCTAAAAGATGGAGGATGGAGGATATTTCGCAAAAACAAATTTTAATCCTCCACATCATCGAGTTCCTTGGCGAGCCGTAAGGGATGGATTGTCAGTCGACGGTCTCATGGTAGAGCTTTTCCAGCAACTCCTTTGCAGGAACCTCCTGAGTACCCTGCATGGTCTGCATATTCCTCTCAGCCTTTTTGCGCACCATCTGGTATTCTGCCCTTGCAAGTCCTTCACTCATTGTCCGGCTCATTGCTTTCCACTCATTATTCGACATATCCTTTGATTATTTGATAAAGTTCTACGTTTCTGATTACATCTGACACCTCGGCACCACCCTCCGCCACAATGACTCTTGGTGTACGGGTATTATCCACTAGCATCCAATAGTCAACGATTGGCATGAACAATTGGAAAAGGTTTTTCAATCCTGCATGATAACGACGGACGATAACGTCCTCGGGGATGCTGTGACCGCCCTCGCTGACACGGAGCGCCACGCGACGGATGGCAGTCTCTGGCGATTCAAGCCACAAGTATAGGAGCGAAACACTATATCCCAGTTCTTTTGTCCTCCGAATCAAGTTAACATACGATTTTGTAGCCAATGTGGTTTCTATGGCAAAAGTCTCGCCTTGACTCAACAGGTCGTTGATGCGCTTGAGCATCAGTTTCCCTGCTTCGATGGCCATACTGTCAGGATTGAATGGCGACAGTCCCACGGCTATGGCATCAGCATTGACGAATTCACGGCACTGCCACACTTCCGGCAGCAGCGTCATGGATGCCGTTGTCTTGCCAGCGCCGTTCGGGCCGCTGATGATATATAAGTGTTTGTCTGCCATAACGATTGCAAAGGTACGCATTATTTCGTTATGACGTCCGTGTTTTAACATATTTTGTTACCCAATGGGTATTTTTCATCCCCGCGACGCAGAACTACCCTGTCTCGAAATCAATTACCTTGCTATTGTGTGGAATAATCTAATGTGCAGTTTCTGTCTTACCCTGAAAAAAGTTGAATGGTTTTTACCTTAACCCTGCCATAGATAGAATGCCTTTATGTTACCTTAATCCTTATCCCTTGCAGAAGTTGAATCAAATCTTTTCCGCCTTTTCTTTACTTTTCCGGCGTTTTGTTTGGAAAATTAGAAATTTCTTTGTACATTTGCAACGGCTTGGGGGAGAAATCCCGAGCTGTAGATGCATTAGCTTTTATTTCGCACTTACCGAAAGGACGTAGGAAATCTGTTTTGGAATAGTTCGATTTAATTAGCAAAGGGAAAGACCCGTGGGTGGTCATTCCTCACTACGAGCATCAGCTATGCACCACGCTATGGCGTGGCAGCATTCTTTCATCGTAGTGAGGGGTTCCAAATATCCTACGTCTGCCCCTTAGGTAAGTGCATAAGGATGGCCACGCCATTCTTTGTGTCCTTATATTTGATTTATTACTAACTAAAAATAACTGCTATGATAACAAAAAGACTACTATTCCTTTTCATGGTGCTATGCCTTGCAAGCGGGATGAAAGCCCAGACACTTGTACTACACCATGCCAACGGTACCACTACTGACGTGGAGCTCTACACTATGCCACAAGTAAAGTTCGATGGCGACCGCGTGCTCATCACCTCTACAGTGCTCGACATGGAATATCCCAAGCAGGACGTGCTTCGCTTTACCTATAAGGGCGGTGCCTTAGGTATCAGCAAGCCTAACGGCAAAGTCGAGTACTCAAAGGAAAACGGCCAACTGGTTTTCCACGGTATCAAGTCCACTGGCGACATAGCCGTCCATACTGTCAAAGGCATCCGTGTCCCTGTCCGCATACAGCTTAGTGGTTCCACCGCCACACTTCCTCTCTCAGCTATCCCCTCAGGAGTCTATCTGCTTACAGTCAATGGTCGAACCTCTAAATTCACGAAGCCATGAAACGCCTACACCTTATTATATTATTAGCAGCCGTCACAATCTGTGGAATGGCACAGAACGTGGGTGACGTCATGTATATATACCTTCATGACGGTCAGGTGAACGGCTTCCTGCCTGACGAGATTCAGAGCATTGAGTATTCATATACCGATATTGATGGAAACAGGTATGATGAGATAGTGACTCAGATTGTCAATACTGCCGACAGCATCTATCGGATACCATTGGCAGAAATTGACAGCATCAGTTTCGTAACGCCCAAGACTGAATACCAGCCTGGCGTCATCAACCTGTCTGACCAATTGATGCCATACGTCATCAGCAGCGACGAACTGACCATAACCTTCAGCAGTTCCACGCCTTCCAGTCTTATGCCCCGGGTTGGCGACAAATTAGTGA
>JAEEVT010000127.1 GCA_016291005.1 Prevotella sp. | reverse complement strand
CAACATGTTGAGCGGAAAACGGGACTCGGACCCGCTCAACATGTTGAGCGGAAAACGGGACTCGGACCCGCGACCCCAACCTTGGCAAGGTTGTGCTCTACCAACTGAGCTATTTCCGCATTTTTCTCCCTAAGTAGGGGCATCTCTCTCGATTGCGGGTGCAAAGGTACGACTTTTTTTTAAACCACCAAAACTTTTTGGCGTTTTTTTTGAAAAAACTTTCTTCCCTTCAGTTTCCGTGCAGTTTCCCTTCGGTATCCTTCAGTGGGCGTTCAGTCGGCGTAGGCATCCTCGCCTATCTGTTCGCGGGCGCCGATAGTCATCTTGCGCAGGTCATAGAAGGAGCCGTTGTAGATATTGAAGTCCACATAGCCCTTGATGCCCGGCAACTTACCCACGTCGGTGTGCTGCCAGAACTTCCACGCACCCTTGTACTCAACCTTCTCCACGTAGTAGTGGGCTATCCAATAGGGATAGCTGTCGAAGATGGAGTCGTTCAGGTATCTCGTCTTAAATTTATAATAGGTGTAGATGATTGGCTTGACGCCGTAGTGCTTTTCCACCAGCCTGAGCCACAACAAGACGCTCTCCTTGAACTCTGCGTCGGTCTGGTTTTTGGGTTTGTGCTCCACGTCGAGCACGGGCGGCAAGTCGCCATTCTCCAGCTTGACATTCTGGATAAAGAACGCCGCCTGGTCCTGAGCCGGGGAGTGGACGCTGTAGAAATGGTAGGCACCACGGGTGTAGCCATACTCACGGGCCTGATAGAAATTGTCGATGAAGTTCTCGTCAACCTTCGTTGCTCCCTCGGTGGCCTTCATCATGATGAAGCGTACGGGGAACTTGTCGATGAGTCCGTTGTCGCGCAGTTCCTGCCAGTCGATCTCTCCCTGATGGTGGCTGATGTCTATGCCGTGAATCTCGTAGCCCTCGGGATAGCTGATGTCGCCGTAAAGAGCTCGGAAGCGGAAACCGAAAGGACTGACGAAGAAGTAGTAGAAGAAATAGACGTATGCTGCTACGATACAAGCTCCGCCTACCCACCATGCCCAGCCAGGCATGTGTTGGAGCAGACGAATAAAGACATTCGGACGCCGATGGGGCACGATGCTCCTTTTTTGGCGTCCGGATGTCATTCGCTTGTGCGTAGGGTGATTCATATTACGCTTTCTCAAGAGCCAGAGTGCGGGTGGGCTGGTCGCACACCTCGGTGGGTCCCCAATACTGGATAGGTCCAGGATAGACGTAAGCCGTCTCGCGAGCCCAGCGGTCACGGTTGGCAGCAAACTCCTTGAAGGGAGCGCCATCCAGTTCGACAAGGGCCTTGCGGATAACGGGCTTCATCTCACCGGCACGCTTCTCCATATTCATCATCATGGTGATGGGCACGCCACCGGCAATCCACTGGTCGGCGGGAGCGGTCGTGTTCTTGACGATAGCCATGTAACCGGTCTTGCCGTTGGCAATGAGCTGGGCTGCCGAAGTACCGAGTGCATAGCAGTAGTCGGCGTCGAAGTTTGACGGAGCGGCGCAACGTCCCTCGTAGCCGAAGAAGTGGTGCTGGGTGCCGAACTTGCCGGTATACTTGCCTGCCTTCTTCATCTTCTCCAGTTTCTGGGCTACCATGGTGGAGAGCAGCTTCTCGGTCTCGATGAGCGACACCTGTACGTTGCCGTGAGGATCGCGGTCGAGGGCCAGCTGACGGGCCACGCCAACGGGCAGGCTGTTGAACACGGCGAGGTTCTCGGGCGTGAGGTGACTCTTGGCGAAGTCCACCTGCTCGTCGCGGCTAATCTCCTTAGCCTCGGGCAGGGCGAGCACGTCGTTGAGCTGTGCGATGAGCTTCTTGATGGCGGGGATGAATTCAATGACGCCCTCGGGGATGATGACGGTACCGTAGTTATTGCCGTCGGCAGCACGGACAGCGACAGCATTTGCGATGTAGTCCACGATCTCGTCAAGGCTCATGGCCTTTGCCTCGATTTCCTCTGAGATGAGACAGATGTTGGGCTGTGTCTGCAAGGCACACTCAAGGGCGATATGGGAAGCCGAGCGTCCCATCACCTTGATGAAGTGCCAGTACTTGCGGGCTGAGTTACAGTCGCGCTCGATGTTGCCGATGAGTTCGGAGTAGGTCTTGCAGGCGGTGTCGAAGCCGAACGATGTCTCAATCTGCTCGTTCTTCAAGTCGCCGTCGATGGTCTTCGGACAGCCGATGACCTGGACGCCGTAGTTCTTGGCAGCATAGTATTCGGCCAGCACGCAGGCATTGGTGTTAGAGTCGTCGCCGCCGATGATGACGATGGCCTTGATGTCCAACTCGCGGATAATCTCAAGACCTTTCTCAAACTGCTCCACCTTCTCGAGCTTCGTACGACCGGAGCCAATCATGTCGAAGCCGCCGGTGTTGCGGTACTCGTCGATAATTTCCTTCGTCAGCTCCATGTAGTTGTGGTCTACCAGGCCGCCAGGGCCGAGGATGAAGCCGTAGAGACGGTTCTCGGGATTGAGTTTCTTTACCTGGTCGAACAGACCGGTGATGACGTTGTGGCCGCCGGGGGCCTGACCGCCGGAAAGGATGATACCGACGTTCATCTTCTTCGTGTTGGCTTCGGTAGCAGGTTCAAACTCTACGATGGGCATGCCATACGTGTTGGGGAACAGTTTCTTGATTTCCTCCTGATCGCCGACGCTCTGCGTAGCAGCACCTTCTTTCACTTTCACAGCACCTTGGAGAGCCTTCGGCAACTTTGGCTGATAAGCGGCTCTTGCCTTCTGCAATGCACTTTTTTCCATATCAATATTAAGTTATAAATAAGAATGATTTGACTTTCGGAATGCAAAATTAATCTTTTTCCGTGAGAAAATAGAAAGAAATGAGCCTTTTTAAGTTTTTTTTTTGATGAAAGTCATTGTATATCGGTTTTTTTTCGTATCTTTGACCTTTGAAACAGACAACCTTACATAAAAAGGAGGACGAAATTATGAGTAATAAAAGAGAGTTAAAGAAGAGTATTCAAGTAATTTGTTCCGAACTGCTGACCGAGTGTGTGGCAGCTTCGCTGTATGGAAACAAGTCTCATCAGGACGACGCCGAGGCGTTGTTCTACAGCATTGTCAGGATGGAACAGGATTTCATCTCGCGCATTTCTCACCCGGAGCCAGGCATGCCGGCAAAGAAGTATTTCCGTCTGCTCTGCGAGCAGTTCACCGCGCAAGCCAGCGAGCTGGTTGACCAGATTAATAATCTTTAAGGAGCTATGTCGCTGAAATCATTCTGCCACTGGCTGTTGTATAAACACATGGGGTGGACGGCAGAGGTTACGGAGCCCCACACGGAGAAGTGCATCATCTGTCTCGCACCACACACCAGCAACTGGGACTTCCTTATCGGTCAGCTATACAGTCGCGCCGAAGGGATGAAAAGCAATTTCCTCATGAAGAAGGAATGGTTTTTCTGGCCTTTGGGGCCATTGTTCCGTAAGATGGGCGGCATTCCCGTTTGGCGCAGCAAGAAGACGAGCATGACTGACAACCTGGCCGAGACTGCGCGCCAGGCAGAAACCTTCATGCTCTGCATCACGCCAGAGGGCACCCGTTCGGCCAACCCGGAATGGAAGAAGGGCTTCTATTTCATTGCCCAGAAGGCGGGTATCCCTATCCTGCTCTACGGTGTGGACTACGAGAAACGGCTTATCCGCTGTACCAAGACCATCGTTCCCAATGGCGACGTGGACGGACAGATGCGTGAAATCAAACTTTATTTCAAGGACTTCAAAGGCAAGAAGCCCGAGAACTTCACTCTCGGACAGCTATAACATGAAGAGATTTTCCCTATACCTATTATATATATGTCTGTTGGCATGCGCCCAGCATGCTTTTCCACAAGCCACGACCACCACAACCTGCTGGGGAGATATTGACTACCAGGACGACCCTTGGGTCAAGGACATCTCCTACCCCGCCAAAGTCACCCAAGGGCTTCAGAACCGCCACTTGTCGCTGTGGGCCAGCCACGGCCGGTATTACGACCAAGCTGAAGAGCGGTGGCGCTGGCAACGCCCCAAGCTCTTTGCAACCACCGAGGACCTCTTCACCCAGACCATCGTCGTACCCTACCTCATCCCCATGCTTGAAAACGCCGGCGCCGTAGTCTTCACACCCCGTGAGCGCGACTGGCAGACGGAAGAGGTCATCGTCGACAACGACGGCTCACTGCGAAACTACATCGAGGTAACGTCGCACGGCAAGTGGCAGAGCACCGGACTGCCGGGCTTCTCCTGGCACGCCGGCAACTACGTCGACGGCGAGAATCCTTTTGAGGCTGGCACGGCGCGCATGGTGAAGACCACCAGCAGCAAGTCGCGCTACTCGTTGGCCACCTACCAGCCTGACTTCCGCAAGGCTGGACGCTATGCCGTCTATGTCAGCTATCAGACGCTGCCCAACAGCATCAGCGACGTACTCTATACAGTCTGGCACCGCGGCGAGCGCACCCAGTTCCACGTCAACCAGCAGATGGGCGGGTCCACATGGGTCTATCTCGGAACCTTCGACTTCGATGCCGGCTACAGCGAGTTCAACCGCGTCACCGTATCCAACCAAAGTGGGCAGAACGGCGTCGTAACGACAGATGCCGTACGCTTTGGCGGCGGCATGGGCAACATTGCCCGCAACGGCGTCAACAGCGGCATGCCACGAGCCTTGGAGGGCGCACGCTACTTTGCCCAGTGGGCCGGCATGCCCTACGCCGTCTATAGCACGAAGAACGGCGAGAACGACTACGGCGACGACATTAACGTCCGCTCGCTCATGACCAACCTGCTGGGGGGCGGTTCCTGCTACATGCCTGACATCGAAGGGCGCAAGGTTCCCATCGAACTCTCGTTAGCCGTCCACAGCGACGCAGGCTACGCCCCCGACGGCCAGAGCATCTACGGTCCGCTGGCCATCTGCACCACCGACTTCCATGAAGGCAAGCTGGCGGCAGGGCTCCCGCGCCTGGCGTCCTACGACCTGGCAGAGTCGCTGCTAAACAATGAAGAAAGGGACATTCGCAGTAAATTCGGACAATGGACGCGACGCGACCTCTTCGACCGCAACTATTCTGAGACGCGCCTGCCAGAAGTGCCCAGCGCCATACTGGAAACGCTGTCACACCAGAACTTCCCCGACATGCGCTACGGTCAGGACCCTAACTTCCGCTTCACGCTGGCACGCTCTGTCTACAAGACCATCCTGCGCTATGTCAACGACCTGCACGAGCAGCCGGCTGTCGTCACACCATTGGCACCCAACAACTTCCGCATAGAATTCGAGAACAAAGGCGAGGTGAGGCTGAGCTGGAGTCCCGTCACCGACCCGCAGGAGCCCACGGCAAAGCCTACGGGATATGTGGTCTACACAGCCATCGGCGACGCCGACTTCGACAACGGCAACTTGGTCCGCAAGGAGTCCTTCGACCTGAAGCTGAAGCCCGACATACTCTACCACTTCAAGGTGGTTGCCGTCAACAAGGGCGGACGCAGCTTCCCCACCGAAGTGCTCTCGGCATACCATCATCCGCGGGCAAGCCAGACACTCATGATAGTAAACGGTTTCCACCGGCTCTCCTCACCGGCCATCAGGAACACGGCAGACGAGCAGGGCTTCGACCTGGACAGCGACCCAGGCATCACCTACGGGCCAACCTTCGGATGGTTAGGCAGGCAACTGAACTTCAACCGCTCACAAATGGGAATAGAGAACGGCGGACTGGGCTACAGCGGCGAGGAGCTGGCCGGCCGGCTGATAGCTGGCAACGACTTCAACTACGTCATGACCCACGCCAAAGCCATGGCGAAGGCCGGAGCCTACAACATTGTCAGCAGTTCCAGCGAGGCGGTGGAATCGGCCAAGGTCAGACTCTCCAACTACGCCATGCTCGACCTGCTGTTAGGCCTGGAGCGCGACGACGGCCACAGCCTCGTCCTTTACAAGACGTTTACTCCCGGCATGCAGCACATGCTGGAGAGCTATACCGCCAACGGCGGGGCACTGTTGGTCAGCGGAGCCTATGTGGGCAGCGACATGATGAGCAGCCTGGAACAGAACTTCATGGCCAAAGTGCTGCGCTGCCGCTATGTAGGACTGAACACCAATCCCGACAACACGGTAAAGGGCCTCGGCACCACCTGGCAGTACTGGCGCGAACTCAACGAGACGCACTATGCCGCCACGTCGACCGACATACTCCACCCCGTCCAGCCCGCCTACGCCGTCATGCAGTATGCCGACGGCCAGAATGCCGCCATCGCCTACAAAGGAACCGACGCACGGCTCTTCGTCATGGGGTATCCCTTCGAGTGCATCCAAGGCGAACAGACCCAGGCCGCCATCATGCAAGGAATCATTAACTACCTATTAAAATAACTAATAACTATGTACAAGATCCAAACTAATTCCAGCGGTACCCGCAGCATAGACATTGCTGAGGAACACCTCCAAACCATCGAAAAGTATCAATTCTTCAGAGACCTCATCGACTCCAACGGCTATGTGGACGAACAGGTGCTCGAGAAACTGAAACTGAACATCCGTGCCATGCTCGAGTCGGAAGCCGGCAAGGACAAACAGCTACTCGACCTATGCCTCGACGTCATCTACCATCCTAACATGAAGGCATTCGGACTACAGCAGCTCGTACTGCTCTACATCAACTGGAAAGACCGCGGCAACGACAGCCTCGGCATGACGACACGAGCCTTCCAAGGAACACCGTTTAACTAAATTGGAAATGAGAGGCTCATTCCTGATTTGAACAGACATGGAATACAGGCTGACGGACTTCCTGCCGACGACGAAGAAGGAGATGGAACTGCGGGGATGGGATGAGGTGGACGTCATCCTGTTCTCAGCCGACGCATACGTCGACCACCCCTCCTTCGGAGCAGCCGTCATAGGACGCTCACTCGAAGCGGCAGGATTCCGAGTGGCCATAGTGCCACAGCCAGACTGGCACGGCGACTATCGCGACTTCAAGAAACTGGGAAGACCAAGGCTGTTCTTCGGCATCGCACCAGGATGCATGGACTCGATGGTCAACAAGTACACCGCCAACCGCCGACTGCGCTCCGAGGACGCCTACTCGCCAGACGGACGTCACGACATGCGACCGGAATATCCCACCATCGTCTATTCCAAAATCCTGCGAGAACTCTTCCCCGACGTACCCATCGTACTGGGAGGCATCGAGGCCTCGCTGCGACGACTGACACACTACGACTACTGGCAGGACCGACTGCGACCCTGCATACTCTGCGACGCTCCTGCCGACATCATCATCTACGGCATGGGCGAGAAACCGATAGTGCAACTGGCCCACAGAGTGGCCGAGGGCACACCCTTCAGCACCATCCGCGACATACCACAGACCGTCTGGCTCGACAAAGGCGTCACCCCGCAGGCCGACGACATCGTGCTACATAGCCACGAGGAGTGCCTGCGCGACAAGCGCTGCCAGGCCGAGAACTTCCGCCACATCGAGGAACAGTCGAACATGATGCACGCCAAGCGGCTGATACAGCCCTTGGGAAAAGAAGAACTGAACGTCGTGGTCAACCCACCCTACCCGCCAATGACTACCGAGGAACTGGATGCATCGTTCGACCTGCCCTACACCCGACTGCCACACCCCAAATACAAGGGCAAGCGCATTCCGGCATACGACATGATAAAATTCTCGGTCAACATCCACCGCGGCTGCTTCGGAGGATGTGCCTTCTGCACCATCTCAGCCCATCAGGGAAAGTTCATCAGCTGCCGGTCAAAGGAGAGCATATTGAAAGAAGTGAAGCAGATTATCCAAATGCCTGACTTCAAAGGCTACCTCTCCGACCTCGGAGGCCCATCGGCCAACATGTACGGCATGCACGGCAGAAACCGGAACATCTGCGAGAAGTGTAAGCGCCCAAGCTGCATACATCCGCAAATCTGTCCCAACCTCGACACCAACCACTCGAAACTACTTGAAATATATCGGGCCGTCGACGCACTGCCCGGCATCAAGAAGAGCTTTATAGGAAGCGGCGTGCGCTACGACCTCCTACTATACAAGAGCAAGGACGAGGCCGCCAACCGCGCGGCACAGGAGTACACACGCGAACTCATCACACGCCACGTCAGCGGAAGGCTGAAGGTTGCACCAGAACACACCAGCGACCGCGTGCTGATGCTCATGCGAAAACCATCATTCCAGCAGTTCTACGACTTCAAGCGCATCTTCGACCGCATCAACCGCGAGGAACATCTCAACCAGCAAATCATACCCTACTTCATCTCAAGCCACCCAGGCTGTACCGAGGCAGACATGGCACAGCTGGCAGACCTCACCAGAAAGCTGGGCTACAGGCTCGAACAGGTACAAGACTTCACCCCGACGCCGATGACCGTCTCGACCGAGATGTTCTACACCGGCTACCATCCCTATACCATGGAGCCCGTCGCTACCGCCCACACACAGCAAGAGAAGCTCGCCCAGCGACAATACTTCTTCTGGTACAAGGACGGACAGCGCGGCGCCCACCCTTCTGTAAACGGCCACAGCAGCCAGCCCGCTCACCCTCCCAAGAACGCACATACTCCCCAGCCCGATCATGGAAATCATCGAACAAAACCTCGTCCCCAAGAACCCCAAAAAGAAAAGCGAGGACGGAATCGTCGTAACCGCTGACTTTATAGCCGTCATCGACGGCAGCACCTCCAAGTCCGACTACCGCCACAGCCTGCTGCGCTCAAACGGTCGCCAGGCAATGCTATTGGTGAGCCGATACATCCGGCGCATGCCGAAAACCACCACGTGCGAACAGTTCATGCGCGGCGTCACAGCCTACGTCCGACGGCACTACAAGAAAAGCATGCTGCCACGCCTGGCAGAGCATCCAGAAGACCGACTGACATGTTCAGTCGTCGTCTACAGCCGCCTCAACCGCGAAATCTGGATGATTGGCGACTGCCAGGCATTGGCCATCCCACACCCCTCCCAAAAGGAAAGGAAACCAACCCAGCAGTTCACACATCCTTCTGTAGAGGCAGGGGAAAGTTTCTTCTTCGACAACCCCAAGCCCTACGAGGCAGAACTGGCAGCCATGCGCGCCGACGAGGTAAGACGCCAGCTGGCCGACGGCAAGACCGTTGACCAACTGCTACGCAACGACACGGCACGCCCCGTCATCATCCCCCGCATGATAGAGACCATGCGCCAACAAAATACTTCATATAGCGTGGTCGATGGCTTCCCCATCGACAGGCTCCACGTCCGCATCGTGCCTCTTGACTTCCAGCCCTGGGAGATTGTCCTCGCCTCCGACGGCTACCCCTTCCTCTGTCCCACGTTAGAAGAAAGCGAGAGCCGCCTCCGCCAGCAACGCGAAGACGACCCTCTGAACATCGGCCCGCGCTTTCAAGCCACGAAAGGTTTCCATCCTGACTTCAATTCCTTCGACGACCGCGCCTACATCCGTTTCAGCATTTAAACTTCTTG